>DATMND010000514.1:0-29809 GCA_035569235.1 Acetobacteraceae bacterium | reverse complement strand
TATCCGCCACCCGGTCCACGTGCGGAAGCCACCAGCCCGGCGCGCCGCAGCCCGCCGAAGAGCTGCTCGAGATAGGCCTGACTGAGCCTTTGGCGTGCGGCGATTTCGGCCAGGCAGATCGGGTCGCACTCGCAGCTCAATGTCTGACGTGTGGCGAGATCAACCATGGCCATCACGGCGTATCGGCTGCGGGTGCTGAGCTGCATCGCGGCCTACTCCGCGACGGCGGCCCGGCGCTGCTGTATCTGTGCCTCCGCCAGCCGTGCCACCCGCTCTTCCAGATCGGCCAGTTCGCAATGCATCTGGTCGAGATCGTGCAGCAACGGATCGAGATCGCCGTCGCATGGGATGCCGTAGGGGTCGAACCCCATGGTCTTGCGATCGCGCGGCAGCTTGCGATCGACCATCCGCGCCGGGATGCCGACCACGGTCGTGTCATTCGGGACGCTGTCCACGACCACGGCGTTGGCGCCGATCCGCGCATTGTCGCCGACTGTGATCGGGCCGAGCACCTTGGCGCCGGCGCCGATGATCACGTTGTTGCCGACCGTCGGGTGCCGCTTGCCGCCCATGGTGCGGGCCACCCCAAGGGTGACCTGATGATAGAAATAGCAGTCGTTTCCCACCTCGGCGGTCTCGCCGATCACCACTCCCATGCCGTGGTCGATCACGAACCGGCGACCGATCCGCGCGGCGGGATGGATCTCGATACCGGTCAGCCACCGGGCGATATGGGACGAGAACCGCCCCAGCAGGCGCAGTTCATGCTCCCATAGCCAGTGCGACAGCCCATGCCACATGACGGCGTGCACACCGGGATAACAGAGCAGGACTTCCAGCAAAGAACGCGCGGCGGGGTCGCGTTCCCGGTAGGTCTTGACCGTCTCACGCAGGAACATGAAAGCCATGCGACAATTCCGTTATGGAAGTTCAGCCCCCAACCCTATACAGTAAGGCTGCCCTGGGTCCCAAAGCCCAACCCTGGGGCACGGCAGGTCGGGGAGCCGAACTGATGGGTGGAGGAAAAAGATCCCTGCGGCACCAGTGCCGTTCCGCGAAACCTAGATATTCCGACCGCAGAGGTCAAGAATTCACGCGGAACTGAAAAGCGGGGATTGCGTTACTATTCTAATCTGAACCCGACCGGGCGCGGGGACGAGGGTTGCATATTTTGGGGCCGTGGGGACCGGGCGTCGGGAGGACACCCAGCCCAGACACGGCCCGGCACTGTAGGAAAGCGGTTTCAGGACGCCATGCCAGAGGTGATGTTTGCCGGACCTGATGGTCGGCTTGAGGGTCGTTACCACCACTCGAAGGAGACTGGTGCGCCGGTGGCATTGATTCTTCATCCACATCCGCTGCATGGCGGAACGATGAACAATCGAATCACCTATGCGATGTATCAGTCCTTCCAGCGGCTGGGCTGCTCGGTGATGCGGTTCAACTTCCGCGGTGTCGGCCGGAGCCAGGGTCGCTACGACGGCGGCATCGGCGAGATCGGGGATGCGGCGGCCGCGCTCGACTGGATGCAGGTGGTCAACCCGAATCATGGCGGGCTGTGGATTGCCGGCTATTCGTTCGGCGCGTTCATCGGTATGCAGCTTTTGATGCGCCGGCCGGAGATTTCCGGCTGGGCCAGCGTGGCGCCGCCGGCGAACCATTACGATTTCGGGTTCCTCGCCCCGTGCCCTTGCGGCGGCCTGATGCTGCATGGCGACACGGACGAACTGGTTCCCGAATCGGCGGTCCGCAAGCTGGTGGACAAGCTCAACACGCAGAAGGGTGTGAGCGTCGATTACCGGATCTTCGAAGGCGCCGACCACGTGTTCGCGGACCATGCGGACAAGGTGTCCGAGGCAGTCGAGGATTACTGCGGCAAGGCGATCGCCCGGCGGCAGATGGCGCTCGCCGCGGACTAGGGGCGTCGCCAGGAATCAACCGCACGAGCCGGGCGGTTGATCAGATCGCAACGGCAACTGCTCGTTCCACTCGTGGTTTCGGGATTGTGCGCGGTCATGCTACTGGCTCGAACGCCGCCTGTTCGACCAGTTCGGGTGCCTTATCGAATGCCATTACCAGATTGAGCGTGGCGGTGTCCGGCCTGTTGCGCCCTTGCTCCCAATTTTGCAGCGTATCTATCTCCACGCCGAGTAGTTCGGCAAATTCGCGCTGCGACAGCCCGTGCCGTGCCCGCACTTCCGCGATCAGGCAGGGATCGAGATGGCGACGGCGATACGTGTGCACATTCATGGCCAAAAGATCGGTTGCGAGGGTGGGGATATCGGCGCCCTCGGCAATCTGACAGACCGCCAGTCTCGTCTCCGCCAGTCGGTTGATGACCGCATGTCCAGCCCGCAATGTCAGTCCCGCGGCGCGCATCCGCTTGACCACGGAGATCGGCTTATCGAGCGGACCGACCAGGCGCAGTACCAGGGTGACCAGGTCGCCGGAAAACGAGGGGGGTGGGTCGGCGTCCCGGACCGGCACCAGACGTTCTAACCGCGCCCTCAATTCGGAGTTCGTCGACATCAAGCAACTCCAGCGCCCACTGCGCCAAACCGCGCAATCCCGCCAGACCGAGGGTGTTCGGCCCAGCGCCCTGAATATCCAACCGACGAAATACGGCCAAGCGCCCGTCCAGGTGCACGTAGAACATGGCTTCGAGGTCGAATCCGTCGATCAACAACCGAACGAGAACGAAATCGCCGGGCTCGATCTGTAGGTCCCGCAAGCCGCCAGTGCATTTTCTGGTCTCCCTGGGCACAAGCACGCCATCTGTATCGCCGTTTCCATAAATATTACCAATCTATTACAATAGAGAATCAATGCGCCGTCACGTACTGAGTTTTCTGAGCCAATTTGCGCCCCTATACGCACCTCACGTATAAGATGTCAATCCCGCCCCAGCGCCACCATCAGTTCCTGCCACTCGCGCCGGTTCAGCCCGCTGTTTGGCTGGTCCACCGGCTCACCTGCCAGCATGCGCCGCACCGCCGCCAGCATCTGCGCAGATAGCGTGACCGCACCCAGCCGATAGTCGCGGAACGCCTGGCAGGCCACCGGCACCCAGGCCTCCACCGTGCGCAGCAATACCTCGGCATAGGCGCGAATCTCGTACTGCGCGTGGGCGTCCGCACGCAGCGACAGAAAGTGGAACAGGTTGTAAAGGTCGATCTTCCAATACCATTGCGTGTAGGTATTCAGCGTCAGGTTCATCCGCGCCAACTCGCGCGCCAGGCCCCGGCGTGACGGATCGCGAGCCGCGCCCATCCCGTCCTCGTTCAACATCTCGGCGTAGTGGTCGTAGCAGCGCGTCGCGTCACCACGTAGCAGATCGAGCACCCGCGCGGCTTCCTCGCCATCCAGCACGGCACCCCTGCCCTGCCGGTTCGCGGCGGACTGCGCCGCGAGATGCTCCGGCGCCGGCAGGTAGAACTCGCGATCCAGGATCGAATAGCGCGCGGAATACTCGTTCACGTTGGCTGTTCGGTGGCGGATCCACTGGCGGGCAACGAAGATCGGCAGCTTCACGTGGTACTTGATCTCGCACATCTCGAACGGCGTGGAGTGCCTGTGCCGCATGAGATAGCGGATCAGCCCGGCATCCTCGGAGACCCGCCGCGTGCCGCGCCCGTACGACACCCGCGCCGCCTGCACGATGGCGGCATCGTCGCCCATGTAGTCGATCACGCGGACGAAGCCATGGTCCAGCACCGGAATAGCCTGGTAGAGCAGTTCCTCCAACGCCGGCACGGTCGGCCGAAGAGTTTGCCGGCCTTGGTCACGGAGGGCGGCGATCTCCGTCGTCTGGTCCTCGGTCAGGTGCATGCGCGACTCCACTTTCAGCCGGGGGGCCGAATGCCTATATTACCGATGCCGGCTTGCCGGCTACGGCGATAAACGGTGCGTGGAATAAGCGTAGTGGACCCGGGGGCAGTGCCCGGCGCCTCCACCAGTTTGGGCAAAGAGCCAAGACGGGGGCGACACAGGCTCGACACGCGCGGTAAAGACTCACTTTTCGCTCGGCATGGTTCCGCCGTTATCGGGCCATATGACAAGTGCCAATGATAATCAGGCGCTCGCTGTCGCTGCATAAGCGATAAGCGCGGTTCGGGGGGCACCGGGCAACAGAAGCCCCCCACTTTTACCAATTCGATCTGGCCCAGTTTCGGCTCAGTTTCGCAGGGGCACATATCCCGGCAGGCGAGTCATGATTGCCTCTTGGGCAGCCGCATGCTCAGAATGTGCCGCTACGGAGTCGGTCACAGCAATGGCAGGCCAGCAAGCCGTTGCCGCCTCTTCTGCTTCCGGTTCCCCAATTATTCCAACTGCATTGTCTCCAGCAGACGTGCTGCCAGGTGGAGGAACGCATGGACATGACACGACGTGCCGCCGCTGAATTCTTCGGCACATTTTGGCTGACCTTCGGCGGTTGCGGGGCTGCGGTGCTGGCCGCTGGTTATCCATCCCTCGGGATCGGGTTCCTCGGCGTGGCATTCGCCTTCGGGCTCACCGTGCTCACGATGGCCTACGCCGTCGGGTTCATATCCGGCGGCCACTTCAATCCGGCCGTCACCGTGGGATTGTGGGCCGGCGGGCGATTCAGCGCCGCCGATGTCGTGCCCTACATCATCGCCCAGGTGGTCGGCGCGATCGTTGCCGCGGCCGCGCTGTACTGGATCGCCTCGGGCAAGCCCGGATGGGTCCCGGCGGGGTTTGCCTCGAACGGCTATGGCGACCTCAGCCCCGGCAAATACAGCCTCGGCGCGTGCTTCGCGATGGAGGTCCTGATGACCTTTTTCTTCCTGATGATCATCATCGGTTGCACATCCAAAGGCGCGGCCGTCGGGTTCGCCGGCATCCCCATCGGTCTCGCCCTCACGCTGATTCACCTGGTGTCGATCCCCGTCACCAACACGTCGGTCAATCCGGCCCGCAGCACCGGCCCGGCGCTGTTCGGCGGCGGCGAGTATGTTGCTCAGCTCTGGCTGTTCTGGCTGGCGCCGATCATCGGTGCGATTATCGCCGGCGGCGTCACGCGCTGGCTGCACGAGCCGGTGATCGTCACCGAATCGGTCATGGTGATCGAGGAAAGCCAGGCGAGGATTTAGCCCCAACCCCCAGGCACACTTCTCCCCCCTCCCCTTTGCGGGAGGGGGGAGGGGTACGCCGGAAGCGCGGCTAGGCCACGAGCCGCTACGCGATCTGCACGGCATTGAGCGCCGCGCCCTTCAGCAGCTGATCGCCGGCCACGAACAGAGTAAGTGAGCAGCCGGACGGATCGCTGGGGTCCCGGCGAACGCGCCCGATGAGCACGCCACCCTGCCACGACGCCTCGCGCGGCATCGGGAAGTGATTGCGCAGCATGTCATCGACGCCCCGCACGCCTGGAGCCGGGGCCAGGATTTCCCGCCCGTCGGCCCGGCCGACCGGCCACTCGAATTCGACTGTCAGCGCGATCGAGTGCGCCCGCGGCACGGGGGCGCGCACGCACGTCACACCGATACGCAGGCCAGGCTCCCGCATGATCTTCCGAAGCTCACGCACGACCTTGGCTTCCTCGTCGCGGGCGCCGGTCGTGGGGTCCTCCGGTGTGTCGTGGCTGAACAGGTTGAATGCGTTGAGATGCGTGAGCAGCCGGTGGCATTACCGTTCAACCCGAGGCGTTACGGGAGCTGAGCGCGGACTGACCATTTGATGAGACCAGCAAACCGCCCGCGATTTCGGCGCGGTGCGACCTCACCCGAAGACATGTGTATCGAGATATTCGTTGCGAAACTTCCCATTTGGATCATAAGATCGGGCAAGGTCGCAAAAAGCGGGCATGCGCGGATAGAGCGGGGCGAGTCGGTCGGCACGCGCATGCATCAGCTTGCCCCAATGGGGACGCGCACCGAGCGGCAGCAGCAAATCCTCGATCTCGGTCGTGATGGCGTGCACCGCGTCGGGCTCTTGCTTCCAGGTGAAGTGAATCGCGATGCTGTCGTGACCATAGGCAGGGCTGAGCCATAGCGTGTCCGCCGCCATCGAGCGGATTTCGGTGACATACAGATGCTGGTCGATGCGATCGCCGATCGCGCGCAGCTTCGCGAGCGCCGCGGTCGCCTGTGTGCGTGGAACCATGTATTCACTTTGGATCTGCTCGAGAGGCCCCGGCTGCGCCCCGGGCCGAAAGTGCGGCAGTCGTTCGGACCACGGACCCGGGATGCTGAACGGGTTGAGCCGGCCGATGGCGTCAGCCGCGCCGGTCGCAGTTGCATCGGCTGTCGGAGTGGCGCCCAGATACGGTTCCGTCACGTCGATCGGCGCACCATCAGCGAGGCGCGTCTTCAGCCAAAGGCGACATACTGTGCGGCCCGACCACGATGTCATAAGGCTAACGCTGTAGGCCGCCGACATGATCGCATCGAGGTTGGAAAGAGCTGCCGTCCAGGGCACGTCGGCGAAGGCATCCTGTCGCAGGTCGAACGTCGGCTGAATGTCGAGCGTCACGCGAATAACCACACCGAATGCGCCGAACCCGACCACCATACCGTCGAAGCCCGCGGCGCCGCGATGGATTTCAACGAGATCGCCGGTTGCGGTGACAAGCTCCAATCCTGCAACCGCGGTTGAGAGATTGCCGTTCTTGTCGCCGGAGCCGTGCGTTCCGGTCGCGATGGCGCCAGCAACGGAGATGTGCGGCAGCGATGCCATGTTGTGCAGCGCCCAGCCATGGGTTTGCAGATAGCTGGCAAGCATTCCGTAGCTGGTCGCCGGACCAACCGTAACGGTCTGCTGTTCACGATCGATGACGAACTCGGGGTCGAGGTTGCTCAGATCGACCAGATCGCCGGGTGAATCGGCAATGCCGTTGAAAGAATGGCGCGCGCCGATCGCGCGGATCTTGGCCGAGCCGGCGACCAGACGGCGCACGTCGTCTATCGTGGTCGGACGATGAATGCGAACGGCTTTGAACGTGTAATTGTCTGCCCAGTTGTGCTCGCTTGTCATGCGTCGTCTGCCTCCTGCATCCCTGTTGGCACATCACGGCCAGCAGCCTCCCGTCAACCACCGCCAACGCCAAGCCGGTGCTGCGATGGCGAGAAATCAAGCGGACATTGAGATTCCCGAGTGCACACATAGTTTCCCCGGCTTTGCTACAGTCCGCACCAAATTTGGTCCAGCACTTCACCTCACCTGACGCGGCGATCGACGCGCTAGTCACGGCCGTCCGCGCCCAGGACTCCGCACAACTGCACGCGCTGTTCGGGGAGAGGGGATCGCGGGTAGTAAGCGCCGGCGACCCGGTCGCCAACGAGGCCCGGTGCGAGAAGTTCATGGCGGCGTATGGTGCCAAGCACGCGATCGACGTGCACGGCGATGAGGCACGCTGTCGATCGGCACGGATGATTGGGCGTTCCCGATCCCGCTGAAACACACCCCGCAAGGCTGGCCCTTTGATGTGGCGGCCGGTCGCGAGGAGATCCTCAAGCGGTAGCGGGCCCACGCACCTGCGTGTATGATCGGCAAAGGCGGCTTCGCACCGAGCACCAACCAGGCATGGTCAGCGAAATGGCCACCGCAACGATTTGCCAGGACACCAGACGGCGTGACAAACCAGTAAAGAGGGAACACCGCACATGCGCTGGGCACGCTTCGAGCAGAACGGCAAGCCAACCTACGGCGTGGTCGAGGGCGACGAAATCATGCCCGTGCGCGGCTCGCCGTTCGACAGCTGGGAACGAACATCGACACGAATGAAACTGTCGGATGTGAAGCTGCTGGTGCCGGTGGTGCCGCCGACCTTCTATGCCGCGGGCATGAACTATCCCGAGCACGTTCGCGAAATTGCCGAGAAGGTCGGCCAGAAGCCCAACATGCCGACGCAGGCGGACATCGGCTACCGCGCCAATAACGCGCTCATCGCGCACGGTGCGGCGATCGTGATCCCAAAAGATGCGACCGATCAAGTGCAATACGAAGGAGAGCTTGTCGCGGTGATCGGGCGCACGTGCAGCCGTCTGACTCGCGACAACGCATTGTCGGCGGTGCTGGGCTGGACGATCGGCAACGACGTGAGCGAGCGGACCTGGCAGAAGAGCGACCGCACGCTGTGGCGGGCGAAGAACACCGATACGTTCAAGCCGATGGGCCCGTGGATCGAGACCAACGTGAAGCTGGAAGACCTCGTCACCAAGGTGTGCCTGAACGGCAAGGAGCTGATCGCCTTCCCCACCAACAGCATGATTTTCGGCGTGGTCGATTTCCTGGTGGCGATGACAAAATACCTGACTCTGCATCCAGGCGACGTGGTATGGATGGGCACCGAGGGTGCCACCGAGAACATGGGGCACGGCGATGTCTGCGAGATCGAGATCAGCGGCATCGGCACGTTGCGCAATCAAATTGTAAAGGAGAGTTGACATGGCCATGCAGCGCGAGGTTGTCGTCGTTTCCGGTGTGCGCACCGCGATCGGCGATTTCGGCGGCGGGCTGAAAGATGTCGCGCCGACCGATATGGGCGCACAGGTGGTGCGCGAGGCGCTGTCTCGCGCCAACGTCGCCGGCGACGAGGTGGGCCAGGTGGTGTTCGGCCACGTGATCCACACCGAGGCAAAGGACATGTATTTCGCGCGCGTCGCCGCGATGAACGGCGGCGTGTCGAAGGACGCACCGGCGCTAACGCTGAACCGGCTGTGCGGCTCGGGGCTGCAGGCGGTCGTATCCGCGGCGCAGACCATCATGCTCGGCGATACCGACATCGCGGTTGGCGGCGGCGCCGAGAGCATGAGCCGCGCGCCGTATATGGCGCCAGGCATGCGTTGGGGCGCGCGCATGGGCGATACGGCTATGCTCGACATGATGCTGGCCGCACTGCACGATCCGTTTGACAACATCCACATGGGCGAGACCGCCGAGAACCTGGCCGAGAGCCACCAGATCACCCGCGGCGACCAGGACGCGCTGGCGATCGAATCGCACCGCCGCGCCGCACGCGCGATCTCCGAGGGTCGGTTCAAGCAGCAGATCCTGCCGGTGACGCTGAAGACGCGCAGAGGCGAGACAGTGTTCGATACCGACGAGCACGTGCGCGCCAACACGACCGCCGAGGACCTGGGAAAGCTGCGGACAGTGTTTCGCAAGAATGGCACGGTGACCGCCGGCAATGCCTCGGGGGTCAATGACGGCGCCGCCGCGGTGGTGCTGATGGAGCGCGAGACGGCGGAAAAACGTAGTGCGAAGCCGATGGGCCGGCTGGTGGCCTACGCACATGCCGGCGTCGATCCCAAGATCATGGGCATCGGCCCCGTGCCGGCGACGCGCCTGGCGTTGCAGCGTGCGGGACTGGCATTGGCGGACATGGACGTGATCGAGGCCAACGAGGCATTCGCCGCGCAAGCCTGCGCGGTGGCGAAGGACCTAGGGCTCGACCCGGAGAAGACGAACCCGAACGGATCCGGCATTTCGCTCGGCCACCCGGTCGGCGCTACGGGAGCGATCCTGACGGTGAAGGCGCTCTACGAGCTGGAACGCATTGGTGGACGGTATGCGCTGATCACGATGTGCATCGGCGGCGGCCAGGGGATCGCGGCGATCTTCGAGCGGGTGTAAGCGCGCGCTTTTGGTTCTGTTCTGTCATGGCCGGGCCAGCCCGGCCATGACGGTTTGTATTGGGGCTCTACTCGGCCGCCGCTTTCCACCATCCCGTCCGTGGCCACGGCAGCCCAAGATTCTCCCGCAGCGTCGCGCCCTTGTAATCCGTCTGGAAGATCCCGCGTCGCTGTAACTCCGGCACCACGAACTTCACAAAATCCTCAAACGTGCCCGGTATATGCGTGCCGCCCACTACATAGCCATCGCACGCACGCTCGACGAACCACTGCTCGAACCGATCGGCCACCTCCTTTGGTCCACCGACGATCGCCTCGCGCGGACGGCCGCGCCGTGTCACCTCAAGAAAATCGCGCACCGTCGGATTGCGGCCGATAACACGCATCACCCGATCGCGCATCGCCTGCATCCCCGACATGCCCTCCAGCTCCTCGTCGGTGAACGCCTCGTCCATGCCCTTCTTCGAGAAGTCGAAGTTCAGCGCCTCGGACAGCAGCGACAACCCATCCACCTCGCGGTACAGCGTTTCAATCAGCGCCATCTTGTCTTCGGCTTCGGTCTTCGTTGCCGCTACAACCGGATAGGCAATCGTATTGACCGTTACCAAGTCTGGATCTCGTCCAAGCTGCGCCACGCCCTGCTTGAAATCAGCATAGCGCCGCTTGCCCTCCGCCAAATCCGGATAGCCGACGAAAACCGTCTCGGCCCACCGTTCCGAGAACCGTTTGCCGCGATCGGACGCACCCGCCTGGATGATGACAGGGTGACCCTGCGGCGAACGCGGCACCGTGAATGTGCCCCGCGACGTCAGGAATTTGCCGCGGTACTCCATGCGATGCACCTTGTCGGGATGCGCGAACAGACCGGATTGTTTGTCGACGACAAGCGCATCGTCCTCCCAGGCATCCCAGCAGCCGAGCACGATCTCCATGAATTCGTCCGCACGATCGTAACGCAGGTCGTGCGCAAGATGGACCTCGCGCCCCATGTTCTGCGCTTCGCCATCATTGACCGAGGTCACCACATTCCATGCGGCTCGGCCGCCCAACATGTGGTCCACGGTCTGAAACCGGCGCGCCACGTCGAACGGTTCGTAGTACGTCGTGGACGCGGTTGCACCAATGCCAAGCCGGCGCGTCCCGAAGCCCATCGCCAGCAGCGTTGCTACCGGGTCCATCTTCACGACACGCACGCCGTTGGCCACCACCTCCGCGGGATTGCCGCCATATATGTCCGGCATTGCCAGCCTGTCGTCAAAAAAGGCGAGTTGGAATTTGCCCTCCTCCAGCACCTGACCGATCTTCTGGTAGTAGGCAGCCGAGGTGAAGTCGGTGCGCGAGTCCGGATGCCGCCACGAGCTTGCTAGGGTTGTGCAGTTCTGCGCCTGCAGGAAGCCGACGAGGACCATTTGGCGCATGACGTGGCCTTTCAGAACTGATAGCGGCGTAATCCGCCATCCACCGGGATGACCGTGCCAGCCTTGGCAAGAGAACGCCACATTCAAATGCGCCCGCTCAGGCTTGCCGGTGAAAGTGGCAATCGCGCGAGGTTGCATACCGCATGGGTCGGGTCGCCGGAGGCATGCGTCAGAGGTTCGCGAAAGCCTGTTCGTCCGCCTCCGAATCCCACTCAGTGAAGGTGGTAAACGGATCATCTAGCGGATGCCCGCGGCGGGGCGGTGCCTTGGTGAGCACCACGCGGCCGTCCTCAATCGTGTAGGCCAACTCGTCGCCTTCTGCCACGCCGAGCGCTGCACGCACCGGCTGCGGAATCGTGGTCTGTGCCTTGCTGGTCAGCTTGCTGGTAATCACGGGAAACCTCGGTGAGGAACATCCCCAAGTAAGGATGTTCCTTACCAGCATCAAGCGCTACTCCGCGGCGGCCTTCTGCACCGGAATGTCCGTCGAGTACTTCAGATGCACCGGAGCGTTGGCCTCCCACGGGTCATTCAGGCCCAGCGACTTGCCGTGTTCGCGGACCGCCGGCATTACCTCCTTCACCAGCAGCTCGATGCAGCGTCGACGATCCTGCATGCTCACGGTGCCGTCGTTGCCCCACAAGCCCATGATGCCGGGCCGCGTATGCTCGATCAGATGCTTCAGCCTCGCGATCACCTGATCCGGCGTGCCGGCGATGATCATGGTGTCGGCGACCTGCTCCTCGAAGGTCGGCTGGCCACGCGGGTTCTTCGCGCGTCCCACCGCGAATTCCACAAAGCCGCGGCGCCCGGACGGCGAGAAATAGCCCGACGGATTTGCCCACACGGGATGTGCAAGGCCGGTAAATTCGCCCTGCATCCACATGAACTGCCGCGCGTTCTGCAGCGCCTTCTCTTCGGTGTCCTGCACGTGCACCCGGATCAGGTAGCCGAAGTTCTCCGGTCCCGCGGTGTAGCCGACATCGGCCGCCGCTTTCGAATACGTGTCCCAGATCACCTTTGTCGCATCGATCGCGGTGTTCAGCGCGATGTACGGATAGCGCTGCTGCGCCGTCCAGATCACGGTCTCGCGCGACAGCACGCCCGGTATCCACACGCGTGGATACGGCTTCTGCAGCGGCACCGCCCAGGGGTTCACCACGCGGTGCTGGTAGTGCGTGCCTTCCCAGCGGAACGGACCCGGTGTGGTCCAGGTTTTCTGGATCAGGTCATGCGCCTCGACGAAGCGTTCCCGGTTGTAGGCGGGGTTTACCCCGTTGGCCAACTGCTCCTGCCCGCCGCCGCGGACGAAGCCCGATACCACCCGACCCTTCGACACCATGTCGATCATCGCGATCTCTTCGGCGAGCTGCACCGGGTTGTCCGATAGCGGCAGCGGATTGCCGAGGAAGACGATCTTCGCGCGCTTCGTCACCGCGGCGAGGATGGCGCCGAACATGTTGGTTCGGGCCTGCATGCAGAATGGGGCGTTATGGTGCTCGTTCAGCATGATACCGTCGACGCCCCACTCGTCGGCCATGATGTATTCTTCGAGGTACTCGTTGTACAGCCGGCTGGCCTGCACCGGATCGTAGTGGCTGTTAGAGAAGGTCAGCGCGGTCGCGCCGTATTTCAGCCCCTCCTTCGCGTCGTAGGCGGCCATCGGCTGCTCGGTGAAATACATCAGGTGCATGACATGCTCCCCTTCGATCAGGTGTGGTGTTCAGTTCGCGTTGACGAACGCTGTTACAAGTTTCGCCAGCTCGTCCGGCTTTTCCATATCCACATAGTGCCCGCACGCTGGGATGACTTCCAATCGTGCGTTGCGTAGCGCCTTGACGTAGGCATCACCTGCGCTGCGCGGCACGTGCCTGTCGTCATCGCCCCACACCACCAGCGCAGGCGTACGAACGCCGCCCAGCAAATGCGGCAGTGTCTGACTGTACATATACGGCTTCCACGCGGTCCGGAACACCATCTCGCGGCAGATGTCCCACTGCTCGAGCTGATCCGTCGATACGTCGCCATAGATGCGGGTGAACGCTGCCCGGTCGTGGAACCCCGCGTGCGGATAGTCGAGATAAGACACGATGGCCTGATCGGCGATATCGCCCTCCGGCGGCTTGATGCCCATGGCGCCCACCAGCACCATCCGGCGGAACGCCGCCGGCGCCTGGCTCGCCATCTCAGCGGCGATCCAGCCGCCAAAACCGAGGCCTACCAAAGACGCGTCGCTGATACCAAGATCGGTGAGCAGCCAATTGTGAATTGCCGCGATGTCACGCACGCTCCGCAGCCACTGCGGCCGCTCCGACTTCCCCCATCCCGGATGATGCGGGACGAGGACATCGAAATTCTGCGCCAGCGTATCATAAAATGGCAGGCGTTCCGGTGTACCTATGTCGTGGTGCAGGATAAGCACCGGCCGACCGCTGCCACCACGTGTCAGATGCAGCTTGCTGCCTGCGATGTTCGTCGCGGTCTCGTTCCATGTCACGCTGGTCGGCATCCAGACCCCCTTCGGCGCTTGCTTAGCGCGAGGATACTCACCGGTAGCCCCGCTTGTCCAATCCCCCACCCGTGCCGTAAAGCGGCGGGGAGAATCCCCATATCGGAGGCAGCGCAAATGGAAAGTCTGGCGGGAAAGGTTGCAATCGTCACCGGCGCAAGCCGCGGCATCGGCGCGACGACGGCTTTTGCCCTGGGCGAGGCGGGTGCGTCCGTCATACTTGCGGCGCGCAATACCGCGCAGACCGATGTCAACGCGCAGCGGATCAATGCGGCTGGCGGCAAGGCTGCGGCAATCGCCTGCGATGTTTCCGATTACGCGGCATGCCAACGCCTCGTGCGCGAAACCATCCAACGATTCGGTCCGCCCGATTTGCTGATAAACAATGCCGGTGTCATCGAGCCCATTGGCATGGTCGGTGACACCGATCCCGCCCAATGGGCACGTAGCATCGAGATCAACCTGATCGGCGCCTACTACGCCGTCCGTGCCGTACTGCCGGGAATGATCGAGCGGGGGCGCGGCACGATCGTCAATATCTCGTCTGGCGCGGCGCTGCGTCCGCAGGAGGGCTGGAGCGGATATTGCGCAGGCAAGGCCGGCCTGGCGATGCTGACCCGCTCCATCGATATGGAACATCGAGCCGCCGGCATGCGCGTGTTCGGCTTCCAGCCCGGCACCACGGACACCGAAATGCAGGTCATCATACGCGCGTCGGGGATCAACCCGGTCAGCAAGATCCCGCGCGAACAACTCACGCCAGTCACGCATCCCGCACGCGCCATCGTTTATCTTTGCACAGCCGAGGCCGATGATCTCGCGGGCAACGAATTCAGCCTGCGCGACGGGGATTTTCGCCGACGCATCGGTCTCGCCTAGTCGGATACGCCCGATGGCATCAGGGTTTTCGAAGTTGGACCGGCAGCGGTAACAAACTGTAGTAAGAAATATTCACCGCAGAGGCGCAGAGGACGCTGAGACGAATTATTTGGCGCGCCTTGCGCGCAGCAAACCTTTTTTCCTCAGCGTTCTCTGCGCCTCTGCGGTGAATCCACTTCCTTTATTCGGCCGCCACCCGAGTTGCCAGGATCGGCACCGTATCTGGTCCGCACCGCTCTGGCCGCGGTGGGGCGGTCGCAGGCTCTGAACCAAAGGAGCTGCAAATTTAGCGCTGTCGTCCATGGGTCCCCGCTTGCGCGGGGATGACGACAAAAACGCGGAGATGACAACAAAATGCGCGGGGATGACGAGAGCATCGATTTCAGACCATCGTCAGCCCGCCGGACACGCTGATCGTCTGACCGGTCATATAGGCCGTATCGTCCGACAGCAGGAATGCGATCATGCCGGCATAGTCGTCCGGCTCACCGATCCGCCGCAATGGGATGGCGCGGGCCAGTGCGTCGCCGATCGAGGGCGATGCCGCGCGGAAATCTCCGAACAATGGCGTGTCTGTCGGACCGGGACAGATCACATTCAGCGTGACGCCTTGCGTGCCAATTCGCGCGCCAGCGTCTCGGTGAACGCGATGATGCCGCCCTTGCATGCAGCGTAAACCGCCTCACCCGTGGAACCCACGCGCCCCGCATCCGACGCGACGTTGACGACCCTGCCGAAACCGTGGACAGACATGCCGCGCACGACGACGTGGTGCATATTCAATGGGCCGTACAGATTGATCTGAATCACCTTGTCCCACAGCGCACGGTCGGTATCGAGGAAGTCGCGCGGCGTATCCCATCCCGCGTTGTTCGCCAGCGCCTGCACCGGTCCGCATTTCGCCTCGAATGACGCGAGGGCGGCAGCGATCAGGTCACGGTCGGTGATGTCCACGCCATAGGCCCTCGCCTAGCCGCCCGTACACTGCGCGACCGTCTCCCGAGCACCCGACTCGTCCAGATCGAAAATACCCAACACGCAGCCTTCGTCCGCCAGGCGCAACGCGGCGGTACGGCCAATGCCGCTCGCGCCACCGGTCAGGATCACCCGTTTGCCGTCCAATCCGCGCATGCACGCTTCCCCTACTTCGGCCTCCACGCTGTCAGATCAGCACTCTATGCCAGGTGCGGCAGCTCAAGCCAGTGCAGGCTCTGCATCTCGTCGAGCCGCGATACCGTGCGCTCGAACATCCGGGCATTTTCGCCGTGCAAATAGAGCTGCTCCGGCATGGCATCGGCAGACGCGAACAGCTTCACTTGATGATCGTACAGCGTGTCGATCAGCACGATGAAGCGGCGTGCCTTGTCGTAGTTGTTGGGCGAAAGGCGCGGGATGCGTTCCAGGATCAGCGTGTGATAGCGCGTCGCCAGCGCCAGATAGTCGCCTGCACCGAGCGCGGTACCGCACAGCGTGTCGAAGTCGCAGCGCGCGACACCTTCCGCCGCGACAGGCACGACGAATTTGCGCCCCATCACCCGCAGGGTCTCGGGCTCACCCGTTGCATTCCAGGTCAGTTCGGCGAAGGCATGGTCCAGTTCGCGCTCGGCCCACGCATCGGCGGGAACCAGCCAGGTGCGTTCGCCGCGCATGAGCGAACGGCGGAAATCCCGCCCTTCGTCGATCATCACCACATCGAGCCTCTGCTTGATCAGCGCGATGAATGGCAGGAAGGCGTCGCGCCCTGGCTGGCCCTTGAACAGATCGTCCGGTACGACGTTCGATGTGGCCACGACCACCACGCCGCGGTCGAACAGCGCCTGGGACAGTCGACCCAGGATCATTGCGTCGGCGATGTCGTTCACCTGGAACTCATCGAAGCACAGCAGCGCCGCTTCGGCTGCGATCGATATGGCAAGCGGCGGGATCGGATCGCCGATGCCGCGATCGGCCGCCTTGAATGTGTGGATGCGTGCATGGACATTCTGCATGAAGCGATGGAAGTGGTAGCGCCGCTTGCGGCCGACCTTGGCCGCGTCGAAGAACAGCTCCATCAACATGGACTTTCCGCGTCCGACGGGACCCACGATGTAGAGGCCGTTCGGCTGGTCTCGCACGGGTTCGCCGCGGCGGAGCAGACGGGACAACAGGCTTTGACCGTTGGCCGATCTCGGCTGCGGATCGTAGCCGCGCAGCCTCTCCCACAGCGTCTGTAGCCGTGCGGCGACGATTTCCTGGGATGGCTCCGACGCCAGTTCGCCGGCCGCCACCAATGCCCGGAAGGCTGGCAGCGGTCCGCGCTGCGCAGGGATGTCGGCGCCCGGGTTGTCCATGTCGAGGCGGCAGATAGCGTGTCCGCCGCCGGGGTTCAACGCGACGGCTTCCGTGCTAAGCACCGTCCCGAAGGAGTGTCGGATGATCGAACTCGACTACGCCGCGTTGCGCACGGTGCCGGTGGCTACGGATCCGTTCCCACACGTGGTGGTGCCGGACTTCGTGCCGCCCGGAAGCCTGCGCACCGTGGTCGCCGATCTGCCGGCGCTGGGCAAGCGCGGATCGTTCCCGATGGATGCGCTGGCGCTGGGCCCTGGCGCGCAGGCGTTGATGGAGGAATTGGAGGGGCCGAGGCTTCGCCACGCGATCGCGGAGCGTTTCGACATGGACCTGAGCGATTCGCCGACGATGGTGACGTTGCGCGCGCGGACCAACGAACGGGACGGCTACATCCATTGCGACTCGACCGCCAAGCGCGTGACGGTCCTGCTGTATCTGAACCCCGCCGCCGCGGCGTGGGGCCAGCATGAGGGGTGTCTGCGCCTGCTGCGCGGCCCTGGCGATCTGGACGACTATGCGGTCGAGGTGCCGCCGGTGAACGGCACACTGCTGGTATTCCCGAACGGACCCGCCGCCTGGCATGGCCACAAGCGGTTCACCGGACAGCGCTATTCGGTGCAGCTCAACTACATGACCACGGACGCGAAGGCGCGAAGCGAGCTTCGCCGGCACCGGATCTCGGCTTTCATGAAGCGCCTGACGCGGGCTGCGTAGCGCGGCGTTACCAAGTTTTCATCGGCGGGCAACAACCCACGTAAAGCGGGACAGTGAAGATCGTCGATGGTGTTTCGACTGGCTTGGAGGAAGGCAATGAGAAAGGGTTCCGTTGCACTGTTCGGCGCCTGCCTGGCGCTTCCGCTGATCATTGGAGCCGGGGCGGCCGGGGCGGCGCAGCCCGACGGTGGCCGTTATGTCTATGTCCCGTCCGGCGCCATGGTCGTGTTCCTGCCACTGCCCGCTGCGACGGTATCGCCGCGGCAGGCCCTTGCAACGTTTGGGGATTTTCCGGTGACGCGCATGATCGCCGAGCAGGATGCGATGATGCGGCACATGATGGCCGATATGGATTCGCTGATGGCGTCATTGCCCGATCCACAACAGATGATCCGGTCGGTCATGAACGGGATGCCGCAGGCGGTGCCCGGTTCCGGCGTTGTCATGACCTCGCTGTCGTCCGGAAATGGCACGTGCAGCGAGACGATCACATATGGGTATCCGGCCAACGGCGGTCAGCCGCGGGTGCATGTGTCACGCACCGGCAATGCGTGTGGCGCCTTGATGTCGACCGGACCGGTTGGCGTGACGCAGACCACACCGTCACTGCGGCAGACGCTGCCCGAGCCGGTTGCGCGACCGCACGAAAGGCTGTGGACGGTCGGCTATCCGCCGCACCCAATCACGACCGGCACGCCGCCACGGAGCTGAGTGGGTCACCGGTCCGCACGCGACCAGACTCACCACGCGAATTTCGCAGGTCCGGTTCCGGTCGCCGGTGACCGGTGGCGTGATATGCCTATAATGTGGCGGAGGACCCGCGGCTCTATGCTCGCAAACGATGAGGTAATCCCGGACGCGATAACGCCAGAGACCGAACTTGTCGTGCCGCAGCGGCTTGCCGAATTGCCGCGGATTATCCGCCTGAGCGACCCGTGTTGCCAGATAACGGACGATCTCGGCCCTAACTGAGCGATCTAGCCTGTTGAGATCATCGATTGACCTCGGATCGTACTCAATCGTCCAGCCCAAGTGCTTTCCTGGCCTGCTCGCTCGTCAGGGGCTGCATCGGATTTTCCAGGCGCTCTACCGCCATCTGGATGTCGTCGAGATCCCCAAGGCTGAGTTCGATCAGTTCCTGGGCCAGGTCGGCTTTCGACAACCCGCGGCTCTTGGCAAGCTCCGCCAGTCTCTGCTCGGTATCTGGTCGCAGCGGAACGGACAACATGACAACATCTCCGGAAGGCAGCAATTGTGCCAGACAATTGGCCTTGCGACAATCTGCCTATACCTGCCGCTCCACGATCAACTGCTTGATCGCGCCGATCGCCTTCGCCGGGTTCAGTCCCTTCGGGCAGGTGTCGGTGCAGTTCATGATCGTGTGGCAGCGATACAGCTTGAACGGGTCCTCCAGTGCATCCAGCCGCTCGCCAGTGTGCTCATCGCGAGAATCGGCGATCCAGCGATACGCCTGAAGCAGCACCGCCGGACCAAGATAGCGGTCGCCGTTCCACCAGTAGCTCGGACAGGCGGTGGAGCAGCAGAAGCACAGGATGCACTCCCACAGCCCGTCCAGCTTCGCACGCTCCTCGCGGCTCTGTAGCCGCTCGCCGTCCGGAGGGGCCGGGCTGTCGGCCTGCAGCCATGGTTCGATGCTGCGCAGCTGCGCGTAGACCTGCGACAGGTCCGGCACCAGGTCCTTCACCACCGGCATGTGCGGCAGCGGGTTAATGCGTACCGCGCCCTTCACGTCCTCGATCGGCTTCAAGCAGGCAAGCGTGTTGCCGCCGTCGATGTTCATCGCGCACGAGCCGCAGATGCCCTCGCGGCAAGAACGGCGGAAGGTCAGCGACGGATCGATCTCGTTCTTGATCTTGATCAGTGCATCCAGAACCATCGGGCCGCATGCATCGAGATCTATCTCATAGGTGTCGGTGCTTGGGTTCAGTCCGTCGTCGGGGTTCCAGCGATAGATTCGGAACGCACGCACGCGTTTGGCACCGGCTGGGGCTTTGTAGGTCTTGCCGGCAGTGAGGCGGCTGTTGGCGGGGAGGTTGAAGGCGACCATTCAAAATCGCTCCTGGTCTGTCACGTGCTCCGCAGGTCGGTCGGTGCGTTTACGTTTCATAAGCTTTTAACACGGAGGAAGATCGAGGGCCACGGAGGGCCGCAGGAGACCATCATGTTGGCGGCGGAGCGGCTTACTGAGCAGGTGATCGGGTTGGCGATCGAAGTGCATCGGCATACGGGGCGGGGGCTGTTGGAATCCGTGTACGAGCAATGCCTGTGCTACGAGTTTCGGCAGGCGGCGATACCGTTCGAGCGACAGGTGGGTATCCCGGTTATCTACAAGGGAATGGCGCTCGACGAGGGTTTCCGGGCGGATTTCGTTGTCGAACGGCAGGTCATTCTGGAGATCAAGTCCGTCGCCGCGATCATCCCTGCGCACGAAGCCCAATTGCAGACCTACCTGCGCATGAGCCGCATTCCCGTCGGCCTGATCCTGAACTTCAATGCGCCGCGTCTGATAGACGGCCTCCGGCGCTTCGTCATGTAAGGAGGTCTCCGTGGCGCTCCGTGGCCCTCGCTCGTCCTCCGTGTTAAAATCTTTGACTGCCGGAGCGCACGAACGCCGCGCCACTACGCAAGGATCGCCAGACACTGGTGCACCCGTTTCCTCGGCTGGAACTCTCGGCTTCACGCAGGCGAATGCATTGGCGTCGGTGCTTGGGTTCAGCCCGTCGTCGGGGTTCCAGCGATAGATGCGGAACGCCTGCACGCGTTTGGCACCGGTTGGCGCTTTGTGGGTCTTGTCATGGCCTACGCGACTGATTGCGGGGAGGTTGAACGCAACCATGGTCAGAGAGTTCCTGGTCTCGAATTCGGGCCGGCAGTGGCTATGGACCTTGGGTCCCCGCGTTCGCGGGGATGACCATCTATTTGAATCTGCACCCGTGCAAACAACTTCGTTGCCCCCGCGAACAACTCCGTCTCGCCGCGAGCAATTTCGTCACCCCCGCGAAAGCGGGGGCCCAGGTCGCATCTGCAACCGCATCTCGTCACGGCAGTAGTTCTCAATACACCCGCGGCCTCGGCGGGAATGAAGACACTTCGTTGGTCAGCGTCTGCAGCTTCACCGGCCGATAGGCCAACTGCACCGTTCCATCGTCGTCGCACCAAGACAGCGTGTGCTTCATCCAGTTCACGTCGTCGCGCTCGGGATAGTCGTCGTGAGCATGTGCCCCACGGCTCTCATGCCGCGCCTCGGCGCCGACCATGGTGGTCATCGCATTGCCCATCAGGTTCTGCAGCTCCAGCGCCTCCATCAGGTCGCTGTTCCAGATCAGGCTGCGGTCGGACACCGACATGTCCGACAATCCTCCCCAGACGCGCTGCATCGCCGCCACGCCCTCGGCGAGCGTCGTGCTGTTGCGGAACACAGCGGCGTGGGTCTGCATCGTGCGCTGCATGTCCACCCGCAGGTCGGCAACGCGCGTGCCGCCCTTGGCGTGGCGCGCACGGTCGAAGCGATCCAGCGAATACTCTCCCGACTTTGGCGGCAGCGGCGCCTGGCTGGCATCCGGCCTGATCAGTTCAGCCGCACGCACCGCCGCGGCCCGGCCGAACACCACGATATCCAGCAGCGAGTTGCACCCCAGGCGGTTGGCGCCATGCACCGACACGCACGCACCCTCGCCCACCGCCATCAGCCCCGGCGCGACCGCATCCGGATTCTCCCGGGTTGGCCGCAGGACCTCGCCATGATGATTGGTCGGCACGCCGCCCATGTTGTAGTGCACGGTCGGCAGCACCGGGATCGGCTCCTTCGTCACGTCCACGCCGGCGAAGATCTTCGACGTTTCCGAAATTCCCGGCAGGCGCTCATGCAGCAGGTCGGCACCGAGATGCTCGAGATGCAGCATGATGTACTCCTTGTTCGGCCCACAGCCGCGTCCCTCGTTGATCTCGATCGTCATCGAGCGGGACACCACGTCGCGCGACGCCAGGTCCTTCGCGGTCGGCGCATAGCGCTCCATGAAGCGCTCGCCCTCCGAATTGGTCAGGTAGCCGCCCTCGCCGCGCGCGCCTTCGGTGATCAGGCAGCCGGCCGGGAAGATGCCGGTTGGATGGAACTGCACGAACTCCATGTCCTGGCACGGCAGGCCGGCGCGCAGCACCATGCCGTTACCGTCGCCGGTGCAGATATGCGCCGACGTGCAGGAAAGGAACGTGCGCCCATAGCCGCCGGTGGCCAACACCACGAGCTGCGCGCGGAACCGATGGATGCTGCCGTCCTCCAGGCACCACGCGGTGACGCCGCGGCATACGCCTTCGTCGTCCATGATCAGGTCGAGTGCGAAATACTCGTTGTAGAACTCCACGTCGTGCTTGAGGCTCTGCTGGTACAGCGTGTGAAGGATGGCGTGGCCGGTCCGGTCGGCGGCGGCGCAGGCGCGGCGCGCGGGCTCCTTGCCGTAGTCCTTCATGTGGCCACCGAACGGGCGCTGATAGACCTTGCCCTCCTCGGTGCGGCTGAACGGCACGCCAAAATGCTCCAGCTCGTAGACCGCCTGCACCGCCTCGCGGCACATGTATTCGATGGCGTCCTGGTCGCCGAGCCAGTCCGACCCTTTCACGGTGTCGTACATGTGCCAGCGCCAATCGTCGGCATCCATGTTGCCGAGCGAGGCCGCCACGCCCCCTTGCGCCGCCACGGTGTGGCTGCGGGTCGGAAAAACCTTGGTGATGCAGGCCGTCTTCAGGCCGGCCGCGCCCATGCCGAACGTGGCGCGGAGACCTGACCCGCCCGCGCCTACCACCACCACGTCGTAGGTGTGGTCAACAATGTTGTAGGCGCGTGATGACGGCAGCGTGATCGCGTTCATGGAGCCCTTTCCCGTCCGAAATCCGCTACAGGCCCAGTTTCAGCACCGAGATGATGCAGGACAGCGCCAGCAGCACGGCGACAGCCTTGATCAGCAGGATCGAACCGACCCGCAGCGCGTCGTTGTGCACGTAATCCTCGATGACCACCTGGAGCCCGAGCTGCAGGTGGTGGAACGTGGCGATCACCAGCACGATCATCAACACGATCGGCAGCGGACCAGCCATCCAGAAAACGACGTCGTCGCGCGTGGCCCCGATCATGCGGACCATGCCGCAGAGGAACCACAGGGTCAGCGGCACCAGCGCGATCGCGGTCAGGCGCTGCGCCCACCAATGCGCGGCGCCGGCCCTCGCCGAACCAAGGCCGCGCGCACGCCCGAGCGGCGAGCGCATGATATCGACCTGCGGCGTTTTGGATATGCCAGCCATGTCGCGCCTCACCACACCGCCAGGCCGACGATCCACAGCAGCATTGTCGCCACCACGGTCGCGATCAGCACGGCCCAGGCGGAGCGGTCGTACCAGGGCTGGTCGAAGCCGTGACCGGAATCCCAGACCAGATGGCGGATGCCGGAGAAGAAGTGGAAGGCCAGCGCCAGCGTCCAGCCGAACAGCACCAGCATGCCGACCGGGGTGGCCAGGAACCATTGCACGCCGGCGAAGGCGTCATCGGAAAGTGCCGCGGCGACCAGCCACCAGGTGAGCAGCAGGGTGCCGAGGCCCAGCCCCACGCCGGTTACCCGGTGCAGGATCGACATCCCCATGCTGATCGGCCAGCGATAGACCTGAAGATGGGGGGAGAGCGGGCGGCGGATCAGCTTGCCGTCAGTATTGCGCGCCACCATCAGCGCGTCGCGTACGTCTCTCAATGGATCGCTCCATCCTGTCGGCCGCCCGACTGGACGCCGAGCCGTTGCGTTTGCTTACGCTGCCGGGCGGGAAGGGTCAACGCGGAGAGGTGCCTGCCCGTCCTGGCTACCACGAGCGCCCCGGCCACCTGCCGCAGCCGCGCGGGCGCGGTTCAGGTCCAATAGTCGGCTTAGTATTTCGTCGTCCGACAGGTCGGCCGGCCAGCCATAGGCGGCGGCGACGGCCTCATCGAGCGCGCGGTGCAGGTTGTCGAGCCAAGTGCCCTCGGGCGTGCCGCGCATGTTGTAGAGATTCGTTAGGGTGCGGGTCTTCAGGATGGCAGCGGCCTTGGGATTGCGGGGGATGATGCGGTCGGGGAAGCCGGGCACGACTTCGGGGACGCGTTCGACCAGGTCGGGCGGGTTGACCCAGAGGTCGCGCTTCTCCACCAGATCACGTGCGGCGGCCGCGATGGCGTGGGCATGTGGGTTGTCGGCGTAGGACGTGGCGGGGAGGTTGGGGGTGAGGCCGGTGGGGAACGGGAAGGTTTCGAACGTTGTCGATGGAGTGTACCGCGGATCGTTACCAACGCCGAGCCAGGTTCCCAAACGCAGGGCCCACAGTTCGTGAAAGCGACTATGCAGGATACCAAGACCTGCGTCGTCATCGCGTGCGATTGCGATCAATTGGTGATCGGGGAGTGTTGGATGTCGCATCCAATCGAACAGCCGGTGCTTGGCCACAGTCGGGGTCACGATGAAACGTGTCAGCCGGGCGAGGTTCGCGACCATCCCGGGTCGCGGTTCTACGTGCCGCCACCAAAATCGCCGATAGGTCTCCCTGTTGTTCTTGCTCCGGACCGGTCGCACGCTGGCGAGCACATGAGCGAACGGAGACGCATAGTAGGCGGCATCGGCTTCGCTCATTTTCCAGCCGAAATCGACAATCCAGCTATCCGAGGGCCGGCGCACGACATCCATGCCGTTGGCCCATGGTCGCAAGACGTCCGAATTGGCGCGGCCATTGGCATTGATCGGCATCTCCAACCATTTGCGCGCAAGCTCACCGGGTACATCGAACGCACCCCCTTTGGTATCACCCATAAAGGCAACGCCACGATTCTCTGCCAAACTGGCTGCCAATGTCAGGTCAACGCCATTCCGGCCAGTCAGGTCGCCGAATATCTCGCCGACCGGATGCCCATTCAGCAACGCTGGGGTCGCGTGGGCAGGTTCGGCAAAGCAGACAAGCGATACGCGAACGGCGGCGCCGTCCACTGTCCACGCCTCGTCGCTCCAGGCATCGTGGATTACACTGGTCTGACGGATCCGGTTCAGAACCTCACGGTTCGCACCACCGCGAATGCTGTTCGTGGCAACGAGGCCGGCATCCTTGATCTTTTCATTTGCGAGCTGCTCGCGCGCGAGTTCGAACCAATAACACACCAGATCAGCCTCGGCCGGCACCCGTTCGGCAAATGCTGCGAACAGCGCATTGCAGTATTTGTCGCCCATCACACGCCGCATCAGTTTGCCGCCAAGAAACGGCGGATTCCCAACCACTACGTCCGCCGGCGGCCACTCCGGCACCGTCCCATCCTTGGTCAGCACCGCATCGCGGCATTCGATCGTTTCGAGAGGCTGCAGCACCGGGTCGGATGGCGCGGCGAAGCCGTGCTTGCGCGTCCACTGGATATGCCCGATCCACACCGACACACGCGCCAGTTCCGCGGCGTACTGGTTAATCTCGATGCCCAGCATCGTCTCCGGCCCCACCTGCGGAAACTCGCGCTGCAATCCCAGCGCCTCGGCCTCAACGCTCGCCTGGTGCTCCAGATCCTTCAACGCCTGGAGGCTGAGATACAGAAAATTACCCGACCCGCACGCCGGGTCCAGCACGCGGAACCGCCGCAGCCGTTCCAGGAAGCCATGATACAACGCCTGCGGCGTGTCACTGCCATTGCGCGCACGCCGGCCGCGCGCTGCCGGTTGCGCCAGCGCCACCTCGATCTTTTCCCTCACCGCATCCCATTCCGCCTGCAACGGGCGACGGATCACCGGGTCGATCAGCATCTCGATCTTCGCCCGGTCGGTGTAATGCGCGCCCAACTGACTGCGCTTGTCGGGATCGAGCCCGCGCTCGAACAGCGTGCCGAGGATCGATGGATCGATCTCCGCCCAGTCCAGCTTCGCGGCACTGATCAGCAGGTCGATATCCGCCACCTCCAGCGGCAACGCCGTTGCATCATCAAACAACCCGCCGTCGAACCAGGGCACCGCGATGAAGCCCACTTCGCCGCCGCTCTTCGCCATCGCGCCGAACAATTTCCCCGCATATTCCGCCGAGCGCGCGGGCCGCCGCTTCGCCAGCGCGAGCATCTGCTGGAACAGCCCCTCCGGCAGCAGGCCCACGTCGTCGGCGAACATGCAGAACACCAGGCGGTTGACGAAATGAGCCACCGCCTGCGGATCGTTTCCCCGCACACGCAGCCGGCGCGCGAGTTCGGCAAACTCCGCCGCTGCCTGCTCGGTCAGCGCCTGTCGCGTCCGCGCCGGACGCAACTGTTCGGGGTCCGAGAATACGTGCTTCAGCAGCCGCAGCCGCAGCGGATTGGCCAGTTCGTCGAGCGCGATCTCGTGCGTCTCGGTGACCGCGTTGGTGAAGTTTGTGCGGATCACGATGCGCGCGATGTCGGACACCACCAGCAGCGGCGGGTTGCCGAGCGGCCCGCCATACAACAGCAACTGGCGATACGCGGCGTTCAGGTCGCCGCGCTTCTTCTTGTACTCCCAGGCGAAGCGGTTGCGCCGCCAGACATCGGCCCAGCCGTCCTCGCCGGTGAATTTGGTTGCGCCCTTTTCGAAGGCGTAGTCCTCGCCGGTGGGGTCCGAGTTGGGTGTTGGTTCGTCCAGCACGTGGCACAGGTCGATGAAATGCTCCTGGCAAGCGGAGCGCTCGTTGCGCGTGCTGGCCTGCCATTTCGCGATGAATTCCGCCGGAGTCATGGATGCAGGTTAGAGCATGCCGAGGCGGACTCGGAAAAGTGCTTCCGGAAGATGTGGCGTCAGCACTCTACGTCATCGTCATGGCGGCGAAGGCCCGCTATCCACGTCTTCGTCGCCAGCACCAAGAGAAGACGTGGATGGCCGGTCTTCACCGGCCATGACGATGGTGGTGCGACCATTGCTCCACTCGGAGCACCTATTTCGCAGCGGAATCTTAAGCTCCCTTCAGAGCAAGCTCATCGTACGGCGCGGTGTAGGGAAAACCCGGAATCCGTCCGAAGCTCGATTCGGCCACACGCGGCCCCACACCGTTGATGAAGGCAAGCTGCCAGATCGGCGCATAAATCGAGCGCTCGTGCACCATCTGCTGCAGCTTATGCAGCATCGCCTCGCGCCGTGCGTGGTCCAGTTCCACCGCCTGCTCCAGGAACAGTGCATCGATGTCCGAGTAGCTGCCATAGGCAAACGTGCCGCCCTGCACCACCAAACTCTCCAGCCGGGTCGCGGCATTGCCGAACGCGCCGGGGCCGGCCTGTATGAGGTTCTTGTACGCCTTCTCGCCAAATCCCTTGAGGAAGCCGGCGCGCTCGATCGGACGCAGCTTGGTGCGGATACCGACTTCGCCCAGGTTGTTGACCACCGCCTCGGCGATATTGGCGTAGGAGGAATCGCAATTGTAGAAGCCGGCATCGAAGCCATTGGGAAAGCCCGCCGCGGCCAGCAACTGCTTTGCCTGCACCGGATCGTACACCGGCTCCGGTGGCTGCCAGTAGAACTCGAACGTATCGGGGAAGATGGCACTGCCGGTGACATGGGAGTACCCCATGGTCAGCGCCTCGTTGATGGTCTTGCGGTCGATGGCAAGACCGGCGGCTTGACGCACGCGCTGATCGTGCCAGGGCGATTTCGGATCCCATTGATCCACGAAATACACACAGAAGGTGCCCTGTACCACCACCGGCTTGAGGCTCAGGCCCGGCGTGTGCAGCAATTCGCCGGCAAGTTCGCCGCGGATCGAATACGCGATGTCGATCTCGCCGCGCTTCAGCGCTGCCAGACGCGTGGATTCGTCGGGGATCACCTTCAGCACCAGTCGTTTGACGCGCGGCGTATTGCGCCAGTAAGGTTCGAATGCTTCCAGCACCAGTTCGACGCCGGGCACGAACGACACGTACCGATAGGGCCCGGCCCCGATGGGTGCCTTCTTGAACCCGTCGTCGCCGACCTGCGTCACGTATTTCCGCGGCACGATCCAGGCCGCACCCGTGGCGCCCGCATAGAACGTGAGAAAATCCGGCCACGGCTGCTTCAGCCGGAAGCGCACGTGCTGTGCATCGGGTGTCTCGATGGCATCCACGCGCTGCTTCAGCAGGCTCTGACTAGACCCGTGATAACGTTCGAAGGAGAACCGCACGTCACCGGATGTGACGGGCTCGCCGTTGTGGAAGATCGCGTCTTTGCGCAGGTTGAAATCATAAGTGAGGCCGTCCTCCGTCGCCGACCAGGACTCTGCCAGGCTCGGCGCCTGAAGCTGGCCCGGCATCGCCTTCACCAAACCGTCGTGCAGCGCATAGAGGATCATGAAAGGCGTGATGATCCCCGTGGTCTCTGCAGGGTCGAACCATGCGGGGGCGAGGGAAACGTGCACGCCGTAGGTCAACTGCCCCTGCGGCGCGGCAACAGCCGCGGAAGCCGCGCCGGCGGTGACGCCAAGTGCGGTCAGTGCGAGCAGGGATCTTCGGGTCAGGGGCAGATCATTGCCGACGGAAGCCGTTCCCCCGCTGTGCCTTGGGGCTGGGCGCATAGCCTCCTCCCTGGACGATTTTTCTTGGTATAGGCGTCACGGTTATGCGGAGTACTAAATCAGTCCCGTCGTCCGATACACCGACGGCAGCGGGGCGGCGAAGCCGATGCTGTCGAGCCGCAGTTCCGCCTCGCCGCGGACGTCCTCGGCCTGCTGCGGCCAGGTGCCGTCGGGCAGTCGCCGCAACACCTCCGCAGCAACCGATGTCGAACGTAAGACCACGATTTCAGCAACCGTCGGGATCGTTGTGTAGGCGCGCACGTTCGCCCGTGTCTTCGACACGTTGGTCGGCGACAGAATCTCGATCAAGACGACAGGCTCGTGCATCAGCCGCGCCCCCGAGGGCGGTACGCAGGTGACACCGAGATCGGGAACCAGGCAGATCTCATCGGAGCGCAGGGCGGGGATGACGCCGGGCGCGACGACCACCCGGCACTGGCTCCCGCGGGCCCTCAGATGCGCGGTAATCAGGTAGACGAGTTCTGCCTGGATGGAACCATGCGGATCGGACGCCGGGGCCATCATCTCCGGCTCGCCGTCCCGCAACTGCCAGCGCGCGCCGCTGAGGTCGCCTGAATCCCAGTCGAGGAACTCGGCGACGGTCATGCGACTCAACGGCAATTTCAGGGCGCTGCTCACGAAACGACGATGCGCTCCCTCATGGTCGGCTGCAAGCCTCGCGACGCTACGCCGCCCGGTGCCGTTCCCGCAGGAACTGGAAGAACTCCACGCCCTCGCGCAGGCGGCGCTTCATCATTTGCGGACTGCGCACCATCTCGCCCACGATCGAGGCGATCTTCGGTGCGCGGAAATAGAACCGCCGATAGAACGTCTCGACGTTGTCGAAGATCTCGGTGTGCGACAGGTGCTCATACGACAGCGGCGCGATCTGCACGCCGTGCTCGTCCACCAGTTCGGCGTGTTCGGCGTCCAGCCAGCCGTTCTCCACCGCCTGCTTGTAAAGGAACGTCCCCGGATACGGCGCCGCCAGTGACACCTGGATCGTGTGCGGGTTGATCTCGGTCGCGAACCGGATCGTCTCCTCGATCGTCGCCTGCGTCTCGCCCGGCAAACCCAGGATGAACGTGCCGTGGATCTTGATCCCTAGTTCGTGGCAGTCGCGCGTGAAGCGTTTTGCCACCTCGATCCGCATACCCTTCTTGATGTTGTAGAGAATCTGCTGGTTGCCGCTCTCGTAACCCACCAGCAGCAGGCGCAACCCGTTGTCCTTCAGCACCTTCAGCGTATCGCGCGGCACGTTCGCCTTGGCATTGCACGACCACGTCACGCCCAGCTTGCCGAGCTCACGCGCGATCGCCTCGGCGCGCGGCAGGTTGTCGGTAAACGTGTCATCGTCGAAGAAGTACTCCCGAACTTGCGGGAAATACGACTTCGCAAGTTTGATTTCTTCCGCTACATGGCCGGGCGAGCGCACCCGGTAGCGATGTCCGCCCACGGTTTGCGGCCACAGGCAGAAGGTGCAGTGCGACTTGCAGCCGCGCCCCGTGTACAGCGATACGTAAGGATGCAGCAGGTAGCCGATGAAGTAATTCTCGATCTGCAGGTCGCGCTTGTACACCTCGGTGACGAACGGCAGCTGATCCATATCTTCCAGGATCGCGCGGTCTTGATTGTGCACGATCCCGCCCGTGCCGTCGCGATACGAGATGCCATCGACCGAGGCCCAGTCGCGCCCCTCGGCGATCTCCTTCACCGTGAAGTCGAACTCATTGCGCGCGACAAAATCGATCGGCGCGCCCTGCGCCAGGCTCTCCTCCGGCTGCACCGCCACCTTCGCGCCGACGAAGCCGATCTTCAGC
>DATMND010000513.1:0-16283 GCA_035569235.1 Acetobacteraceae bacterium | reverse complement strand
GGGTGTTCGTCGCCGCCCTTGATGAGGGAAGCCTGGCCGGGGCGGGCCGTCGTTTGGGTCGCTCGCCGGCGGCCGTGACCCGCGCGGTCGCATTTCTCGAAGGTCATGTCGGCGTCCAGTTGCTGTACCGGACCACGCGCGCATTGCGATTGACTGAGGCGGGTGAACGTTACGCCGCGACGTGTCACCGCGTGCTGACAGACTTGGAAGAGGCCGACATTTCGGCTGCCGGGGGCCGTGCCGCACCGCGTGGCCTGCTGACGATCACCGCGCCCGTGATGCGTCGTTCCGGAAGGTCGCCTGGCGATCGCCAAGGTCCGAGCGTTCATGGACTTCGCCGCGGCGCGGCTGAAGGTGGAATTTGCCCGCATGGGCCTGGCGTAGTCTCGCTGGAATTAGAACGCTGCAACGGCCTGGTCGCGCAGCCTATTGCCCTCGCGCTGGCCGAAGAAGATGTCGGTGGTGATCTCATCGACCGTGCGGCAGCCGGTATAGGCCATAGTCTTGTCGGCCTCGTTCTTCAGGATGCTGATCGCCTTCAGCGCACCGGCCTCGCCGCCCACTGCCGTGCCATAGAGTGTCGCGCGTCCGGTCAGCACCGCCTTCGCACCGAGCGCCAGCGCCTTCACGATATCGGACCCGCGCCGCACGCCGGAATCCAAAATCAGCGTCATGCGGTCGCCCACCGCCTCGGCGATCTCCGGCAGCACATCGAGCGTTGCCGCCGCGCTGTCCATGTTACGTCCGCCGTGATTTGACACGACAATGCCGTCGATGCCGTAGCTCAGCGCCTTCACCGCATCGTCCGGACGGTTGACGCCCTTCAGCATCAGGATGCCAGGCCAGATGTCGCGGAACTTCGCGATGTCGTTCCAGTCGAGCGAATCCGCCCGCATCGCATCGTGCGCACCGACGCCGCTGAGCACCGACTTGCGGTAGTCCTCGGGGTAGTTCTCGTGGCGCGGAAAGCCGATCGAGGTGAAGTATTTCATCAGCACGCCGGTGACCCAGGCGGGATGGCGCATCATGTCGAGGGTGAAGCGCACCGTGGGATTGAACGGCAGTCCGAAGCCGTTATGTGTGTTGTACTCACGATTTGCCGACACCGGCGAATCTACCGTGACGATCAGCGCCTCGAACCCGTTGCGGTTGGCGCGCTCGATCAACTGGTGCGACAACTCGCGCTGCTTCCAGACATAGAGCTGGAACCACAGCCGCCCGCCGACGCCGGGGCCGCCGTGCTCGGCGATCTTCTCCATCGAGGTCATCGATGCGGTGGACAAGGTCAGCGGGATTTTTGACCGCGCCGCGGCCTTGGCGAGTTCCAGTTCGCCCTCGTGCCAGCACAGGCCAGCGGCACCGGTGGGCGCGATCGCCATCGGCAGGCTGGCCGGCTTGCCGAACAGCGTGGTGGCGACGCTGCGGCCGGATACGTCCACCAGCGCGCGATGCCGGAGTTTGATCCGTTCGAACGCCGAGCGATTGTTGGCCACCGCGAGATGGTCCTCGGTCGCGCGATCGACAAATTCGAACACGCCCTTCGGCAGGCGACGCTTCGCCGCGGCGCGCAGATCGTAAACGTTGAGGCAGCGGTCGAGGCGCGCCATCACACCGTATCCATCACCCGATCGAACATCCGGTTGCCCTGGCGTCCGCCAAAGAAGATGTCCGTCGTGACCTCGTCCACCGAGCGACACCCGGTATAGGCCATGGTCTTGTCAAGCTCGTTTCGGATTAAATTGATCGCCTTGAACGCGCCCGCCTCGCCTCCGACCGCGGTGCCGTACAGCGTGGCGCGTCCCGTCAGCACGGCCTTGGCGCCGAGTGCCAGCGCCTTCGCGATGTCGGAGCCACGACGCACACCGGAATCCAAAATGACAGTACCGCGCTCGCCTACCGCTTCGGCGATGTCCGGCAGCGCATCGATCGAGGCCACGACGCTGTCCATGTTGCGGCCACCGTGATTTGACACAATGATGCCATCCACGCCGTATTCCATTGCCTTCACCGCGTCATCCGGCCGGTTGATGCCTTTAATCATCAGGATGCCGGGCCACTTGTCGCGGAAGATCCTGATGTCCTCCCAGTTGAGCGAGTCCTGGCGCGTCATCTCGGCGGTTGTGGGATCGTTACGCGACATCCGGCGATACTCGTCCGGGTAGTTCTCGTTGCGTGGCATGCCGATGGTGGTGAAGTACTTCATCAGCACATTGGTGAACCACACGGGATGCCGCATGATGTCAAGTGTGAAGCGCACGTTCGGCGTGAATGGCAGCAGGAAGCCGTTATGGGTGTTGTACTCGCGATTTGGCGGCACGATGGTATCGACTGTAACGATCAGCGCCTCGAAGCCGGCGCGGTTGGCGCGCTCGATCAACTGATAGGAGAATTCGCGGCGGTTCCATACATAAAGTTGGAACCACAGGCGTCCGCCGACACCGGGTCCAGCTTCCTGGGCGATCTTCTCCATTGAGGTCATCGCGCCGGTCGCCAGTGTGAAAGGTATCTTCGCCTTGGCGGCGGCCTTCGCCAGTTCCAGTTCACCCTCGTGCCAGCACAAGCCGGCAGCCCCCGTGGGGGCGATGGCCAACGGCATGGACACCGGCTTGCCGAACAGCGTGGTGGCCATGGTCCGGCCGGACACATCGACCAGTGCGCGGTGACGCAACTTGATTCGCTCGAATGCATTCCTGTTGTTGGCAACCGCGATCCCGTCCTCGCTGCCCCGATCGACAAATTCGAACACGGCTTTCGGCAAACGGCGTTTTGCCGCTGCACGCAGGTCATAGACATTCAGGCAACGGTCAAGCGCGGTCATTCGTCATCCCCTTGGGACTTCTCCCCATGTGACGGGATGATGAAGCCGGGCGGGGGGTTGTCAAGCGAGCGCACTGGCACGGCCGATGCGCTCGCGTCGTGGATCAGGAGAAGAAGCCACCCCAGTCGAGGTGGATCGACGTGTCGCTTGTCTTCCGCGGCATGGAGATGAAGGCGGTGCGCTGCGGGTTACCCAGGACATCGAACATGCGGATCATCCGCTCGCCACGAAGCTTTTGGACGATCCCGTCGAGCAGCGAGGTGATGTTCACCGCCTCGGCCTCGATCGCGAAACAATAGCTGAAGTCGGAGGTGTGGTAGTTGGGGAAGTTGCAGCGATCCTCCGAGTGCAGCACCTTGGGTCGTTCGACGATCCATTCGGCGGTGGCACCCGCGATACTGGGGTAGACAGTGGTGCCGTTGGGTAAGGTGACCGGTGGCGCCGTCGCCTTCGCCGGCATGGCGTCTCCGGTGGTCAGGTTGGCCATCACGAAATTAACCGTTTGCGGATCGATTGCAGTCAGGACGGCCAGCACCTCGTCCCCAGGGTGGACCGTAAGCCCGATGGGCAAGGGTACGGTGGTGGTGTTGCCGCGTGCCCACCACTGGATCCAGGCTACGACGATCGGCGGCCCAGGCAGATTGAGCGTGTTGGCGGTGCCGATTTGCGGCAGCGACGAGTCCAGATACAGACGCTGTCCATCCAGGCCGATCCAGTTCGAGCAGACATACGGGAGACCGACTGGTCCCTGGTAGTTGCCGGGCGGTAGGTCCAGCTGTTCCGGAACGGTCCAGACGCCCCATAACTGCATGAATTGACGGTCCCTGTTCCCGGTGATATACACCCCTGACCAGTTGGAGCTCGTCTCGAACCGGGTCTCCTCAATCGGCATGGCGTCAACCTGCCGGTTTAGTAGTTGATACCCGATGCTTTGCAACATGGCCTCATCGAACACGAAGGGAACGATTGTCACCTCCTTGTCGAAGGCCTCGTCCCAAAGTTCTCGTGCCAGCCTCTGCCGAGTGGCATCCGGTCTGGGCGGCAAGCCGATCTCAAGCAGTTCCTCTGTCGACTTTTCGGCCGGATTGAATCGCCTCGGCTCGGGCGGGGGATAGGGCGTGAAGCGCTTGCGCAACTGCTCGACCAGCCATTCGGGCACCCTTGGCGACTTAGGGTCCTCGGCGCGCCCGCTTGTCATGGCTGCCACTCCTTCTTCGCTTCGATCAAGACTGCCTGGAACGTTGTCGTCGGCGCCAGCAGCAGCATGATGCACTCGGCAAACAACCTGCCCGCCACGGTGTCGCTGCGATAATGTAGGCCGGCGATCTCGCGATTCCTCGCGAGACGATCAGCGAGCGTCCACAGATCGTCGTCCATGACCGGCTTCTGAACCAGCGTATCTAGTACGGCGTCCATGCACAGCGCCATCAGGTGCGCCTGCGTCGAATGGCCACTTGGAAACGATGCGTGCCCCGGCACCTCGATCGGCGGCAGCAGCGCGGGACAAAGCTGCGACGGACGTGGACGCGCGTACCGTCCCTTGAAGTACATCGCGACAAACGTCCCAACCAGGCTGGCGATCGCGAGCAGCCGCGTGGTTTGCGGATAAGCCGCCGGTCGCGCGGTCATCATGTTCAGGAAGTAACTGATGAACTCGTCCGACTGCGACAGTATCTCGCCCAACGCATCGGCCCGCTCCTCCGCCGCGGCCGTGACGAGACGCTGGATTTCCTCGGCTGCGTGCGGCAGCACAGCGGGATCTGACCAATCCGGATGCCCCGGAGCGACCGGCAGCCCGGGTATCCAGCTCAGCTGGCTCAGCCATTCGGCCTTGGTCGCCGCATTGCTGGATGGATCGATCGATGTCCATGCCGCGCCCGCGAATTCGTTGAGCGCAAGCCAGGCATACCAGTCGGCCGACCAGTTACGGTCGGGGAAATTCTTGATCTTGATGGGGTCGAGCGTGCCGATCATCTTGTTCCAGGTTGTGGTCCCCGGCTTGTGATCGCGCGCGGTGACGAGCGGCAGGTTCACGCGGTCGGCAAAGAACCACCCGCCGCTGCTGCTGGTCGCATTGCCGCCACCGCCGGCGTTGGCGCTGTTGCCGTCATTGCCGTCATTACCATCGAAACTCGCGGGCATGTTCTGTCTCCTGTGACTGACGTGGTTAGGCACGCACGGCGGCGCGCCCCTTCAGTCCGGCACCCCAGCCTGCCGGAGTCGCTCTGCGAACAGGTCACGGACCTCGCCGCGCAGTGGCGTTCGTGCGCGGAATGTTACCAGGCGGAACGTCGGCACCAACTGCATCAGGCGCTGCGCCAGCTTGCGCGCATCGTCGATGTCGCCGACCGCAACGAGGCTTGCGATCAGCGAGCGCAGATTCGAAGTGTTGGCGCCCGCATGGGCTGCCGACATGCGACCCCACGCGATCGCATCCTGGTAGCGACCGCCGAGATAGTACGCCTGAGACAAATAGTGTTCGAGCCAGAAACTGTCGGCACCGATCGGCGACAGTCGTACAGCGCGCTCAGATCGCGCGATCGCGGTCGCGATATCGCCGAGATATCCGCAGGTGAGGCTGCTGTAGGCCCAGGCAAAGGCGCAGCTCGGGCCCGCCGCCATGGCGCGTTCGAGATACTCCTGAGCGACATCATAGTCCTTCAGCAGATACGACTGCAGATGCCCATAGATAGCGAGCCCCAGAGCGTCGTTGCGGTCACGGTCGATCGCCATGCGTGCGGCGCTTGCCGCCATGGTACGGTCCGCAATTTCATCCGCAGACCAACCCTGAGCGATCCAACGCATGCGAAGCGACGCTATGTGCGAATATGCCGGCGCGTACCCCGGATCGTGCACGATCGCCTGCTCAAGCAGCCCACGTGCCTGCTCGATCGAGGACCGGTCCATGCGGTAGAAGCGATCGAGCGCTTGCAAGGTCAGATCATAGGCCGTCATGCTTTCAGGATGCTTGCGCAGCGCACGGCCAAGCTCGCGCTCGCGTAATTGTGGAGCGATGGCTGTCGCCACGCGCAGGGCGATCCGGTCCTGCAGATCGAACAGATCGGCAATGTCACCATCAAACCGATCCGCCCATATGACACTGCCGGTCAGCGATTCACTCAGTTCGACGGCGATCCGCAGCGCGTTGCCCGCCCGGCGCACGCTTCCGTGCAAGACATAGCGCACATCGAGTTCATGACCGACCCGACGCACATCGAGCGGCAGCCGCGCAAAACCGACCGTGGAACTGCGCGAGATCACCAGCAGATCCTTGAGGCCGCCAAGCGCACGAATGATGTCGTCGATCATCCCTTCGGCGAAATAGGCGTCAGACTGGTCCTTCTGCAGCGTGCGGAATGGCAATACCGCCAGTGACGGACGATACTCACCACTGGCCTCCGCCTCCGCCGCGTCGGGGACGCTCTGGCGCGGCAGTGCAGGCATGTTGATCCAGGACGAGCAGGCCGACGCGGGAATGGCGTACACAATGACCGGGTCGCGAATATTCTTGAGGCGTTGCTCACCAATCGGCTCGTACGGGGCGGCGACGGTCCGTCGGACCTGTTCAAACACCGCCGCCGACAGGCACACACCGCCTGGCTCGGCGATCGCCTCCAGGCGCGCAGCGACATTGACCGCAGTACCGCCGGTGCGGTTCTCCTGCAGCATGATTTCGCCCGAGTTGATTCCGACGCGGAAATGGATCCACTGATCAGGCGGCAGCCTCGCATTGCGCCGCGCGGTATCCGCGTGGATGCGCAGCGCGCATTTCAAGGCCTCGATTGCGCTGGGGAACTCGGCCATCACACCATCGCCGGCGAAAAAGAAGACCCGCCCGTGCGACTTCTCGATTTCACGAAATACCCGATCGAGTTCGGCGCCGACGCGCCGATGTGTGTCCTCCTCCGCGCGTCCCATCAATGCGCTGTAGCCTACGATGTCCGCGCCAAGGACCGCGGCGAGCCGCCGCTCGATTTTGCGTCTGCTCCCGGCTCGGCCGGCAACCGAAGACCTGTAGTCGCCTCGGATCATGCTTTCCCCGGCATGCCTGTGCCACGGAGACGCGCCGCTGCACGGCTCCTCCGACGCAATCGGGGTGCGCGACAGGAACGCAGGGCGGGGTCCTCGCAGGAGCAGCATAATTCACGACGATCTGTCCGCGCAACGCACTGGGTGTGGCGCCTTAACGGGGTGTTCACGCTATTTGCCCGCAATTCGCTCGGCCCGGTGTGAACTGGTTCACACCGGGCAATCAAAACGGGCCAGCTTGGTGGCTATCAGGTCCGTATCAATCACTGGGACAACTGTTGAAAATGGCATCAGAAATCGAGATTTGCAGGCGCTGTCCCGGCGAGCACCGTCTGCCCCATGCGGTTCAGCATCAGGAACGGCACCAGTGTGGGAAATTGTTCCGGGGTGCAGGCGACCCAATATATCGCCTGCACTTGCGGACCCAGCGGTGAGCCATACCGGCTTGCCATGCGCAACGGAGAAACGCTTCTCCATCCGCTTGCGCCGCAGCGCGTCGCTAGTTGGCGGCGAAGCAGTAGAGCAGGCCGTTGCCTCCGGTGCTCCTCAGATCGTTCTGGCTGCAGCCGCCATCGGGCCCGCGTGAGGGGTGCGACGAATTCCACGACTTTGACGCAGCGTCGTCGCGCAACCCCTTGCGGTCGATATGACCAACCATCGCCACGCCTTGGGTGCTGCTCGTCCAGTTGTGGCAGGTCCTGTCCTCGGCGGGCGGAAAGGCCCGGCCGTCCATCTGCGTGCCCGTCAGAGCGTCATGATAGTTGGGCGTGTAGCCGACACCCGCGACAATGGTGCCGCGCTCGGTCAGCGATGTCTGTGCGCCGAGCTTGTTGCTGTCGCTGTGAAGATCGTCGACGCTTTGCGCGACGACCTCGCCTTTGAAATTCTGCCAGGGGCCGCGGCCAATCCGGTCGCGGGCGTCGACGGCCTTCGCGTCGCCCACAGCCTGGGTGCTGAGATAGGCATGCCAGGTCTTGCTGCCTGCCCCGGCCGCCTGCGCCAATGTCTGGCACTGACGATCCGCGCCCTCGAGTCCGCCGAGGTCGGCACCCTTGCCGGGTGCGGTGCTGGTGACGAAGAAGGTCATGTTGGGTGACTGCGGCGGAGGTTGCTGCGCCAGGCCAGCGTGTGACCCGAGCGCTGCGAGTGCGACCGTTGCAATGATCGCAGAGCACTTCGTTTTGGACATCGTCATCCTCCCGTTCGAGTCGATAAGCATTGTGTGCCAGGTATTGACCAGGCTTGGCACCGGCACCGCAGAGGGGTTAGTCGGATTCCCGCAGCACTTCCGTCTTCACAGGCAACACCTGACCTAACCAGATCGCGTTCAGCGTATGATCGTCGCGTGGGCGCCCGGATTGCGGATGCACAAGCACCGTCAGCCCCATGCGATTCAACATCAGGAACGGCACCAACGAAGGAAACAACTCGGGCGCAAAAGCGATCTGATACATCGCCTGTACATGCGGCCCCACCGGCTCGTCGTGCCAGCTTCCCATGCGCATGGTGAAGCGCTCGTCGACCCACTTGCGCAGCAGTGCGGCGCGGTCCTTGCTGGCAGGATCGTAATAAACATGCGCGTGGTAGTCTTTGATCGCAGCAGTGGCCTTGGGTGCGTCTTGCATAGCGGAGTCTCCTTTGGTTTAGCGAACCGCCTCCAGGATCGACACGTAGTTCGCCACCGCGGCGCCTCCCATGTTGAACACACCGCCGATGTCCGCCTTCGGCAACTGCATCGCGCCCGCTTGGCCGGTAAGCTGCATCGCGGTGATCGCGTGCATCGAAACGCCGGTGGCACCGATCGGATGGCCCTTCGCCTTCAGCCCCCCGGACGGATTGACCGGCAGCCTGCCGTCCTTCGCAGTCCAGCCTTCCAGCACCGCGCGTGCACCCTGACCAGGCGGCGTCAGCCCCATCGCCTCGTATTCCAGCAATTCGGCGATGGTGAAGCAGTCGTGCGATTCCACGAACGACAGCTCCCCCAACTTCAGGTTCGCCGTGTCCAGTGCGCGCCGCCAGGCCTCCGCCGCGCCCTCGAACGATGTGATGTCGCGCCGCGAGATCGGCAGGTAATCGTTCACCTGCACCGCGGCACGGAACCGCACCGCCTTGCCCATGGCGCGCGCGGTCTCCTCATCGGTCATCACCAGCGCGGCGGCGCCATCCGACACCAGCGAGCAGTCGGTGCGCTTCAGCGGCGGCGCAACATACGGATTCTTCTCACTGACGCGGCGGCAGAACTCAAAGCCGAGATCCTTGCGCATCTGTGCGTAGGGGTTGTCGACGCCGTTCTTGTGGTTCTTGGCGGCGATCGCCGCCAGAGCGTCCGACTGGTCGCCGTAGCGCTGGAAATAGCGCTCGGCGATGCGGCCGAACACGCCGGCAAAGCCGGCCGGGATGTCTGACTCCTCCTTCTGATAGCTCGCCTTCAGCAGGATGTCGCCGACCTCGGCGCCGGGCGTCGCAGTCATCTTCTCGACGCCGATCACCAGCGCGAAACGCCCGCGGCCGGCGGCGAGGAAATCGCGTGCGCCATGCACAGCGGCAGAGCCGGAGGCGCAGGCGTTCTCGTAGCGCGTGATCGGCCGAAAGCGCAGTTCCGGCACGTGCTGCAATACCAGCGACGCGGGAAAATCCTGCTTGGAGAACCCGTTGTTGAACAGGCTGACGAAGCCGGCCTCGATCTCGCCGGGCGCGATGCCGGCGTCCTCGATCGCCGCGCCGGCGACCCGGCCGATCAGCGATTCGATGTCGGGGTCTTCCAGCCTGCCGAACGGCGAGTGCGCCCAGCCGACGATGCACACTTCGGTCATGACGATGGCTCCTGATCCGATGGCGGCAGGCTAGCCGATCAGGCCTGGGATGGCGACAGCGCCAGCCGCGACTGGCGCCACCGGGTGCGGCGGATTGACAGGCGTGGGACAGTGTCCAACCTACGCCATCACCAGCTTATCGAGTCGGATCGATGGCAACGGCAAAATCAGTCGCCAGAGGCTTGCAGCCTTGGATCGAGGCGCGACGGAAGTTCCACCTGTCGCATGCCGTCATCCAGATGGCCCGCGAACTCGGGATGAATCCGAAAAAGCTCGGCAGCCTGAACAACCATAATCAGGAACGGTGGAAGCAGCCGCTGCCCCAATTCATTGCCACGCTATACGCTGAGCGGTTCGGCAAGGACGCGCCCGACAGTGTGCGAAGCATCGAGGACACGATCGCCATGAAGCTGACAAAGAAACAGGCGCGCCGGACCGCAAAAGCTGCGGCAATGCCAACACCTGCAACGGGCCAAGCGGTCTGACCTGAGAACGCCACAATCGCGCATGAACAAATGCCGACGCAACAACCTGGTGTTGCGTCGTCAGTAGCTCATCACGGCGCACCAGGGCCACGGCGTGCGGCGACGTCTCTGCCACCGCGCGACTGATACCTGCCCCGGTGCCATGCCAGCCTTCCGCGTCAGGTCTAACGCGTTCACCAGTTCGCCCCCTGCCGCGCGATCCGCTGGGCGAGCGACCAGCGGTGCACCTCCGATGGACCATCATAGATTCGGAACGCGCGGACCTCGCGGAAGATGCGTTCTACCAGCGTCTCCCCGGTGACCCCCTGGCCGCCCAGCACCTGCACGCAGCGATCGACCACCCGCCAGATCGCCTCGGAACAGAACACCTTCGCGATCGAGGATTCCGTCGTGCCGCGCGCGCCTTGGTCCAGCACCCAGGCAGTGTGCCAGATCGCCAGCCGGCTCATGCGGATGTCGATCTCGTTGTCGGCCAGCATGAAGCCGACGCCCTCATGGTTCACCAGCCTGGCGCCGAACACCTCGCGCCCGCCCGCATAACCGGCCGCGATGTCGTGCGCGCGCCGCGCCGTGCCCAGCCAGCGCATGCAGTGTGTCAGCCGTGCGGGCGCCAGCCGCACCTGGGCGTAGCGGAACCCCTTGCCCGGCTCGCCGAGGATATCGCTGGCGGGAACCCGCAGGTCGTTGAAGCGGACCACGGCGTGGCCACCGACGAACGCCTGGTCCATGCTGTCCATCGTACGGACGATCTCGATGCCCGGCTGGTCCATGTCGGCGAGGAACATGGTTGCCGCCCCGTCCTCGCCCTTTGCCATGATGATGGCGAAGCTCGCGCCGTGCGCGCCGGTGATGAACCACTTGGTGCCGTTGATCACCCAGTGGTTGCCGTCCTTCACCGCGGTCGTGTTGAGCGCCGCGGGATCGGACCCGGCACCAGGCGCAGGCTCGGTCATGCAGAAACAGGAGCGGACCGCCCCACTGGCCAGCGGACGCAGCCACCGCTCCTTCTGCTCCGGCGTGGCAACCACCTCCAGCAGATGGATGTTGCCCTCATCGGGCGCGAAGATGTGCATCGCGACCGGGCCGAGCAGCGAATAGCCCGCCTCCTCGAACACCACGGCCTTGCCGACATTGTTCAGTCCAAGGCCGCCGAACTTCGGCGAGGCATGCGGCGCTAGCAGCCCAGCCTCGCGTCCCAGCGCTACCAGCTCGTGGCGGAACGCCTCGCTCGGCCCGTGCGCGGTCTGCCTTCTGTCGCCTTCCAGCGGGATGATCCTGTCCCGGATGAAGTTTCGGGTCCGTTGCTGCAGGTCCTGCAACTCGGGCGAGAGGGAGAAATCCATCAGAATGCGCGTCCTTGCGCGATTTCGTGGGCGAACTCGACGATGCCGGTGCCGATTGCCGTCAAGCCGGCATAGCGCGGTTCGGCGGTCGCGCCGCTGCGGTAGCGATAGCCGAGCTGCAGGAAGATCACGCCCAGTTTGTACATCGCCAACACACGGTGGAACAGGAAGTCCGACACGTCGCGACCGCTCAACGCGGCGTAGGTCTCCACCGCCATCTGACGCGGATAAAACCCGCCTTCATCGGCCGGCATCTGCTCCATGTCATGCATCGCCGGCGGATCGTCAGGGTGGATCCAGTAGCTCAGCAGTGTGGCGAAATCGAACAGCGCATCGCCGCGTGTGCCCTGGTCCCAGTCCACCACCGCGACAGGCGACAGGTCGCGCGGGTTCAGGATCATGTTGTTCAACTTGAAGTCATTGTGGAGCAGCGCCGGCGGGCCGTCCGGCACAAGGTGGCGCTCCAGCCAGGTTCCCAGTTCGGCATGCAGAGGTTCGGTGCCGTCCTCCAGCGCCGCCATGCCGCGCCGGCGCCAGCCCGACACCGCGCGCGACAGAAAACCCTGCGGCCGACCCAGATCGCCCAGCCCAACCGCCTCGGCATCGACCGCATGGATCGCCGCCAGCGTCTCAAGCAGCACCTGCGACAGCCGCGCCCCAACCTCGGGGCGGCCCAGCAGTTCCGGCGGCAGATGCTCGCGGATCACGAGGCCGGGCCGGTATTCGATGATCTGGAACTGCGCGCCGATGACCGCCGGGTCGGCACACAGGAAAAGGCCTCGTGGCACGAAGGCCAGCGCATCCGGCAGGCGGCTCAGGATGCGGAACTCGCGCGCCATGTCGTAGGCGCCCGCAGGCAACTCGCCGAGCGGCGGGCGGCGCAGCACGGCTGGCTTGCCGTCGAGATGGACCAGATAATTCAGGTTCGCGAGGCCGCCGGCAAACTGGCGCGGCGGTGGATCATGGTCCAGGCGCAGCCCATGGGCGGCGAGGTGTGCTCGCACCGCGCCCCAGTCGAGCGGCACGCTCTGTTCCGGCGCGCGCACTTCGGCCTGTTCCGGCGCGCGCACTTCGGCCGGCTGCTGCTGCACGGTCCCTCCCGTCGTCGCCGCAATGGGCGATTAGCGGGCGAAGGGGTTCTTCGCCTCGATTCGTCCGAACATGCGGCTCCAGGCCGCTTCGCGCAGCAGCCGATTGGAGTCGCTGCCGCCGGTTGCGGACGCGGCGTCCTGGCGTGTCGTGCGCGTTCCGCTCGCCGCTGCCGGCGCCTTCTGCACCGCCGGAGCCGGTTTCGCCTTTCTTGGTGCCATGTTTCCCTCCAGGCGTGGGTCATCGCCCTGCCGGTGATACCACCATTTCGCAATCTGAGATGTCCACAGGAATACGCAAGATTGCCAAGCGGGCACGGGCAGCAATCTGCGCAGGCTGGTCCGCGCCCAGACTGCCAGCCGGCCGAGGGTCGCGGAGTCGGATCGGCTTTGCAGCCGGGCCGATGCCGATGCCGATGCCGGGACCGAGCGCGCTTCGCCAATCAGCGCGTCAATCGTCTGTCGAATGCGGCCGCGGGCTCGATGCAGCAGCACACGCTGGTTCTCGGCACTGATGCCAAGCAGCGTGCAGGCCTCCTCCGCCTCCCGGCCCTCCATGTCGCGCAGGATGATGACGGCGCGCTGACCGGCCGGCAGGCGCTCGATCGCCTCGGTCACATGGTCCCACAACTGGCGCCCGCCCACGATCCGCTCGGGGCTGAGCTCATCCCACAGGCTCGGAACCTCCAGCCAATGGCCGTCAGGCTTGAATTCCCTGGCATCGACAGCCCGGCCGCCGGGGTCGGTGCCGTCCATCAGGGCGGGAAGGCCAACCAGTCGCCCCTCTCGGCTGGCCCGGGTGCGCGCGCGGTTCAGCACGATGCTGAACACCCAGGTCACCAGGCTGGAGCGGCCCTCGAACCTGCCGATGCCGGCGAAGACCGCGAGCCAGGCATCCTGGACCACCTCCTCGGCCTGTGCGCGGCTGCCGATGATCGAGGCCGCGACCCCGACAAGGGCAAAGTGGAACCGGCGGATCAGGCTCCGATAGGCCTGCTCCTCGCCCTGGCGCAATCGAGCCAGGAATTCCGGTTCGTCGAACTCGGTCTGACGCATGAAGCACTGACCCGGGAGGACTGGTCTCTTGGCACGGAACCGCGCAGACTCCGTAACGCATCGTCCCGCGCCGAGTCTCCTGGAATCGGAGGGACAGCAAAAGGGACGCAGGGCGTGCCGACATGCCGCGACATGAGCGAACTGGTCACCGATTACATGGAGCGCGCCACGACGTTCCGTACCCGTGTCGAGATGTGGCTGCATCTTTGGCGCTGCGAGGCATGTCGCCGGTATTTCGACCAGTTGCGTCGGACAGCAACGCTGCTTGGGAGCCGTCCGCCTGGGCCGCCGTCGCATGGGACCGAGGAAAGCTTGCTGGCTGCCGTCCGCGGGCAGCGCCAGCGCGACTCGTGAAGGCTGCGGTGATTGCACAGCTGACAGGCAATAAACGCCGAACTTACCGGCATCCCGCATATTATTCGCGCGCCAATATTCACGTGACAACTGCGGGCACCAGAGCGCATCGCCTGACTGGAGACGCGACTCGGCGGTCGGTGTGTTCCGTACGTATTTCCCACGACTCGCAATGTTAACACGATGTTAGAAATATGGGCTTAGCCTGCCCACGCTGGGCAGTTGCTTGTCCTCGGGTCTCGCTGGCTAAAGGAGAAGCTTCGCATGATGCGATGCCTTGCTTGGCTGCACCCTTTCTTGTGATGCAGGCGTATGCGTCGGGATTGTCCTGGTCGCGGGATCGCATCGGGGCTTGGCGGTGCCCGCTCATGGGTCGCGGATTTCCGGAGGAAGCAGCTTTACCTCCATGGTTCTAATGCATTATATTGCCGCCGGGAGGGTCTCTGCCGGACGCCTTTCCAGCGCAGGCGGGATACTTTCGGGCCTGGCCCGGCGGCACGCATCCCGGACAATCGTGGCACTGCGACTGCACGTCGTGGTGAGCCGCCACACGGTCGCCATGCTCCGCCAGATTCTCGTACCGTGGGCGCCAATGCGGTTAGGGGATTTTGCTCATGGTCGAAAGTGAATCGGGCCACACCGGACTTGGAAACTTCGCTACCAAGCGAAAAAACATTCACGTGACGCCTGGACAACATGTTACGCTTGCACCCATCTTGCATTAGGAGCTTCGATGTATCCGGTCGATGATCTTTTCGCAGCCTACGCCAGGACGTTCCAGGCGCACCGCGAAGCGGAGATGACGCTTCCAGAGTATCTGGAGGCGTGTCGCCAAGACCCGATGGCATACTCGACGGCGACCGAACGTCTGCTCGCCGCCATCGGCGAACCCGAGATGGTCGATACCGCGAAGGACGCCCGACTCGGACGCATCTTCATGAACCGCACCATGCGGATCTATCCGGCGTTCTCCGAATTCTACGGCATGGAAGAGACGATCGAGCGCATCGTCGGCTTCTTGCGCCATGCCGCGCAGGGTCTCGAAGAGCGCAAGCAGATCATGTATCTGCTCGGGCCGGTTGGTGGCGGCAAGTCCTCGCTCGCGGAACGGTTGAAGGCACTGATGGAGGTTCATCCCATCTACGTGCTCAAGGCCGGCGACCAAATCAGCCCGGTGTTCGAGAGCCCGCTCGGGCTGTTCAACCCGGAGCGCATGGGCGCGATGCTGGAGGAGAACTACGGCATCCCGCAGCGCCGCCTTACTGGGTTGATGAGCCCATGGTGCATCAAGCGACTCGATGAGTTCGATGGCGACATCTCGCGCTTCCGCGTGGTCAAGGTGGTCCCGTCGCGGCTCCGTCAGATCGCGATCTCCAAGACGGAGCCAGGCGACGAGAACAACCAGGACATCTCCTCGCTGGTTGGCAAGGTCGATATCCGCAAGCTCGAACTGCATGCCCAGAACGACCCGGACGCCTACAGCTATTCCGGTGGTCTCAATCGCGCCAACCAGGGCATGCTCGAGTTCGTCGAGATGTTCAAGGCGCCGATCAAGATGCTCCACCCGCTGCTGACCGCGACGCAGGAGAGCAACTACATCGGCACCGAGAACATCGGCGCGATCCCGTTCAACGGCATCATTCTGGCGCACTCGAACGAGGCGGAGTGGCAGACCTTCAGGAACAACCGCAACAACGAGGCCTTCATCGACCGAATCTATGTGATCAAGGTCCCGTACTGCCTGCGCGTCACCGAGGAGCAGAAGATTTACGACAAGCTGGTGCGTGGCTCCGAACTCTCCGAGGCACCCTGCGCGCCGGCCACACTGGAAATGCTTGCCCGCTTCTCGGTGCTGACGCGGCTGCGGAAACACGAGAACTCCACGCTGTACTCCAAGATGCGGGTCTATGACGGCGAAAGCCTGAAGGAAACCGACCCACGCGCCCGCTCGCTGCAGGAATACAAGGATGCAGCCGGCGTCGAGGAGGGCATGGATGGCGCGTCCACCCGTTTCGCCTTCAAGGTGCTGGCGGCCACCTACAATCACGACACGACCGAGGTGGCGGCCGATCCGGTGCACCTGATGTATGTGCTGGAACAGTCGATCCGTCGGGACCAGATGCCGGCCGAGACCGAGAAGCGCTACTTGGAATTCATCAAGGGAGAGCTCGCACCGCGCTACGCCGAGTTCATCGGCAACGAGGTCCAGAAGGCCTATCTCGAATCGTACCACGACTACGGCCAGAACCTGTTCGATCGCTATGTCGCCTACGCCGATGCCTGGATCGAGGACATCG
>DATMND010000512.1:0-2784 GCA_035569235.1 Acetobacteraceae bacterium | reverse complement strand
TGGTCATCGGCTGATACGAACCATTCAAACGGTCCCGAGTGTCGCCGACGTCAGAGGGGTGGCCGCCAACGCAGTCACTGGCAAGCTTTACGTCGCATACCACAACACTTTGGGCACCGGAATGGTCTATTGCCTCAATATCTACAAAGACGCGATCCGTTGGAATAGGGAAATCCCTAACGGTGTCGATAGGTTGGCGATCAATCCGGACGGACAGCTTATCTATATGCCAACGTGGGAGGGCGGGACCGCGAATTACATCCAGGTCCTGGATGCTGGCACCGGCGACGTGGTCAAGAAGGTACATTTCTCCAATCGATCGCACGATACGCAGTAAGAGGTGGCTGGCCAAATTCGGACAGGTCGATAAGTGGAATTTCTGCCTGAGAGCGGCGAGGATGCCGCAGATCAGGAGCGACCATGACGAGACGAGCACGCCGGACACATGCACCGGCTTTCAAGGCCAAGGTGGCGCTGGCTGCCATCAAGGGAGAGAAGACGCTGGCCGAGCTGGCCCAGCAGTATGATGTGCACCCGAACCAGATCACGGCCTGGAAGGCACAGGCGATGGAGGGTGTCGCCGGGATATTTGGATCGGGTAATGCGGGGCTCGAGGCAACGCCGGCGGTGGATGTGAAAGTGTTGCACGCCAAGATCGGCGAGCTGACGCTGGAGGTTGATTTTTTGGCCGGTGCGCTCGGCAAGGCGGGCCTGCTGAGCGCAAAGCGATGATTGACCGGAACCACGATCTGCCGCTGGTGCGGCAGGCGGAGCTGCTGCGGCTCAGCCGCAGCAGCCTGTACTACGAGCCCCAGCCTGTTCCGACAGCCGAGCTTGCGATCATGCGACGGATCGATGAGTTGCATCTCGACTATCCGTTTGCGGGCAGCCGGATGTTACGTGATCTGCTACGCGGCGAGGGCATTGCGATTGGCCGGGAGCTGGTGGTGACAATGATGCGGCGCATGTGTATTGAGGCGCTGTATCGCCGGCCGAACACGTCCAAACCGGCAGACGGACACAAGATCTATTCGTATCTGCTGCGCGGCCTGGCGGTGGAGCGGCCGAACCAAGTGTGGGCGATGGACATCACTTATATCCCGATGGCGCGGGGCTTTGTCTACCTGGCGGCGGTGGTGGACTGGTTCAGCCGACGGGTCCTGGCTTGGCGGCTGTCGATCACCATGGAGGTCGAGTTCTGCCTCGACGCGGTCGACGAGGCGTTGACCAAGTACGGCCGACCGAAGATCTTCAATACCGACCAGGGCAGCCAGTTCACCAGCACTGCATTCACCGGCCTGCTGTTGGAGAACGCGATCGCGATCAGCATGGATGGCCGCGGTTCGTGGCGCGACAATGTCTTTGTCGAGCGGCTGTGGCGGTCGGTCAAATATGAGGAGGTCTATCTGCACGCCTATGACAGTGTCGGCCAGGCACGTGCTTCACTCGGGCGGTATCTGGACTTCTACAACTGCAAACGGCCGCATTCGAGTCTTGCTGCCCGAACGCCGGATCGTGCCTACTTTGACCACCTGCCACTGCTCGCGGCAGCCTGAGTTTCGCCGCCGTTGTCGGGGCGTCACTTCGGCCGGGCTACGCCCTCCCTGCGTGACGCCCCGACAACGGCATACTACAATATCAACCGGCAGAGGCTCTACTTATCGAGGGCGAAACACTGTCTCGATGAAGCCAGCCACCTCTCACCACGGCCCAGCGTACCGGCAAGCCCATGCGGATCATGTGGGCGGCACCGAGCGCCGCGTCATGGCTGCAATCGAGGCATGTCGGACGCCAAGATTGGGCGGTCATGTCGAACGCTGCGCCGATTGCGGGTTCGTTCGTTGCGCGTACAACTCCTGCCTTATGGGCAGATCCGGTAATGGAGAGCTGGCGGCGACTTGATCGCGCTCTGGTGTCCGCCGCCGCCAATTCTGCTCACCATTACGAAGGACGCTGGAGGAGTGCGATCAGCCTGTCGAACGGCTGGAACGCGCCGCGCCGCAGATGTGGTGGAACGATCGATTCCCTGGCATCGAGCTTCGCTGTCGGATCGCCACGCGTGTAGATTTCAGTGGTCGTCAGAGTGGCGTGCCCCAACCACAGCGACACCTTACGGATGTCCTGTGTTGCTTGCAGGATGATCATCGCGCATGTGTGCCTGAGTACGTGTGGCGAGATGCGTTTCTTGCCGAGGCCGGGATGCGCCCGAGCGGCGGTTGCCGCATGCGGTTTGAGCAGATAGACGAAGCCCCATCGGCTCAGCGGCTCGCCCCGGGCGTTGACGAACACCTCCGGTGTTGCGACGCGCCCGCGAACGGCGAGCCAGGCGCGCAGGGCTGCGGCCGTGGTCTTCCACAAGGGGAGCGCCCGTTCCCGCCGTCCCTTGCCCAGAACACGAATGCTCATCGACGACAGGTCGATGTCCTCGAGCTTTAACGCCGTCAGCTCGGACACGCGCAGACCCGCACAAACTGCCAGATGCAGCATGGCCCGGTCGCGGATACCATCGCGCGTGGCGGGATCCGGAGCGTCGAGCACCGCTTGCATCTCCTCCCGCAGAAGATAAGGAACCAGACGCCGATCCGTCTTCTTGAACGGGATGGCGAGGACGCGGCGGACATGCTCTAGGGCTGCCGGCTGCCTGTATTCGAGGAAGTGGAAGAAGGACTTGATGGCCGCCAGCCGGACATTGCGCGTCACCGGCGCGTTTTTTGCGCTTATCCTCGAGATACTCCAGGAAGGCGCTGATGAGGCCGGCGTCGAGTTGCTCCAGCGTCAGCGCCG
>DATMND010000511.1:0-16501 GCA_035569235.1 Acetobacteraceae bacterium | reverse complement strand
AGCAGGCGCAGCAGTTCGGCGTGGAACTTGGCCTCGATCGCCGCCACCGAGACGTAGCGGCCGTCGGCGCATTCGTAGACCTCGTAGAAATAGGCGCCGGAGTCGGTGATGTTGGTGCCGCGCGGCCCGGCGAGCCGACCGGCTGCCTTCGCGCCATAGATCGAGGTCATCAGCGAGGACGCGCCATCCACCATGGCCGCATCCACGACCTGGCCCTTGCCCGACCGCCGCGCCTCGATGATCGCGGCAAGCACGCCCACGACCAGATAGAGCGCGCCGCCGCCAAAATCGCCTACCAGATTGAGCGGCGGCGTGGGCGGGGCGCCGGCGCGACCGATCGCGTGCAGCGCGCCGGTCAGGGCGATGTAGTTCAGGTCGTGGCCCGCGGCATGCGCCAGTGGTCCCTCCTGCCCCCACCCGGTGACGCGGCCGAAGACCAGGCGGGGATTGCGGGCGAGGCAGACGTCGGGGCCGAGGCCGAGGCGCTCCATGACCTTCGGGCGGAAGCCTTCGATCAATGCGTCGGACTGCTTGATCAGTTGCAGCGTCAGCGCCACCGCTTCGGGGCGCTTCAGGTCGAGCCGGATGATGTGCCGGCTGCGCTTCAGGGTTTCGAATTGGGTTGCCAGTGGAATGCCGAGATCGCTGTCGGCCACGCGGTCGATGCGCAGCACGGTGGCACCCATTTCGGCGAGCATCATCGCCGCCATTGGGCACGGCCCGATGCCGGCGAATTCGATCACCTTGATGCCCGAGAGGGGTCCCATCAGGCAGCCTTTCCATGGTGGTGATGATGCGGCGTCTGATGGTGCGCGTGGTCATGATGGGCGTAGTGCTGCCGCAACAGGTCCTTGCCGTAGTCGTTGCCGTTCGGCGTGCGCACCACCGTGTGGATGTGGTCGCGCGAGGGCGTGTCGTTGTCATAGACAATGCCCGATTGGTGATCGAACTCGACGAGAATGACCGGGCTCAGGATGCGATAGTAGAACGGACTGGTGTCGTCGAACGGCCCGATCCAGGCGAATTGCGTCTCGCCCAGATGCCGCTTCGCCTCGGCGTAGCGAATGTCGGCGTGCCCAGACCGCAGGCGGCCGGTATAGACACCAAGCAGCGCCTCGAGACGCTCGCGGCCCTCGGGTGGCAGGTCGCCGCAGCGTATCCCGACGGCGTCGATCCGCTGGTTGTCGCGGAACGCGGCCGTCAGCAATTCCCCGGGCAGGTCCTTGCCGACTGTTGCGCGCTGCCGTTCGTCCGCGGACAGCGCGCGCATCAGAGCGTGGCCTTGCTCTTCCTCCGCGGCGAAGACACGTGTCCCGGCGTATTTGCCGAACCGCGCAAGCACCGGTTCCGAGCCCATGAAGGCGGGGGTCAGCACAAGCTGATCGCCGAGCACGAAGCAGTTGATGTTGAGATGGTGGCCGTCGATCTGCCATCCCCAGGGTTCATCCGGCGAGGGATTGCCGAAGATGCTGACCCAATAGAACCATTCGCTGTATTCCTCGGGCTTGCCGGTGATTTCCAGCGCGTGCTGATTGAGCCGCATGATGTCGCGAGCGCTGCTGTACCCCGCCTCGCTCATGCTTTCCCGCAACAGGGCGAGCCCCGCCTCGCGCTGATCGTGGCCAAGATCGGCGAGACAAACGCCGTGACGCATCACCCAGGGATGGATGTTGCACCACATCCGCCACGCCTCGTCGCCGATCGCAAACGACGCAGCCTTGCGCTGCGCTGCGCTGAGCGTGGCGAGGAAGGCGCGCGCGGCTTCCAGTACCGGCGCGAGCGAGATGCCGGTATTCTCGATCGAGAAGACACCCGATGCGAGCCTGCCGTCGGGGGCGATGCCATGGAACGATTCGGCACGTGCCGTCTTCGCCCGTTCACGCATCGGCTGCAGCCGCGGTGGCAATTCGAATGGCCGGACCGCCGGCGTCGGCGCCCTGTGCCGCAAGCCGAAATGCGCTGATTCACCTGCCATGGTTGGGTCCTCCGTCTATCTCTGCCTCGCCAGGGGCTCGTGGCGGCTAGCTTCGCCCGACACGCGATCAACTGATCTGATCGAGTGACGCCGCGCCACACTGCGTCGCAGCGTTTGTAGCATGCGCGAGATCGCTCCAACGAGCAATCAGCAGACACTCACTAACAGATAATCTCCGAGATTGCGGTCCTGAGTTCCGCCTGGTCCACAGGTTGCAACGTGCCAAGCTGGCGTATGACGAGCCGCTGCTCAATCGTGGCAAATACCGGTTTGATTGCGGACGGTTTCAACAAACCTGCCTGCTGCCATTGGCTGACCCAAACTTCACCCAACGCTGACACGGAACGTAGTTGGCTGGTTATCGCCATCACCACGACGTCCGGTCTGGCAGTATTGTAGGCAAGACTGCTGACGACAACCGCGGGCCGTTTCTTGAGCGCCGCCAGGTCGGTGAAAGGGAACGGCACAAGGACGACGACGCCGAATTCAAAGGGCATCGTAGACGTCGTCTTCCGGGTTATTCCAAACCGCAGCGAAGACAGCCGAACTGGCGGCGGCGGCATCACGGGTCAATGTGCGCTGCTGGTCGCGCAATTGCAGAAAGTCTACGAAGTCCTCGACTTCGTTCAACCGTTCTGGCGGTAAAGTCCGAATCTTTTCGATCAGGGTCCGAGCATTGGTGGGCATGGTAGCGACTCCTCTCTCGTCACAATATACATCGTCGGATGAGATAGGTCGCGGCGATGGCAGTATCAATTGAGGCTCGGCGTTGAGTACGTCGCGGCTCCTAACCGAAGTGGTAGTCTGGTAAGGACAACTTCGCTGCTCATTACGGGCATTCGCCTCAAGATCGGTCCATTGGCGCCCAAACCGCCCCCCCTCAATCCCCCGCCGCCATCCCCGGTCGCGCGTTCTTGCGCATCAGGAACAGCAGCAGCAGCGGCGGGACGATGGTCAGCATCATCAGCCGGAAATCGTTGTTGTAGGCGATGATCTGCGCCTGATGGTTGATCATCTGGTCGAGCAGTGCGGCGCCGTGGCGCGTCGCCGGGTTCAGCATGTGCGACACCGCATCGTTGCCCTGCAGCACACGGTCGAATGGCGTGATGCCCGCGGCGATGTCGGCGTGCGTGACCTGCACGCTGCGCGTCAGGCTGAACGAGGTGATCGAGATGCCGATCGCCGAGCCGATGTTGCGCGCCAGCGACTGCATCGAGGTCGCCTCGCCGCGCAGCGCGGCCGGCAGTGTGGTGTAGGCCATCACCGTCATCGGATTGAACACCAGTCCCACGGAGAAGCCTTGGACGATCATGGTGAGCATCATCTCACCTCCGGTGACGTCGGGCGTCCAGCTGCTCATGGTGTAGAGCACCCAGCCCAGGCTGATCAGGCCGAACGCCATGATCTTGCGCTGATCCACCCGCATGCCCATGCGCGCGGCGAGGAACATCGACGCGATGATGCCGATCCCGCGCGGCGCCATCACCCAGCCGGCGGTATAGACCGGATAGCCCGCCAGGTTCTGCAGATAGGGTGCGAGCAGCGCCGACGTCGACAGCATCAGCGACGAGACGCAGAAGATCATGACGATGGCGGAGGCGAAGTTGCGGTCCTTGAACAAGCCCGGGGGCAGGAACGGCTTCTCGGCGGTGAACATGTGGACGACGAACAGGTAGAACGCGAGGCCGGCGATGACCGCCGAGACCATGATCTCGCGCGAGCTGAACCAGTCGAGCTCCTGGCCGCGGTCCAGCATCATCTGCAACGCGCCGGCCGCGACGCCCAGCATGGCGAAGCCATACCAGGAGAAGGTGAGCTGCGGCCGCGCCGGCGTCTCGCGCATGAACAGCATGATGCCGACAAGGGCGAGTATGCCGAACGGCAGATTGACGTAGAACACCCAGCGCCAGGAGTAGAGATCGGTCAGGTATCCGCCGAGGGTCGGGCCGACCATCGGGCCCATGGTGACGCCCATGGAGAAGATCGCCATCGCCTGGGCGCGCTGCGCGAACGGATAGATGTCGAGCATCGTGGCCTGCGACAGCGGCGCCAGTGCCGCGCCGAACATGCCCTGCAGCAGACGGAAACCGACCAGTTGTTCCAGCGACTGCGCCGCGCCGCACAACATGGAGGCGGCGGTGAAGCCGATGATGCAGATGATGAACAGCCGTTTGCGGCCGAAGCGGACGGCGAGCCAGCCGACCGGGGCGGTCATGATGGCAGCGGCGATCACGTAGGAGGTGAGCACCCAGGTGATCTCGTCGTAGGAGGCGGACATGCTGCCCTGCATGTAGGGGAGTGCGACGTTGGCGATGGTCGAGTCCAGCGTCTGCATGAACATCGCCAGCATGGCCGATGCGGTGATCAGGCCTCGGTAGGGGACCCGTGTTGTTTCGGACATTTTCCTGGACGTGGGCGGCGAGCGGGGCGGATTGTGCACCCGGGCGCGGGGTCGCGCTACCCGAGGGCCTTCGCTGCTGAATCGTCGCTACCGGGCTCCGGCAATTCGGCGAAGGCGTAGATCTCGGAGAGCGGAATCGCGAGACAAACGCTGGGCAATTGCAGGATCGCATCGGCGCCGCCCTGGGCCTCGAAGCTCCAGGTGCCTTCGGGCTGGCGGCGGTAGATGTGGCACGCCTGCTCGGCCTGATACAGCTCGACGATCTCCTGGGCGCCTTCAACCGCCTGCAGGTCGCGGCGTTTGGCATCGCGTTCGGTCCAGTTTCGCAGCTCCGATGGCGAAATCACCTCGAACATGACCTTGGGATGTTCGCCGCAGCGGATCAGCGCGTCGGGAATGCGCGCCGTCGCGCGCTGCGCAGATCGAGGCACGGCGCCGCTGCCGCTCTCGGGGCGGCAGCCGTTCGGATTGCCGCGCAATCGGCTGGTGAGTGCGCCGGTCAGCCCGGCCAGAATAGCGCCATGCTCCGGCGACGGTGCGGCGTGCGCGACGATGCGTCCGTCCACCAGTTCGTAGCGCCATGCGTCGCCGAACATGTGCTGGTCGGTGGTGAGGAACAGCTCGGCCGTCCACTCTTGCTCAGGGATGCGCTGGGCGACCGTCATGGATACCTCCAGGTGAGAGCATACGGCGGACGGGCCGCGCGGGCGAGCAGGATCGCCCGGAACGCAGCGCGATCGCACTTGCCGTGGTTTTGCTCGCCCACGGGGCCGTACTTCGATCCGGCGATGCGGAAATTGGGCGTTTGCGCGGTTGCCGATGCTTTTCAAAATTTACGCGGAGAACAGCGGAGAGCCGCGAAGGGCCGCGGAGATTTGCAAGGCGGCGCTGCACCCGGCACTGGATTGGCGGTCACCGCGCTAGTCGATGCTTCTCCGCGGCTCTCCGCTGTTCTCCGCGGAAAATTGACCAGCCTTGCGACAGCCACTGACGCCGCCTTTCCTGGCTATCCTGCTCCATTGCGTGCCAACCATCAGGAACGGCATCACGATAAGCAATTGCCCTGCCTGCAGCGTTGGTTACCACGCCTCTCCGCGAAAAGGAGTGTGTGCAAGGCAAGCGGGTGAACAGCCTGCGCCATCGAAAGGACGTAAGAATTCTACCCTGATCAGGCAGCAGCCATGCGCGCTACGCCTTCACCATCGGGCACGCATTGTCCGAAAGCGGCCGGAACGCCTCATCGGCTGGCGTCGTGCCGAGCAGCTTGTAAAGGTCCCACTCACCCTTGCTCTCCGACGGCTGCTTCACCTCGAACAGATAAACCGGATGGATCTTGCGTCCGTCCTCGCGGATTCTGCCGGGACCGAAGCAGTCGTCATCGGTCGGCATCGCCTTCATGCGCGCAACCGTCGCCGCGCCGTCCGCCTTCGCCGCTGCCGGGCCCATGTCGGCCACCGTCTTGAGGTAATGCAGCGTGCAGGAATAATCCCCCGCCTGCGCCATGTTCGGCCACAGCGCGACCTTGGGCTGGATGCGCTTCTGGAAGCTGCGCGTCCGTTCGTTCAGGTCCCAATAGTAGGTTTCCGACAACCGCGTTCCGGCCGCCAGCTCGATGCCGATCGAGCGGATATCGGTCGTGTAGGCCACCAGCGCCGCCAGGCTCATCTTGCGCGAAAGCCCGAACTCGTGCGCCTGCTTGACGATGTTGATGAGGTCCGCGCCAGCGCCGCAGATGCCGAGTATTTTCGCACCCGAAGCCTGCGCCTTCACCAGGAACGCGGAGTAGTCGGTGGTTTCCGGGAACGGGTAAATCTGCGCGCCGAGTACCTTGCCGCCGCCCGCCTCCACAAAGCGCGTCGTGTCGCGTTGGATGGCCTCGCCGAACGCGTAGTTGGGCGTGATGAAGTACCAGGTGTCGCCGCCGGCCTTCACCATCGCCCCGCCGGTCGATTTGGCCTCCATGTAGGTGTCGAAGACCCAGTGGATCGAGTTGGGCGTGCACGCCTTGCCGGTGATGTCGGAACTCGCGGTGCTGGTCGGGATCAGCACCTTGTTCTTCTCGCGGCAGATCGAGGCCAGCGCCAGCGCGCACGACGTCGCCGCCACGTCGATTATGATGTCCACGCCGCGCTGATCGAACCATTCCCTGGCGAGCGACACCGCGACGTCGGGCTTGTTCTGATGATCGGCGGACAGTACGTCCACGTCGAACGCGCCGGCGGCAAACTCCTGCACCGCCTGTTTCGCGCAGATCACGCCGGTCGGGCCGTTGACGTCGCGATAGGGGCCGGACATGTCGTTCATCACGCCGATGCGGACCACCGGCCGCACCTGGGCACGGGAGCGCCGGATCGGCAGGACGGCGGCGGTGGCGAGAAGCGAGCGGCGAGCAAGGCGCATTGGCGATTTCCTTCGTTTGTCGCACCACGATAGGGCAAGGCAACGCCCGCGGCCAAACCGCGCTGGTCTGCCGTGACGGCAGCGACCGGATGTCAGCTGGCGCGCATTGCCGTCAGCGCCTTCACGATAGCGTCCGGCGTGACCGACACATCCCCGAGGAACGGCTGGTCGAAGATGAAGACCAGGGCAATGAGCAGCGCCAGTCCCGCGCCCAGCCCGCCCATCGACATGGCTCGGGCGCGCCGCGGTTCGACGAAGGCGGCGAAGCCGACCAGCAGAACCGTCAGAAGTGCAATCGCCTCCCAGAAGATCGGCGGCAGGCCCAGATCGGTCGCATTCAACCGGTCTTCGCGGCTTTCCGCGAGCTGATCGGCGAGCTTCACCAGATCGGCGTAGATGACGTTCTCCCGCCCCGGCGTCGGTTGAATGTCCACGATCCGCCGGGACAGCGCGCCGAACAGATCGGCGGTGCGCTGGCTGCTGCTGTGCTCCGACAGTTTCGGCCATTCGTCGGCCACAACGGATTCGGCATAGGCGAGTACCGCCTCGTGGATCGCCGCGACATTCGCATCGCCGTATTGGGTGAGAAGCCGATCCATCTGTTCGAGCTGCATCGCCTCGCTGGACACAGTCTGCTGCACGCCGCGGAGGTTGCCCTGCGCCTGCACCAGCGAGAACGCCAGCACCACACCGGTGAAGCCGGTGATTGCCGTTATCGTGGTGCGGGCGATCTCGGAATTCGCGTCGCTGACATGGCCGAATAGGCGCAAACGCACCAGCGGCGCTGCGGCAAAAACGAACGCCAGCGCGGAGCCGAACAGGATGACGACGCCGAGATCCGGCAGACTGTAAAGAAACGCAATCATCGGAACGCGCCCTGCCCAAGACGAGTAATGCTGCGCGCCAGGCCTGGAGCTTTGCAGAACAGGGCAACGGAGCTGTGAACGGTCAATGGCGCCGAATAAGATCGTGCACCATTTACCGCTGCTACTGTTCGTTGTAGGCAAACAACATCATGCAATGGATTCTCGCCCCAACGTTTGTACTCGCCGCCCTGATGGTGGGCTCCGTCCAGACCGAGGCCGACCAGGCTGGCCCGGACACGATGCTGAACAGATCGCCGGACGCGGCATACACCGCAATCGGGAAGGGGACAGATTCCTGTGGAAACTGGACTGTCGCCCGACACCATCTGCAGGCAGCCAGCGTGGAACAGTGGTTCCTGGGGTTCCTCTCCGGCGTAGGTTTCGACGCCGTGGACGGAACGGACCCGCTGAAGCGGCAGGACGCCGATGCCGTCTGGAGCTGGCTCGACAGCTATTGCCAAGCCCATCCCCTGGATCGGATCACCAGGGCCGGAGCGGCATTCGTCGCCCGACGCCCGCGCCCGACGCGATCCTGATATTCGCGAGGCCCGTCCGGCCTGAGTGGTTACCGTCGGCGACATCGAGGCCGGTCATGCCCTCAATGCTTCAGACGCGCTGAGACACATCCGAATCATTTTTGGACGCGCCTCATGCTTCGTCATCATGGTACGCCGCTGCCCCTCGCCGATGCGTGCGCTGCAGCCCGTGGAACTAACCCCACCTGCGGTTGCACGCATTGATCTGGGTCATACACAGGTCGGCCTTTGGGGAAGCGGCATCGTAAGTGCGTATACGAGCGAATAGTTAACGAGATGCATGAAGCGGCACCGACCCGCGATGATGTCCAATGGCTGTCGGTCGGACTGTTGGCCCGCACCGCGCTTTTGCCCCACACTGACGCGAACGACCGGAGGCTACCGAACCATGGGCATCACCGCAGACCTCGCGCGGTTCACCGCGGACATCCGCCTGGACCACCTGCCGCCGGATGTAGTCGGGCGCGCGCGCTTCCTGGTGCTGGACCTGGTCGGCAACATCGTCCGCGCCCGCCATGACGCGGAGAGCACGCCGTCATTCCTTGCCGCCGCGCGCGCGATGGGGATGGCGGGAGGACAGTGCGGCGTGTTCGGCGACACGACGCGCTACACGCCCGCCGGCGCCGCGTTCCTGAACGGCGCGCTCGCTCATTCGCTCGATTTCGACGACACCCATGCCGCCGGTTCGCTGCATCCTGGCGCGCCGGTGATCCCGGCGGCATTGGCGGCCGGCGAGATGGTCGGTGCGTCGGGCGCCGATGTGTTGGCGGCGATCATCGCGGGCTACGAGGTGACCTGCCGCACGGCGCTCGCCCTGCCCGCCGGCGAGCACTACGAGCGCGGCTTCCACCCCACCGCCACCTGCGGTGCGTTCGGCGCGGCGGCGGCGGCGGCGCGGGTATTCGGGCTGTCCGCCGAACAGGTCGAGGGCGCGCTCGGCACCGTGCTGAGCCAGTGCGCCGGCAGCCTGCAGTTCCTGGTCAACGGCGCATGGACCAAGCGCTTCCAGGTCGGCTGGGCCGCCTGCAACGGGCTGATGGCGGCGACCCTGGTGCGCGAGGGCTTCAAGGGTGCGGCCGAGGCGCTGGAGGGCCGGCACGGCTTCCTGCACGCCTACGCGCCCAATCCGAACCCGGCCCGCGCCGTCCTGGACCTCGGCCGCGTGTTCGAGCTGATGGCGACCGCGGTAAAGCCCTATCCGTCCTGCCGCTATGGCCATGCCGGGATCGATGCCGCGCTCGCCCTGCGGGCCGCCAACAACCTGAAGCCGGGCGAGATCGGCTCGGTCAAGCTCGGCCTGCCGCGGGCGGGGATGATGCTGATCGGCGAGCCGCCCGGGCAAAAAGCCGATCCGCAGAACGTCGTTGACGGGCAGTTCAGCGGCCCGTTCGTCATCTCGGCGGCGCTGGCGACCGGCGCGATGGAATGGGACAGCTACGGGCTGCTGCGCGATGCGTCGGTGCGCGGCCTGCTGCCGAAGGTGGTGTGCGAGTTCGATCCGGAGATCGAGGCCGAGTTCCCCGCCAACATGTCCGGCAAGCTGACCATCGCCGCGCGGGGGCAACAGTTCAGCCGCAAGGTGGTGGTGCCGAAGGGCGAACCGTCGAACTTCCTCACCGAGGCGGAGTTACGGGGGAAATTCGCCGGACTGACCGATGCGGTGCTGGGTGCCGAGCGTGCGGGGCGGCTGGCCGATGCGGTGCTGGCGATCGATGCTACCGCGGAGATCGCAAGCTTGGCGCGTGCGGCGGCGCCGATGCCGGCACGGCTGGCGGGAGAGTGATGCAAGCGGCCAGTCGGATACGGTCGTCCTGGCGTCCAGGCAACGGCGATCGCCGCGCGCGAAGTTTTCGCTTGACCTACGCATAACTCGCCGGTTATTGATCTGATCAATAGCCGCCGAGTTATGCGTCCCGATGCCGCACAGTCACGACATGCTGTTCAAAACGCTCGCCGATCCGACCCGGCGCGCCATCTTCGAGCGGCTGTGCCGTGAAGGGGAGCAGACGGTCGGGGCTCTGACTGCTCGGGCCGGGGTCTCGCAACCGGCCGTCTCAAAGCATCTTGGCGTCCTGAAGCAGGCCGGGCTGGTGCTCGACCGCCACGAAGGTCGCCAGACGCATTATAGCGCGCAGATCGGCGCCTTGGCCCCGCTGATCGACTGGACAAGCCAAATGGCCGGGTTCTGGCAGAGCCGGTTCGACGACCTTGAAGACCTGCTGAAAAGGATGGACCAATGAACGAAAAATCGACCGGAACGCTTTCCGTCGTTGTCGAACGCGAGATACCTTATCCGCCGGAAAAGATCTGGCGCGCGCTCACGCAACCACATCTGATCGAGGAGTGGCTCATGAAGAATGACTTCAAGCCAATCGTGGGGCACCGTTTCGATCTTCGCGCGGACTGGGGCGCTGTTGACTGTCAGGTGGTGTCAGTCGAGCCGAACAAAGCGCTGTCCTACACGTGGGCGGCCTATGGTCTCGAGAGTGTCGTCACTTGGAATCTCACCCCTTCGAGCGCGGGGACCCACCTGCGCATGGAACAGACGGGCTTCCGGCCGGATCAGCAGCAAGCCTACCAGGGCGCCCAGGGCGGGTGGCCGCAGTTCTTTGCAAACCTGGAGCAACTATTGGCGCGGACGGACTGAAGTCCGCCAGAACACGTTAGAGCCGGGCCGGAGTAAATGAGGGAGCACCGCCGATAAAATGGAGCACGCCTCCCGTGTTAGGTGTCGGCTAAGAAACCAAGAAACTAATACCCGTGCACAGTGATTTTGACCGATTGAGCATGTTCAGGCCGTGACCAGGAGGGACTGCGATCGAGTACGGTCTCTGTCCGCATTGCGAGCCTTGTGACGCCGCGGGATAAGAAAGGTTCAAACGCAGATGAAGGCGGATTCACGCAGAAAACGCAGATGGTTCAGTGTGGCTCACAGACCGTGAACCACGCGTTTGATCTCCAGGCGCAACCTGCGCGACGCCAGCAGAACGCACTTCAATTGGCAGCGGATTCGCATAGACCCTTTCCAGGAAGCCGGTCCCAGGTGTATTGAGTACAGTGAACACACAGCCGATCACTTATCCCGATAGATCGTTCAACCTGAGTCCATCTGCGTGAATCTGCGTGAATCTTCTTGCATCTGCGTTTAAGACCTTGCTTTGCGATGCTGCGGACGAGAGGTTGTAGAAGTGTTGACCAGTGCCACTTCCCAAGACAGAGCAAACTGGCATGCGCTTATACTGACCCTGCCAAGGAGTCAAAATCACTGTGCAGAGGTACTAGGAACAACTGTGGCAGTTGACCCGATCGCGATTCCCGTCACCCCGAAAATGCTCCAGCAGGTTCTCGCCAATGCCGACGACCCTTGTCACAAGTACCGTGCTGAGACGATGCTTCCGCCGACCACCTGACATTCGTGAAGCTGGCCGAAGGCTGGCGGATCGTGTCGAAGACGTTCCACACCGAAACACATTGAGCGCAGACCATGGACTACGACACCATCATCGTCGGCGGCGGCTCCGCCGGATCGGTTCTGGCGAACCGGCTGTCCGCCCGCAGCGCCAACAAGGTGCTGCTGCTGGAGGCGGGGCAGGATACGCCGCACGGCAAGGTACCGGCGGCGATCCTCGATTCATATCCGGGCACCGCGTATCTGAACCCCGCCTACACGTGGTCGGCGCTGAAGGTCAGCACCGAGGTCATCCCGCACAACCGACCCAACGAGCCGCGGCCAAAGCTGCGCACGTATGAGCAGGCGCGCGTGCTGGGCGGCGGCTCGTCGATCAACGGCCAACTCGCCAATCGCGGCGCACCGACCGACTACGACGAGTGGCATGCACGCGGCGCGACCGGGTGGAACTGGGACAGCGTGCTGCCCTTCTTCAAGAAGGTCGAGCGCGACATGGACTTCGACGGTCCGTGGCACGGCAACGAAGGCCGCATCCCGGTGCGCCGGATTTTTCCCGACCTGTGGCCGGAACATGCCAAGGCGGCTGGCGAGACATTCAAGGCAGCCGGTTACGATTTTCTGATCGACCAAAATGCGGAATTCCGCGATGGGTATTTCCCGATCACCATTTCGAATGTTTACGAACGACGGGTTTCGGCGGCGATCGGCTATCTCGATCCCGGCACGCGCATGCGCGAGAACCTGACCATCTCCACCGACACGCAGGTCAGCACGCTGCTGTTCGACGGGCTGCGCTGCGTCGGCGTGAAGGCGCGCGTGGGCGGGCGCGAGACGGAATTCCGCGGGCGCGAGATCATACTGTGTTCCGGCGCGATCCACTCCCCGGCGCACCTGCTGCGTGCCGGCATCGGTCCCGCCGGCCACCTGCGCGATCTTGGCATCGAGGTGCGCGCCAATGCGCCAGGCGTGGGCCAGCGGCTGCAGGATCATCCCGCGGTCGCGGTTGCCGCATTCATCAAGCCGTTCGCGCGCATCGTCAACGACTACACGCGGCGACATATTTATCTGGCGCTGCGCTATTCGTCGAAGCTGGACGGCATACCGCCCGGCGACATGTTCACCGTGGTCACCAACAAGACGTCGTGGCACGCGGTGGGCGAGCAGATCGGCTCGTTCATCATAACGGTTTACAAGACATACTCCGAGACGGGCGAGGTGAAGCTTGCATCGGCTGATTGGCGCGATGAACCGGTGGTGGATTTCAACCTGCTGTCCGACCAGCGCGACCTGGAACGGATGATGGACGGCGTGCGTCGCTTCGGCGCGATGCATCTGACTCCGACTATGCAGTCGGTGACGACCGATCCATTCCCCGCCAGCTACAGCGACAAGGTCCGTCAGGTCGGACTGGTGAGCAAGAAGAACAAGCTGCTGACCGATGCGCTGGCGAAGGCGATGGACGGACCGGCGGCGCTGCGCAGCTACCTGATCAGGAACCTGATCATGGAGGGAGTCACGCTCGAGGGCCTGCTACGCGACGACGAACAGCTGGAGGCGTTCGTTCGCAAGGCGGCGGTGGGCGTGTGGCATGCCTCGTGCACCTGTCGGATGGGCAGCGAGGACGACCCGATGGCGGTGACCGATCCGGCCGGGCGGGTGCGGGCGGTGGACGGGCTGCGCGTGGTGGATGCGTCGATCTTCCCGGTGGTGCCGTGCGCCAACACGAACTTTCCCGTGCTGATGACGGCCGAGAAGTGCGCGGACGCCATCCTGGCCGGAGCCTGAGGCGCGCGCCGACCGACACCATCGGACGTGCTGTGAAAGATCATCGGTCCTACTGTCGAAATCGACGCGGCTCGAACGTCATCGCAGCGGCCGGCATGATGGCGGCCGCAACCGATGCTCGCGAGGATCGGCAACGCAGCGGCTGCGGCGCAGGCTTACCAGCGGGCGATCGGCCTGGAGGCTGATCCGGCGGTGCGGGGCTTCCTGCAGCGGCGCCAGGCTGGTCCCCAGACCTGATCAGCGCGGACCCCACGGAAGCATCCGGCGCAGCGTTTCATCGCGCAGGATGTAATGGTGGAAGAGTGCGGCGGCGGCGTGCACGCCAGCCACAATCAACAGACCATTTGCGGCCAGCGCGTGCCAGTCGCCGATCTGATGCGTCAGCGCGCGGTCTCCTGGAACCATTTGCGGGATCGTGAAGACATTGAAGATCGAATCGCCACGCGCCCAGGTATAGTTGGCTCCGAGAACGATCGTGACCACGAGCAGCACGTAGAGCGTCCAATGCGTCACCCTCGCGATCGCCAGCAGAAGCCCGTGGTCGATTGGCGGCAGAACGTCGCGCTGCGCCAGACGCCACGCGAGCCGTGCCAAGACCACAACAGCCAGAATTGCGCCGAGCACGATATGGATCGATCGATAGTCGATGCGCACGGGTCCGTTCGGAAACACGTCGACGGTCTGGCCAATGGTCCATAGTGCAACCACCAGCGCTGCTGTGACCCAATGCAGGACGATCGTCACAGCGTCATGCCGCAACCCCTGCGTCATCACAGACTGCATCAGGATCGAATTTCGCATGCAAACCTCACATTGCCGCCGAAGGGGACGCCGGTCAGCCAGGTAACCGAACGACGGCGTCTAGCCGATCAGCCGCCGGCTCCAACTAGGGTATCGAGCATCTGACAGGCCACCGCGGCGGGCGGGTCGATGGTCACGAATGGTACCTCCGGGCGGCCGGCGGCCATTCTAGCACCGAGGTCGGGCATCGTGCCCCAACGGTCGCCGGATGTCGCCTGCCTCATTGTCCCCGGTCCGAACTAAGATGCCCTTACCCCGCGACCTGGATCGCGCGGCTGAACGGAAAAATGTGGCGCGTCTGACATAGATCAACGCGCACGTCCCTCCCGCCATGCATAGTCCCCACTTTCGGAGGGTGTTGCGCATGGTGCAGAAGTACGACGCGATCGTCGTGGGGGCAGGTCTGGGCGGGTTGACGGCCGCCGCGCTGCTCGCGCAAGCCGGACAGCGGGTGCTGGTGCTGGAACGAAACGCGAAAGTGGGGGGTGCGGCGTCGGTGTACCGCCATGGCGCGCTGACCGTCGAGGCATCCCTGCACGAGATCGATGGTCTCGACCAGGACGACCCCAAGGGCAGCCTTCTGGAGCGCCTCGGCCTCGACAAGACCGTGGAACTTGTCACCGTGCCGGAAATGTATGAGGTGCGCGGCGGGCCGGTCGGTACGCCGTTCGTGCTTCCCTCGGGTCCGAAGGCCGCGCTGGCCGCCGCAAAGGCGCGCTTTCCCATGCATGCGAAGGGGTTGGACCGCTACTTCGGCGCCATCCAGGCGGCGCGCGCGGGCAGCAGTCTCATCTATCGCCATATGGATGACCGGGCATGGTGGCTGCGGCATCTGCCGCAGACCGCAGCGGCCCTTTGGTCGGTGATGCGACACGCCAACTCCTCGCTCGGCGACGTGCTGCGTGACCTTTTCGGCGAAGACGAGTCGGTAAAATGCGCGCTGGGGGCGAATCTAGGCCGCCACCACGACGATCCGGACCGGATTCTGTTCCTCGCCTTCGCCGTGCCCACGGGGTCATACCTGATCGGCGGCGGGCACTACGTGCGGGGAGGCTCGTCAGTGCTGAGCGGCAGGCTGGCTGACCTCGTGTGCGCCGCGGGCGGCGTGGTGCTGACGGAACATCCGGTGGTAGGACTTCAAATGGCTGGCGACCGGGTCACCGGTGTCGTGCATCGCAGCCTCGCCGGCGAGCAGGAGGAAGCGCAGGCGCCCTGCGTGTTCGGCAACGCCGCACCGGCGGCACTCGCCGAATTGCTGCCGGCCGACCAGCGTTCGGTGTTCCTCGCCCCCTATGCGGGCCGCACCCCTTCGGTTTCGCTGTGGACGATCTCGCTCGGTCTGGCACGACCGGCGGCGGAACTGGGCGTGAGTTGTTATTCGAGCCATTTCCTTCCGGACTGGATGACGACGCTCGCCGACTTTCGCGACGCCGCTTCGGTGATGGCGGAACTGGACGGGCCGCGCCTGCCGCCGTTCGTGCTGACAGACTACGGCCGGATCGAAAGCGGCCTGCCATCCGGCCCGCCGTATCTCGTCACGATGACTGGGCTCGACCGGTTCTCCAGCTGGAGCAGGCTGGGGCCGATGGAGACGCGGATGCGCAAGGATCTGTGGATGGAGCGGCTGATCGCCCATATAGACACGGCGTTCCCAGGCATCGCGGCTGCGGTCGTGCAGCGGGAGATGTCCACGGCGGCGACGCTGCAACAGGTCCTCAACACGCCGGAGGGGGCAGCCTACGGGTTCTCGCCGGACCAGGTCGGCGCCGGCCCCCGCACGGCGATCCAGGGGCTCTATCTCGCCTCCGCCTGGACGATGGGGGGCGGATACACTGGCGCGATGTTGGGTGGTGCGGCGGCGGTGCGGGAGGCGGCGCGGCGCGGAGCCGTTGGCCAATGAAGCTCTCCGGACGGGGCGAGAGCCAAGGACCGGCTGCCGATTGAATTGCCCTCTCCGGCGGCCGGCACAACCTTGCAATGGGAATTCTATGCCTGACTCCCGCCTGACGCAGTGCGTCTGCAATTGTATGTGAACTGGCGGTGGGGGTCGGGCGACACCGACGGTCCCAATGCTCACAGGTCGCGAGAAACTGCGGCGCGACGGACAGTCCACCTGACGGGACGCGTAACCGCTATGTTTGTCGTGAGAACCATAGGGCCGGACCGTTAAGCCAGCACGGTATCGGCGATATACCGCGCTCACGCGAGAACCCGAAAATCCTTGGGCGAGATGATGCGGAAGTTGTCTGATATGGTGTCACAATAGATGTGCCAGTTTCTCGGCACGTCCTCGCGCAGGAAGGTCAGGAACGCACTGCGGAAATCGGC
>DATMND010000510.1:0-3461 GCA_035569235.1 Acetobacteraceae bacterium | reverse complement strand
GTTCCTAACCGACGTCGAAGCCGCGCGACGCCAGCCGCTTCTGCAACGCGCCGATCTGAACGGCACCAGCCTGGCGCTGCGGCTTGATTCGCTGCTGGTGGAGGCAAGTGGCCGCTGGCTTGCCATGCTGCCGCTGCGCGGCGTGGCGAACGACCAGGCCTTGGCGACGACAGTGGCCGGCTATGATGATGCAGGGCTGGTGTTCCTCGACCTCAAGGCGGAATCCGACCGGCTGCTTGGCACGTATCTGCACGAGGCGCTGACCCTTTCGCTCGCAGGCATCATTGCCATCGTGGTGCTGCTGTCGATCAGCCTGCGATCGCCTCGACGGACCGTCGCGGTGCTGCTGCCGCTGGCCGCTGCGGTGATCTGCACCGCCGCGGTTCTGCTGACGGCCGCGGACCGGTTGTCGATCTTTAATCTGTTCGGATTGCTGCTGGTCGCCGCGGTCGGTTCCAACTATTGCCTGTTCTTCGAGGGCCGCTTTCCCGATACCGACAACCTGGCGCGTCCGCGCATGATTGCCTCGCTCGTTCTGGCCGACCTCTGCACCGTAATAGGTTTTGGAATCCTGTCGTTCTCGGCCGCTCCGGTGCTGCGAGGGATCGGCCTTACCGTGGCGATCGGCGCCTGTCTTAGCCTGCTGTTCGGCGCGATCCTCAGCCCACGTCGCGGTCCGTCCGATTGGACTCCGCGCCGCAGGGACCGTAAATGGTCGCCGTGACGACCATACCAATGAGGGCAATCGAACCACGCCGTTCGGGCGCCAATCGTCGATGTAGCCTGTGGCGACCTGGCTTCGCGGCAGCTGCCGTGATCGGACTGCCCGGCTGCATCAATGCCTACTATCAAGCGCCGCGAACGGCGGTGGACGAACGTGTCTACGCCTCATTTTACCCGTATTTTGCGGAATATTGCGCCGTATCGGAGTTCAACAAGAAGCAGGGCTTTGGCGTGGAGCTTGAAGGAGGCGGCCCGGGGGGGCATTCGGTGTTCTACCTGAACGGCGCCTGCCGCGTGCGCGATGCGGGCTACCCGGTGCTCGCCCTCTGCAGCGATGCTCCTGACGCCATGGCTGGACGAGGTGTCGGCCTCAGCGTCAATGATCATTACGCGAACGCCAACTGGACGGCTACCGAGGGACGCACCTTCTTCTATCATGGTGCGCTCGCACCGGGCGAAGGGGTAACCCGCGCCAGCTACGCCCGCACCCAGGAGGAGGCCAAGGCAATGGGCATCCTGGACGGCGTCGTGTTCCATGCCGAGGCGCTCGAGCCCAAGCCCGCAGACATGGCCGAGCGGGACTACATGTATGAGATTTCCGTCATCACAGACTATGCGATCGACCTCGCTCGGGACCGGTTTTGCGCGCGGGTGCCGCTGACCCGCGGCAAGGTGGAAAGCATCGTGCACTATCTCAATGCGCTGAACGAACCGTACCGAACTGGCCAGAAGGAGTTCCACTGGAACGTGCTCCGCGACAACTGCGCCTATGTCGCCCATAACGCGCTGGCCGTGGCCGGCGTGTGGCCGGAATTGCCGCCAGACCGTCCGTTGCTGATTGCTGCGTTCGATTTTCCAGTGCCCAAGAACCAGTTCGTCAACCTGATGCGGCGTACCAACGATTTGCCGATCGCTGACGCGGATGCCCTGTATGACGACGAGACGGCCCGTGCGACCCTGCTGCAGCAGGGATGGACCACGACCGCGCCGGGGGCACTTGCCGAAGCCAGGCCGGCGGTGCAGCCAAACGATCTGTACTTTACGCATCTGCGGCTGATCTTTTATGACGAACCGGTCTTCGGCCACTATCAGGAGCGGTTTGACCGCATCTTTGCCGAGCCGCGTTACACCGACCTCGCCGCCAATCTGGCGTACTTCTCGCAGTTGTACACAGCGATTCTCGCCAAACACCAGATGTCCGCATCGAGCGCGAAGCGCGCCGCCTTCCACCGGCGCTACTACGACACCATTGCCGGTGAGAAGGCGAACGTAGACGCAAGGCTTGCCCGCCTGGCGGGCGGCGCCGGCTAGCTACACCGAACACAATGCAGCCCCTGCTGATCAGCCATTTCTCCATCGTCTCGAGCATCGGCGCAGGGCGGGCAGAAACCCTGTCTTCATTGCGGTCCGGCGCCAGCGGTCTTCGTCCGTGCCAATTCGAGACGGTTGAGCTGCCGACCTATGTCGGCGAGATTGACGCGCTGGCCGATTTCAAATTGCCAGAGGCATTCGCAGCCTTCGACTGCCGCAGCAACCGTCTGGCCGAGATGGCGCTGGCCCAGGACGAATTCGAGGTCGCTGCGGCAGGTTCAGTGGCACGCTACGGCTCAAGACGGGTTGGCCTGTTCCTGGGCACCAGTACCTCAGGAATTCTGCAGGCCGAACTGGCCTACCGGGCACGTGACGCGACTACGGCGAGTCTGCCCCAGGAGTTCGATTACCAACGGACACAGAACGTTGCCTCCCTCGCCGGCTATGTGCGCCAGCGGCTTGGGCTCGCTGGCCCTTCATTCGTTGTATCGTGCGCCTGTGCATCGACTGCCAAGACGTTCGGCAATGCAGCACGCATGATCGAAGCAGGACTATGCGATGCCGCCATCGTCGGTGGGGCAGACACATTGTGCCTGACGACGTTGTACGGATTTCATGCGCTAGCTCTGAACGCGCCCGGTCCCTGCCGTCCGTTCGATGCGGCGCGCGACGGCATCTCGATCGGCGAGGCTGCGGGATTCGCTCTGCTGGAAAAACCACAGTCGGACGCCGGCTGCGATGCAATGATGCTGCTCGGTGTCGGCGAGAGCAACGATGCGCACCATATGTCCTCGCCGCATCCCGAAGGCATCGGCGCGCGGCTGGCAATGGAACGCGCACTGATGGCGGCGGGCCTGGCGCCACCCGACATCGACTACATCAATCTGCATGGTACGGCGACCCGAGTAGGCGACGCGGCCGAGGACCTCGCTGTATCGTCATTGTTCGGCAGCGACACGCCATGCAGTTCCACCAAGGGGCAAACCGGGCATTCTCTTGGGGCTGCGGGCATCATTGAGGCGATCATCAGTTTATTGACGATCGACGAAGGGCTGCTGCCCGGCAGCGCGCATACCAAAACAGTCGATCCATCCTTCCGCAGCCGCTATCAACTGGCGAGCGAGCCGGCGCGGACCGACACCGTGCTCAGCAACTCGTTCGGCTTTGGCGGCAGCAACTGCAGCCTGATCTTCGCCCGGAAGCGGTGATGCGCGTCTTCGTCGAGGGTGTCGGCATTGTGGGTCCCGGGCTGGAAGGGTGGCCATCGACGCGGGCTGTGCTCGCCGGTACGCGGCCGTACGCAGCCACGGCGGTCAGCCCGCAGCCTGCCGGATTGCTGCCGCCTGCGGAGCGGCGGCGCGCGGGCACGACAGCGAGACTGGCGATTGCCGCCGGCACAGAGGCATTGGTGCAAGCCGGGCGCGACC
>DATMND010000509.1:0-21592 GCA_035569235.1 Acetobacteraceae bacterium | reverse complement strand
ACCGCGCTGATGGCGCTCCATCTGTACAACACGCAGGTCGCGAACCTGGAGCCGCTGAAGGGCCTGATCGCGCTGACGACGCTCTATCTGTCCAATACGCAGGTCGTGAACCTGGAGCCGCTGAAGGGCCTGACCGCGCTGACGACGCTCGATCTGTCCAACACGCAGGTCGCAGACCTGGAGCCGCTGAAGGGCCTGACCGCGCTGATGGCGCTCCATCTGTACAACACGCAGGTCGCGAACCTGGAGCCGCTGAAGGGCCTGACCGCGCTGACGACGCTCGATCTGTCCAACACGCAGGTCGCGAACCTGGAGCCGCTGCAAGACCTGCCGAAGCTCACAGTCGGAAATCTTCCGGCGTCGGTAACTCAGCCGGAACGTGACAGGTTTGCGACCTATCGGGTCAAGAAAGGGCTTCCTGCCAGTTGGTAGCGCTGTACTTCGGCTTCTGCCTCTGTAAGGGCGAGGACACGGTCAACGCAGTTGCAGGGGTTCGCGCAGGAGGTGATGCCGGCGTTCCGGAAGACGAAGGTGCCCGAACCCGCCATGGTGAAGTAGCCGCTCCGGACAGTGCGGGACACTGCTGCTGGATTGTGGCACCAGAACGCGAGCTTCTACCCCCACTGGGCACGCATAGAGAAGATTCTACTTTTTCGACGGCAGAGCTTGAATATCTGAGGAAATCCTTCTCTGTTTGCTCCCGGATCGCCCTATATTCGGTGATCCGGGTGAAGCAAGGGCAGGGTTCTCGATGGCCGACAAGGTCTTCTTTCTTGAGATCGCGACCGGGGTGCGGCGGTGATCCCGGTCGCGCTCGACCCGGCGGCGCTGCCGATCGCGGTCGCCGGCCGCGGGCCAGCGGCCCTCCGCCGCTTCCTGACGCTGCGCTCCGGCGACGCGCGCAATCTGCTGCTGTTCTCCGATCGGGCCGATCAGGACCTGGCACACTCCGCTGGCGACGCGTTGCGGGGCTTCCTGCCCGGGCGGGCGGATCTGGCCTCGCTGCGTGCCCTGTGGATCGCCGGCCTCCCCGATGATCGTGCCGCCGAGCTCGCCGCATTGGCGCGGTCGGAGCGGGTGCTGGTGAATGTCGAGGACCGGCCCGCGCTGTGCGATTTCCATAGCGTGGCCGAGGTCCGCCACGGCGACTTGATGCTGACCGTCTCCACGGGCGGCGCCAGCCCCGGCCTCGCCGCGCGAATCCGGGCGCGGCTGGCCACCGAGTACGGGCCGGAGTGGAGCGAGCGGCTCGCGCAACTCCGCAGCTATCGCGCGGCCTGGCGTCAGGACGGACGGAACCCCACCGAGGTGACCGCCCTGACCGACGCGCTGCTGCAGGCGAATGGGTGGATGGCATGACCCCTGCCTTGGGTACGGCATCCGCCAGGTTGCTCGCGCCGGTCTTCGAGCCCGGCACTGTATGGCTCGTGGGCGCCGGCCCCGGCGATCCGGGGCTACTGACGCTGCATGCTGCGCACGCGCTGGCCGAGGCCGACGTCGTGCTGCACGACGCGCTGGTGTCGCCGGACATTCTGGCGCTCGCGCCGCAGGCACGGCTGGAGCCGGTCGGCAAGCGCGCCGGTGGAGTGCGGACCCCGCAGCTCCGCATCAACGAGCGTCTGATCCGCCTGGCGCGGGACGGCCATCGCGTGGTGCGGCTGAAAGGCGGCGACCCGCTGGTGTTTGGGCGCGGCACGGAGGAGGCACTGGCGCTTGCGGCTGCGGGCGTGCGATTCCGCATCATCCCGGGGGTCAGCGCGGGCATCGGCGGCACGGCTGCCGCCGGGATCCCGACCACGCATCGCGGCCTCGCACATAGCGTGGCATTCGCCACCGGGCACGACGCCAGCGGTGAATTGCCGGCGGACCTCGACTGGGACGCGCTGGCGCGCGGCGCCGACGTGCTGGTCCTGTACATGGCGCTGCGGCGGGTCGGCGCGATTGCCGAGCGCCTGCGCGCGTCAGGCCGCAAAGCCGATGAGCCGGTCGCTTTCATCACCGATGCGACCACGCCACGCCAGCGCGTCGTCATCACCACACTGGCGCAGGCGGAGGCGACGGCGGGGAACATTCCGCGCGACGCACCGACACTGATCGTGGTGGGCCCGGTCGTCGCCCTACGGCCGCTGATCGCCGCGTGGCAGGACGCCGAACCGATGTCCTGTGCACCCACATCGAGCCGCGCGACGGCCTGAGGGAGAAAACCATGCCAAGCCTGCCAATGCTGCCGGAGACCGCCCCCTTCCCGGCCGATCAGATCACCGCCCTGAACCGCATCATGTCTGCGACCAACGCTGAGCAGAGAACCTGGCTGAGCGGCTTCCTGGCGGGTTACCAGGCAGCAACCGGGCCACAGCCGGCTGCCGCCGCGCCGCCGGCCCGGCGCGCGCCGCTCACGATCCTGTTCGGCACGGAGTCCGGCAACGCCGAAGCGCTCGCCGACGCGGCGCGCAAGGCGGCAGGGAAGCTCGGCTTCGCCGCGCGCGTGCTCGACATGGCGGATGCCACGCCCGCGCAGATCGCCGGCGTGCAGAATCTGCTGGTGATCGCCAGCACCTGGGGTGAGGGCGATCCGCCGCAACGGGCCATCGATTTCCACGCGGCGCTGATGGCCGAGGATGCGCCGCGTCTCGACGGCGTGCGCTATGCCGTGCTGGCGCTGGGCGACCGCGCCTATGCGAAGTTCTGCGAGACCGGACGGCTGTTCGACGAACGCTTTGCCGCACTCGGCGCGACGCGCGTGGCCGATCGGATCGACTGCGACCTCGACTACGAGGCTCCTGCGAACAGCTGGATCGGCGGGACCCTGACGCAGCTGAAGGCCGAGCTTGGCGAGCCCGACGCGGAATCAGCGGTCATCCATGTGGACTTCGCGCGCGCCCCGGCGGAGGCCAGCACCTACAGCCGAACGCGTCCGTTCGAGGCCGAGATCACCGAGCGCGTCAAACTCAGCGGCAGCCGCTCCTCGTCGGAGACCTGGCACGTGGAGCTGTCGCTGGAGGGCGCCGGCATCGCGTACGAGCCGGGCGATTCGCTGGGTTTTCTGCCCGCCAACGATCCGGCGCTGGTCGAGGCGGTGATGGCGGCGTCAGGCCTTGCGGGCGATACGGCGCTGCACGCGGCGCTGACGGAGCGGTTCGATATCACCACGCTGACGCGCAAGCAGGTCGAAGATCATGCCCGGCTGACCGGCGACGCATCGCTTGCGGCTGACGCATCGTTCGTCGAGGGCCGCCAGGTGATCGACCTGCTCGAGGCAGCGCCGCACCGTCTGACCGCGGAGCAGCTGACGTCGCTGCTGCGGCCCTTGCCGCCGCGCTACTACTCGATTGCATCCAGCCTGAAGGCCGTGCCGGACGAGGCGCATCTGCTGATCGCCGCGGTTCGCTACGACACGCACGGCCGCGCGCGCAACGGCGTCGCGTCGGTCGATGTCGCAGACCGTCGCGGGTCCGGCGAACGCATGAAGGTGTTCGTCAAACCAAATCAGCATTTCAGGCTGCCGGCCGATCCGCAGCGGCCGGTGATCATGATCGGCCCGGGCACCGGCGTCGCGCCATTCCGCGCCTTCATGCAGGAGCGCGATGCAATCGAAGCGGGCGGCAAGAACTGGCTGTTCTTCGGCCATCGCAACTACACGCACGATTTCCTCTACCAATTGGAGTGGCAGGACCTGCTGAAGCGCGGCGTGCTGACGCGGCTGGATGTCGCGTTCTCGCGCGACCAGCCGGAAAAGCGCTACGTGCAGCACGCATTGTGGGACGCGCGACGCGAGCTGAACGGATGGGTGCAGGACGGCGCCACGATCTACGTGTGCGGTGATGCAAACGCCATGGCGAAGGACGTGCACGCCACGCTGCAGCGCGTCATTGCCGATCAGAGCGGCAAGGACGGAGCGGCAGCGCTCGACGCGTTGCGACGCGAGGGAAGGTACCTGCGCGATGTCTATTGAAGCCCCTCGGCCATCTCCAAACGAGGCGATCAAGGCGAACAGCCACTTCCTGCGCGGTACCATCGCCGAAGGGCTGCAACGCGTGGAAACCGGCGCGTTGTCGGACGATGACCAGCAGCTGACCAAATTTCATGGCATCTACCTGCAGGACGACCGCGACCTGCGCGCGGAACGCGGGCGCAAGAAGATGGAGAAGGCGTTCATCTTCATGGCGCGGATGCGCGTGCCGGGCGGCGTCCTGACGCCACAGCAATGGCTGGCGTCGGAGACCATCGCGCGCGAACGCGGCAACGGCACGCTGCGTTTGACCACGCGCCAGACGATCCAGTTCCACGGCATCATCAAGAGCAACCTGCGCCTGGCAATCCAGGCGATGAACGACGCGATGCTCGACACCATCGCGGCCTGCGGCGACGTGAACCGCAACGTCATCGCGACGGCGAACCCATGGGTTGGCCGCGCGCATGCCGAGATTGCCGAACTCGCCAAGGCGATCGGCGCGCATCTGCTGCCGCGGAGCCGCGCCTGGCACGAGATCTGGATCGATGGGGAAAAAATTTTCGGCGGCGAGGAGGAAGACGAACCCATCTACGGCCGCACCTACATGCCGCGGAAGTTCAAGATCGCCGTTGCCCTGCCGCCGCATAACGATGTGGACGTGTTCGCCCACGACCTCGGCTTCATCGCCATCGAGGAAGCCGGGCGCATCGTTGGCTACAACGTGGTCGTTGGCGGCGGCATGGGGATGACGCACGGCGAGCCGGACACGTTCCCACGCACCGGCGACGTGATCGGCTTCTGCACGCCCGACCAGGTGCTCGATGTTGCCGAGAAGGTGGTGACCGTGCAGCGCGATTCCGGCGACCGCTCGGACCGCAAGCATGCACGGCTCAAATACACAATCGAGCGCATCGGCCTGCCGCAGTTCGTCGAGGAACTGGAACGGCGTTTAGGCTTTCGTTTGTCGCGCGCCCGTGCGTTCGCCTTCACCGACAACGGGGATCGTATCGGCTGGACCGAGGGCGACAATGGCGCGTGGCACTACACGCTGTTCGTCGAGAACGGCCGCGTGCGCGATGTGGCGGAGCACCGGCTGCTCAGCGGACTGCAGGCGATCGCCGAACTTGGTGTCGGCCGATTCATCATCACGCCGAACCAGAATCTTGTTCTTGCCGACATACCGGCGGCGCGGCGCGGTGCAGTCGCGGCGTTGCTTGAGGAGCATGGGTTGGGCGCGCCGGTCAGCGGATTACGCCGGAACTCCCTGGCCTGCGTCGCGCTGCCGACCTGCGGCCTCGCGCTGGCGGAAAGCGAACGCTACCTGCCGTCACTTTTGACACGGCTTGAGGACGAGCTGGAGCGGCTTGGATTGGCGCAGGACGACATCACCATCCGCATGACCGGATGCCCCAATGGCTGCGCCCGTCCTTACCTGTCCGAGATCGCGCTCGTGGGGCGCGCACCGGGACTCTACAATCTGTATCTCGGCGGCGCCTTCGACGGCACGCGGCTTAACAAGCTGTATCGCAAGGACGTCGATGACGACGCGATCGTCGAGGCTCTGGCGCCGCTGCTGCGCGAATACGCGGAACGGCGATCCGACGGCGAGCGGTTCGGCGATTATGTGATCCGCGCCGGGGACGTGCGCCCAACCACAGCCGGCAACACATTCCACGCCGATCTGGCCCCCGATCTCAGGAGCTGACAATGCGCCAATTACTGCATGCGACCCGCGATCTGGCCTGGCCATCGCTGCGTCACAGCGAAGGGAGGCTGCTTGGTCTGCCCTTTGTTCTGGCCGCTTGTGCACCTTGCCTCGTGTACGATTGGTCTGTCTGCATCGCTGCATTGATGGTCGCGAGCGTGGCAAGCTTCCTGGTCTTTGTCCCACTGACGGCGTTGGCGCTGAATGGCGGCGTGGCGCTCGGCGACGACCAGCCACTCCCGCCGCTGACGACACGCGCCTACACGCTGCTGTTCCTGCTGTGGACGACAAGCGCTTGGCTGGGAGCGGCACTCACTTCGCTCCGCGCCATGCCGGTCTGAGCGACGATCGAACAAACTATTCGGGATCGGGTCCGCGAACAGCCGCATAGCCCTTGCCGAATGCCGCGTCGCGCTTTTGGAATGCGAACTTCACGCCGTGCTCGCGCATCGTCTCGCGGAATTCGCGCGCCTTTGGGGCAAGATGGCCGCGCGCGTCGATCTCTGCCCCGACGCGCTGCATGGTGCGGGCGCCCATCAGTTCGAGCCCGAGATTGACGAGCCGCTTGTTGGCTGACAGCAGATGCGGATCAACCAGACCCATCCGATCGGCCAGACGCATCACCTCGGCTTCCAGCTGATCAACCGGCACGGACTTGAGTGCCAGACCGATCGAGGCCGCATCCGCACCGGTCACGCTGTCGCCGGTCAGCAGCAGCCGCTTCGCCCATTGCGGTCCGCAATGATAAAGCCACATGCTTCCCGGCGGTGTTCCGAGATCGCGCACCGGGGGAAAACCGATGCGCGCATCATCGGCGACCAACACCATGTCGCATAGCCACGCGAGATCGGTGCCGATGCCGATGCAGGTGCCGTGCACCTGAGCAATCACCGGCTTGTGCATGTCGAATAACGTCATGCGCAGGCGCTGGCCATGTTCCAGTCGCCAGACGTCGTCATCGATCTCCTGGCGACCGCGATAGGCCTCGCCGCGGCCGGCCGAGTACTCGCTGAGATCGGCGCCGGCGCAGAAATGCGGGCCGGCGCCGCGCAGCACGGCGCAATGCACCGCGTTGTGTTCATCGGCCTCAAGCAGAGCCGCGGACAGTTCCCGCAGGATCTGCGCACTGAGCGCGTTGCGCTTCTCCGGCCGATTGAGCGTGACGATGGCTGTGGTGTTCTTCACCTCGTAGATGATCTGTTCGAACTGCATGGTTTCCCCCGTGCGTTGCCGGTCGCGCGGTCGGCGCGTAGGCTGGACCGCAAGCATGCGCCGGGTAGTAAACGGAGGCCAGTCATGAAGATCGCACGCGTCGAGACGTTCCTGTTCGATCCCGGGACCGCCAAGAACCTGCTGTTCTGCCGCGTTGAGACCGACGACGGGCTGCATGGCTGGGGCGAGGCCTATGTGACGTTGGGTAAGGAGCCCGTCATCGAGCAGTGCCTCCAGGCGATGGCAAAGCACGTGATCGGCCGCAGCCCTTTCAACATCCGCCACACGGCGCAGATCATGTTCGACGACTTTGCAATCCGCCGCGCATCGCTCGATCTGTTGTCGGCCTGGAGCGCGCTCGAGATTGCGATGTGGGACATAGTGTCGAAGCATGCCGGTTTGCCGCTGTACAACATGCTGGGCGGAGCGTCGCGGGAACGGGTCCGCGTCTATGCCAACGGCTGGTCGAACGGGTCCGAGTCGATCGAGGCCAACATCGAGCGCGCATTGAAGGTGAAGGAGATGGGCTTTACCGCGCTCAAATGGGATCCGTTCCCGGGCGCATGGCGCAGTTGGATCCATCGCGAGGACGAGGACCATGTGGTGCGGTATGTCCGCGCGATGCGTCAGTCGCTGGGTCCGGATTTTGGCCTGCTGGTCGAGGTGCATCGCAGGCTGGCGCCGATGCATGCGATCCGCATCGGCAAGCGGATCGCGGAATTCGACATCGGCTGGTACGAAGAACCGTGCCTGTGCGACAACATCGAACTGGTCGCCGAGGTGCGGCGCAATGTGCCGATACCGATTGTGACGGGCGAGGCTATCTATTCCAAGGAGTCTTTCGCTGCCGCGCTTGCTGCACGCGCCGCCGACATTCTGAACCCGGATGTCTGCAATTGCGGCGGCATCAGCGCCATGTTGGATATCGCCGCGATGGCGCAGCCGCACGCCGTGGCGATCGCACCGCACAACTACAACAGCACGCTGGTCGGCGGTGCGGCGACAGTCCAGCTCTCAGCGATGATTCCGAACTTCTGGATCGCCGAGTTCTTCGTGAACCTCTGGCCGGCCTGCGACGAGATCGCGGTGAAGCCGTTGGTCGTGAAGGACAGCTTTGTCGAACTGCCGACGACGCCTGGCCATGGCATCGACATCGATGTGACGCGTCTCAAGGCGCGGCCATACCACGATCGCGCAGGAAAAGGGCTGCGGCAGTACTGGGAGGAGTTCCCGCGCAAGAACTACGTGGCCGGTGCGATCCACACGGGGCATTGACGCCGGCGTGCGTGCCGGTCGGCGCGCGCCTCAGTCGCGGGCGCGCGCCAGATAGGCATTGGCATCTTCGTCCAGCAGAAGCCTGTCGCGTTGCAATGCGGTGACGACCTGCTGGACGCGCTGAAGATACGCTTCGGGGTTTGGATAGCGCTCCGCGATAGCTGGACGCGGATCGGCTGATTGTTCGCGTTCACCCCGCGTCGCGGCGAACGCCAGGTACGTGCCGTCGCGGTCGGCCAGTTCTCCGGCCGGCAGCGGTGACTTGTAGAGGTTCCACCCGGTGAACGTTCCGCGCGGCACCGCGATGTCCGAGAGCACGATGCCGGCGATTTCATTGCCGTCCGCATCCACCTGCGGCACCAGAGCGCACCACGCGCGCGCCGGCGATTTTGGAACTGTCCAGTCTCCAAGTGGCACAACGTCGTTGGCCGCGTGCGGCGGCACCAGCGCTTGCAGCTTTGGCCATGCGACGGACTCGGCGGACACGAGCGAGCCATTGTCGATGCGCGGCAGGCGCGACGGCGGTGGCTCGCGGCCATTCGCCACCCACTCATCCAAGGCGATCAGCAGCGCGCGGATGGCCGGCATCGGATCGTGCCAGTTGCGCGGATTGGTGCATGGACCCGCATCACGCGGCATGCCGGCCTTGCCCCCGTGCTGCGTGCCCGGCAGATAATAGCCGCGCACATTCGCCGGCAACACCACGTCACGCTTCCCGTCCGCGTCGGTGTGCAAAAGCGAAGCGCCCTTCTGCCAATATTCGGTCGAGGTGTTTGTCTCGATCAGCTTCGGGTCGCTGTCGTCGCCGCGCAGCAAGGCGCCGGCACCGCCGCCGATCGGATCGTCCAACATGGCGGAGGAGAACGGGAACTCCACTTCGGGGAAGTCGTGGTCCTCATGCCAGGTCCGTGTGCGCGCGGGCTGGCCGAACTCGGTGTTGTGAAACACCCGCCCGATGCCTGCCACATGGGTAAACACGCCGTCGAACACGCGCGCTCCATCCTCGTCGCGGTTGAAGCCAAGTGCAATGTGGTCGCGCAGATAGCGACCGGCCTGGGAGATGCCAAATGTCAGCGCGTGCTCCATCGGGCGGCCAAGCAGATCGCGCCCTGCCGCGGCGTGGCGCAGGTGGCTCACAAGGTCGCGCGTCGCGGCAAATCCGATGCCAAGCACACCAGGTTTCGTCGCCTGGTAATGGATTTCGTAGATCGATCCGGGCTCCGGCAACGTCCCCTCCGGCAGCAGCTGCACGGTGCGCGCATCGACGAACCGCCACGCGGGAACCTCATGCCGCGGTGCCTCCTGTGTTCGCCGCACGGTCAGTCGCGCGCCCCGCGGGTCGAGGTTCGCCGTCTCGTATGACAGGCGAAAGCGCTCCAGCGCACCGCCGCGCGTGCCGGAGATGAACTCCTCGCGGATGCGCCGCACGATCGGCGCGCCGTTGTTCGTCGCCACCGGCGCATTCAAACCAAGACCGCCATTTGCGCGCGGTGCGCCCGGGTCCCAGCCGGACCACACGAGGGTGAAGCCGCGCCGCAATGGCAGTGCATTGCCGAGATCGGCTGCCGTCTGCGGTTGGTTGCCCGCCTTGCCGGCGCACAGATTGGCGAACAGCATGATGCGGCCGCGATTGTTCACCTCGTACAAAATGCGACCGTTGCCACGCTCCGGATCGGCCGGACGAAGGATGCAGATATCGCTGCGGTACTCGACGCGGCCACGTGCGTTGCGCGGCGCATTGTCGACGTTGACAATGCCGACGTTACCGGGATGCGCGGGGTCGATCTCGCCGATCGCAACACCGTCCAGCCGCTCGTACACACCCACATCACCGAACGACGCACCGCCGACGAACGGAGCGCGCGACGTGATTTCGATAGCTGTGATCATGGACGAAAACTCCTTCAGCGAACGAAGCCGGCCAGTTCCTCTTCCGCCCAGGCGATCACCTGCGGGATCGACTGGCCACTGAGCAGCTTGCCCAGCATGGCGGGCTGCGTGCCACGACTGTAGATCTGCATGGCAATGTCGGGCGCCGCCGGTGTGCCCGCAACGTGTGGATGCGCGTGATGCGACGGGCGGATCGGATAGTGGAACACGGTGCCGCGCGGCGGCTCGACCTCGTTCCAAATGGAAAAATCCAGCATGCTGTCGAACGGCGGGATGTCGAAGCCCGATACCGCCTTGGTGCGTTCCTCCACCTGTTCGCGCTGGCACAGATACTCGAGCAGATCCTTCGCCGCGGATTTGTTGCGGCTGAACGACCAGATCCCCCAGAAATACGGATTGTAGGCGACGAACCGACCCTTCGGCCCGCGCGGGGCGGAGAACGTCCAGCAGTCCTGCGCGACATGCGGCTGATCGCGCTTAGCCACGGCCCACGCGGAGGGCGGGTTGAAAATCAGCGCGCTCTGCCCCGAGATCAGTGCGCGATTGTTCGATGCGCTGTCATAGCTCAGCACGTCGCGCGGCAGGAACTTTACCAGTGCCTGACCGTACTCCAGCACCTGCCGCACTTCGTCCGACTTCACCGCAACATTGCCCTTGGCATCGACCAGTTCCGCGCCGTACGCCGCGAACAGCGCGCCGCAGAAATCGACGCAGTCACCCGCATTCGACAGGCCGAGTGCAAACGGCATGCCCGCCTTTTGACAGGCCTCGGCCGCCTTCAAATGCGCGTCCCAAGTCCACGCATCGGCGCCAGACGTGTACTGGTCGCTTACCGGATACATCGACAGCACATCCAGCCCGGCCTTGTCCTTCAGCACGCTGATGCGCCCCACCGGTGGCTGGTTCTGCGAGCCCGAGTTGCTCGGCACCGCCATCCAGTGGCCGTCCACCTTGGCGAGGTATTCGTTCACCTCGTTGGTCGGTCCGTATTGCGCAATCAGCCGCTGCACCACGTCATCGACCGGTTCGAACGCGCGGGCGTGGTTTTGCACCTCCCAAACCGGCAGCGCGATCGCATCGTGGCCGGTCTTCGCCTGCTCCTCGGCCGCCGCAGTGATGACCAGCTTGTTGCCGGCGCTCATGTAGTCGGTGGTGACATCCACCTGATTCTTCTGTGCCCAGGCGGTGATCTGCTGCGTCATGACGTCATTGCCGCCGGGCACCCAGTGGTCCCAGAACGCGAGCGCCAGCCTGCCAGCTGCACGGCCGGTCCGGATGTGCACCAGAGGCAACGCGGCGGCACCGATTTGCAGGGCATGTCGACGGGTGATGCGTGTCGTCATTGCCGGTTCCTCCTGCTACGCGGAATGAAGCCTGGCCTCGGTGCGCGCCTGCAGCGCCTCGATGGTCATGCCGGAAACCATGTCGCGCACGACGAAGCCGCGCGCCGTCACGTCGAGCACCGCCAGGCTTGTATAGACGCGTGTCACCACGCCCTTCGCTGTCAGCGGATACGTGCAGTGATGCCGCAGGCGCGGTTCTCCCTCCCTGGTGGTATGTTCCATCACCACCCACAGCCGCTTTGCGCCGATCGCAAGGTCCATCGCCCCGCCGACCTGCTTCACCGGTTCATCGGCCGAGCGTGCCCAGTTGGCGATATCGCCATTCTCGGCCACCTCGAACGCACCGAGCACGCAGAGATCCAAATGCCCGCCACGCGCGATCGCAAAACTGTCGGCGTGATGCACATAGCTGCCGCCGGTGCGCAATGTCACATGTGTCGTGCTGGCGTTGATCAGGAACGGATTGACCTTGTCCGGCGCCGGTGCGGGCCCGACGCCGATCACGCCGTTCTCGGCATGGAAGATCACCTCGCGATCGATCGGCACGAAATTGGCGATATGCGTCGGAATGCCGATACCGAGATTGACCAGCCACCCTTCCGGTATATCGCGTGCCGCACGTTCGGCCATGCCGTTGCGATCGAGCGGGGAGAATTCAAAGTCCGCCATGCGCTATTCCTTCAGGGGCACGTGCAGCACGCGATTGACGAAGATGCCCGGCGTCACCACGCTCTCCGGCGAAATCTCTCCCAACTCGGCGACATTGCGCGTCATCGCGATGGTCAGCGTGGCAGCCATCGCCATCACCGGATTAAGGTTCCGTGCGCTGTCGCGATAGGTCAGGTTGCCCCAGCGATCGGCGCGCCACGCCTCGATCAGTGCGGCGTCGCCTGGCAGCGGATATTCGAGCAGACAGAGCCGGCCGCCGATCTCGCGCGTCTCGCGGCCCTCCGCCAGCAGCGTATCGGCGCCGGTCGGCGTGTAAAATCCGGTGATCCCGGCACCGGCGGCGCGCATGCGTTCGGCCAGCGTGCCTTGCGGTACGATATCGACCTCCAGATCGCCACGTTGGAACAACCGGGCAGCCAAACTTGCGGGACGCACGAAGCTGCAGATTAGCCTGCGCACGCGGCCGAGCGACAGAAGCTGCTCGATCGCGCTGCCGTCACGCCCGCCGGCGACCGCGACGATCGTCAGATCACGCGCGCCCTGCTCGATCAGACCGTTCAGCAGTGGCGTCGGAATGCCGACATCGCCGAAGCCGCCGAGCAGCACGGTCGATCCATCGGCGATTCCCGTCATGGCATCGGCCATGGAATGCACGAACTTGTCGATCATGCGGCGAGCCTAGCTGACGGCTTTGGCCCGGTCGAGGCAACAGCCTCCGTCGCCTGGGTTTCCAGCCTGCACGTCGCTGCCTATAGTTTCGTTCCATCAGGGCCGGGGAATGACAATGCAGGACGTCGCGCAGCCAATGTCGGCATTCGCAACGACGGAAGATGCCGTGGCGATACGCCGCGCCGTCATTGCCTGCGCGATCGGACAGGTGTTCGAAATCTTCGACTTCGTCATCTACGGATTCTTTGCCGTAGCGATCGGGCGAGCGTTCTTTCCCTCCACCGATCCGGTCGCGTCGTTGCTCGCAAGTTTTGCCACCTTCGCGGTCGGTTTCCTGATGCGTCCGGTGGGCGCGATGGTCATCGGCTGGTACGGCGACCGCTACGGCCGCCGCAAGGCACTGGTCGTGACCATCGGGATGATGGCGGCCGCCACCGGTGTCACGGGACTGATACCACCCTATGCCTCGATCGGTCTGCTGGGTCCGATCCTGCTGGTGATCTGCCGCATGTTCCAGGGTTTTTCCACCGGTGGCGAATGGGGCGGCGCGGCGGCATTCCTGGTGGAGCATGCGCCCGCCGGCAAACGTGGCCTGATCGGCAGTCTCCAGCAGGCGGCGACAGCGATCGGCGCGATGTGTGCCACGTTCTCGGCGGCGATCCTCACCACGATGCTGAGCGCAGAAGACTTCTTCGCGTGGGGTTGGCGCATTCCATTCCTGATCGGCTTCGTGCTCGGCCCGGTCGGCTATTACCTGCGCACGCGCGTCGCAGAGACGCCGGCGTTCGAGCGCGCGGTGGCGACGCGGACGATCACCCGCATGCCGCTCGCCGAAGCGTTCACCACGCATGGCTGGGTGTTTCTATCCGCGTTCGGCCTGTCGATCATCGGCTGCGTCATCAACTACGTGTTCCTGGTGTTCCTGCCGAGCTTCGCCTCGCAGACATTGAAGATCGACCTGAGCTACGCGCTGTGGTCCACCACGCTGGCCGGTTTGATTTATCTGGTGCTGACGCCGGTTGTCGGGCACTGGTCGGATCGCGTTGGCCGCAAGCCGATGATGCTGGCCTGCGCCGTGCTCGCCTTCATCATGGCGTATCCGCTGTTCCTGTTCCTCCAGACACATCCGGACTTTTGGGGATTGCTGGTGGTGCAGGCGACCGCGCAGACCGTGCTGACGCTCTACACCGGGGTGATCTCGACGATCCTGTCGGAGATGTTCCCGACCAACGTGCGCTACACGGCGCTGTCGGTCAGCTATGGCTTCGCGGTGGCGATCTTCGGTGGGTTCGCACCGTATATCGCGACGTTCCTGGTGCACGTAACGGGCAATCCGCTTGCACCGAGCTTTTATGTGATGGCGGCGGCCCTGGCGAGCGGCATCGCGGTGCTGTTCGTGCATGAGCGGTTCCGCGCCCCGGCGCTTGCGTGAGGAGACGACAATGGCAGCAATCGTATTGATCCACGGCGCGTATCAGGGCGGCTGGATCTGGCAGCGCGTGGTGCGGCGGCTGACGGCGGACGGGCACACGGTATTCGCCCCGTCGCTCGACGGCTGCGCGGAACGACGCCACGCACTGCGTCCCGGCATCACCACCGAAACGCACGGCGCGGAAATCGCGGAGCTGCTGTTCTTCGAGGACCTGCACGACGTCGTGCTGGTCGGCACCAGCAGCGGCGGCATGGTCGTGTGCAGCGCGGCGGAGCAGGCGCGCGAGCGGATCGGGCGGCTGGTGTTCGCCGATGCTCTCGCGCTGTTCGATGGCGAGAGCATCGGCGACATCGTGCAGCGTCGCAATGCGGTGACGACCGAACTCACCACCGGACCGTCGCGCGAGGACGCGGCGGGACGGATGTTCGCCGGCCTGGACGAGGCGACGAAGGCGTGGGCGCTGGAGCGCTACACGCCGCATCCGGTCGCGGCGATGCACCAGCCGGTGAAACTGCCGGGCTTCTGGCAGCAGAAATGGCGCGCGTCGGTGGTCTGGTGCCGCCAGGCGGTGAACCCGGGCGAAGCGCACCAGCGCCGCGCCGCCGATCGCCTCGGCGCGACGTGGCACGAACTGGATACCGGGCACTATCCCATGGTCACCGCGGCCGACGAACTGTCGCGGCTGATCGTGCAGGGATAGTGCCGCGGTCGGCCTCGCGACCTGCCGCTAATTCATATCCTCACACACCGGCAGCTTCGTCCAGAAGCCGGGAAGTCCGACCGTGGGCGGATTGCTGAAGACCATCAGCGATCCAAGGTCATCCGCAACGCCTACACTGCTAATTGCTGATGCTCCGGTAAGGTATGTCCGCAGTGCGTAGCTCGACAGTCCCGAGGTCGGATTGGTCGTCACCTTGATCTGCACGACAGGGCCGAGGTTGGTGCCAAGGTACATGTAGTTCCCGTGGCTTGCCAGGACGCTAGTCTGGGTGACAGACGGCGACACCAGCGCACTGTTCGACGCGGCATTGCCACAACCGTTCGCCCGATTGTGCGCGAACGCGTCGGCGAGCGACAGGGAGCCATTAGTCTGCCAGATGCAGTTCGGCCAGGCGCTCTTGGATGTTCCACCTGGCGGGTTGCCGAAACTGGTGACGAAGCCGCCGCTGGCGGCGCGTTGGCCGGCAAAATACGGCTGGCTGTCAGGGCCGATCGCGGTCGTCAGATCAACCGGCAGGTTGTTGTTGCCGACCGACATGCACTGCACGGTACTGGCTGACGGGACGAAGAAGTTCGGGTTGAGCGGCTTCGCCGGATCGCCAGGATCGCCGAGTGGGTTCAGGCAGGCAAATACCGCCGGCAGCCGCTTGAACGATGTCGCGATTACCAACTGCCCGTCCTTGCTGACGGCAGCGCCGGTCAGTTGCGGATTGCCCTTGATGGCGGAGTAGAAATCGGTCACCCCGACTGCCTTGCCAGCGTCACCGCCGACCGCCGGGTTGGCGGCGTTGTCGAGGCGGACTGAAAACAGTCCACTCTTGATGCCGGTAAGAAATAGAAACGAGCTTGCCGTCTGCGGCGTGGTGGCGACACCCTGAGAGATCGAGCAGCCGAGCTGGTTGAAGTAGGTGTTGGCGGGGTTAGGTGCTCCCGGAGCGCTCAATCTGGTGGGATCGCAGGTTGGCGTGATGACGTCCCCCTGGAACGGGATATCGCCGAAGTTGGTGACCCGGCCGTTGGAAATGATTGGGAGAAGGACACAGTTGGTCGACGCGTTGGGTGGGATCGCCCATCCGGTTGCCACGGCACCACTCGGCCCGGTGTCGGTCTCTTTGCAGAGCGTCGAGCCCTGATCGAACACCCAGTTATGACCGCCGGCGGTCAGAGGCTGTGCCGGGTCATTGTGCTCGTTCACGGACGAGTCGGGGACGAACAGCGAGCCGGCGGGCTCAGTGAACACATTCGGCGACCAGTTGCTGGCGATCGGAACCTGCGCACTGCCAATTACGAACCCGCCGGCGGGGAATGTGCTGCCGTCGGAGCAGGCCGCCAAGGCGGCGTTCTGTGCGCCGAGAGAGAGCGCGGCGGTAGAGGCCAGCAACGTCCGCCGCCAACTGCGCCGCGACCGGCGGTTGGCAAGGCTGCCGCCACGAACTGTCGTGGCAGGTGTTTGGTGCGACATTGTCATGGCTCTCTTTCCGGGTAAGTGCCTGAAGCGCGGGCGGCGCGTAGGCCCGCAGGCCGGGGGTGGTCGGGTCCAATCGTTTACAGATCGTTACATAATCGTCAAATCGTTACGAAGTCAAGTAGATTTGAACGGCCCAACCACCCTCGCGCCCTCCCCATCGCGCGGAGAGGGCTTGGACGAAAGACCATCGGTCGCCGCCCCAACCGAGGACGGATTGCTGAAGACCATGAGTGATTGAAGGCCGGCGCCGCATCCGATCCCAGAAACCCCGCTCAAGCCGGGTCAAGTTGTTTCGTAGCCGGGAATGTCGCCGATGTTGGTAACCACGGCGTTTACGATGATCGGCGGAAGGACGTAATCGGCCTCAATGTCAGGCGGGAGCGCCAGCCCGTGGCCGGCGCCCCGCCTGCGGTCGTTGGGTCGGTGAAAGACTTGTTACGGCAGGTCCTCGCACAACGGCAGCTTCGTCACGACTTCCTGCCCGGGCAATCCGACAATGGACGGATCGGTGAAGACCATCAGCGAACCGAGGTCGTCCGTGACTCCCAGCCCGGTGACGTTCGCGATCCCGGTCAGGTAGGTCCGCGAACTGTATTGCGACAGGCCGGACTTCGGATCGACTGTCATTTTGATCTGCACGACCGAACCGCTGACCGGGCCGCTGTACATGTAGCTCCCGTGGCTGATCAGGGCGTTCGGTTGGCCGAACTGAGACTCCGGGAAGGCGGTATTGGGCTGGGCATTGCCGCAGCCGTTGGTGCGTTTATGCGCAAATGCATCGGCCAGTGATGTGGAGCCGTTGTTCTGCCAGATGCAATTGGGCCAGGCGGACTTGGACGTCCCACCGGGCGTGACGTCGAAGCTGTTGACCGTGCTGGCGGCCGTGTGCTGCCCGGCGAAATAGGGCTGGTTGTCGGGGCCGAAGGCGGTGGCCTGATCGACCGCAAGGTTGTTGTTGCCGACCGACATGCATTGCACGGTGCCGGCCGGCGGGACGGCGAAAGTCGAATTGATCGGCTTCGTCGGGTCACCCGGATCGCCCAGCGGGTTGAGGCAGGCATAGACGGACTGCTGCTTCTTGTTCGAGGTGGCCACCACGAACTGCCCGTCCTTGCTGACGGTGGCGTGGGTAAGCTGCTGCCCGGCCGGGATGGCGGAGTAGTTGGTGCCTCCGAACCCAGGCAGCTTGCTGCCCGCTTCGGCACCGACCGTCTGGTTGATGAAGAGGTCGAGCCGGACATAGAGCAGCGTGCCCTTGCCGCTGGCCACGAACACATAGGTGCTCGCGTGCTGCGCGTCGGTCTTGACACCGTGGTAGATCGAGCAGCCGAGCTGGTTGAAGTAGGTGTTGGCGGGATTGGGGACGGTCGGGGTACTCAGCAGGGCCGGATCGCAGGTCGGGGTGATAGCCTCGCCATGAAAGGGGATGTCGCCGAGGCCGACGAGTAGGTCGCCCCTGAAGATCCCCAGCTCGGCGCAGTCGGCGCTGGTGTTCGACGGGTTCGTCCACCCGGTGGTCGCGCCGTTTGGCACGCCGACATCGGTCTGCTTGCAGAACGACGTTCCCTGGTCGAACACCCAGTTGTGTCCGCCGCCGGTCAGGGGCTGCGCCGGATCGTTCTGCTCGTTCACCGAGGTATCAGGAATGAACAACGAGCCGGCAGCAGCGGTGAAGACCTTTGGCGACCAGTTCGACGCGGACGGCAGCGCCGGGCTGCCGACAACGAAGCCGCCGGCCGGAAATGTGGTTCCGTCCGAGCAGGTCGCCCATGCGGCGTTCTGTGCTCCGAGCGACAGCGCCGCGGTCGATGCCAGCAAGGTGCGGTGCCATCTGCCTTGGGGTCTGGATCCGAATCTCCTTCCGCCAAGGGTGGGCGTCTCGACTATTCCGTGCGACGTGTTCATCACAATCTCCAAACAGTCCAACACCCAGCATGCCCGTCCGACATATATTACGTTATAAATACGAATGCAACCAAGGACAACGAACTGATCGTGATACGTTGCCCCATCGGAGCGATGGTCAGCCGCCTACGGGACCATGTCCTCGCACACCGGGAGCTTCGTCCAGACCCCGGGAGCCATTCCTGCCGTGAACGGAGTGCTGAAGACCATGAGCGATCCAAGATCATCCGCGACGCCGACACTGCTAACGAACGATAATCCGGTAACGTATGTCCGCAGTGTGTAGCTCGATAGTCCCGAGATCGGATTTGTCGTCACCTTGATCTGCACAACAGGGCCAAGGTTGGTGCCGAGATACATGTAGCTCCCGTGGCTTGCCAGGATGCTCGTCTGGCTGATCGACGGCGACACCAGCGCGCTGTTCGATGCGGCATTGCCACAACCGTTCTGCCGATTGTGCGCGAATGCGTCGGCCAGCGACAGTGAGGAGCCACCTGCCTGCCAGATGCAGTTCGGCCAGGCGTTCTTCGATGTTCCGCCCGGCGGGTTGCCGAAACCGTTGACGAAGCCGCCGCCGCCGGAGCGCTGGCCGGCAAAATATGGCTGGTTGTCGGGCCCAACCGCGGTCGTCTCGTCAGCCAGCAGGTTGTTGTTGCCTACCTGCATGCAATGCACGCTGCTGGCAGATGGCACGACGAAGTTGGGATTGATCGGCTTCGACGGATCGCCTGGATCGCCGAGCGGGTTCAAACAGGCAAATACTGCCTGCAGTCGCCTGAGCGATGTGGCAATTGCCAGCCGCCCGTCCTTGCTGACGGCAGCGCTGGTCAGCGGCTGATTGCCCGTGATGGCAGAGTAGAAATCGGTCAGGCCGACGACCTTACCGGACTCACCGCCGACCGTCGGATTGGCGGCGTTGTCGAGGCGGACGGAAAACAGTCCACTCTTGATGCCGGTAACAAACAGAAAGGAGCTCGCCGTCTGCGGCGAGGTGGCGACGCCCCGAGAGATCGAGCACCCGAGCTGATTTAAGTAGGTGTTGGCGGGATTAGGCGCTCCCGGAGCGCTCAGTTTGGTCGGATCGCAAGTGGGCGTGATGGCGTCTCCCTGGAAGGGGATGTCTCCCAGCACACCCCTGGAGATGACCGGGAGAATGATGCAGTCGGGCGACAGGATGGGTGGGATCGCCCATCCGGTTGCCACGGCACCACCCGGCCCGGTGTCGGTCTGTTTGCAGAGCGTCGAGCCCTGATCGAACACCCAGTTATGGCCGCCGCCGGTCAGAGGCTGTGCCGAATCGTTGCGCTCGTTCACGGACGCGTCGGGGATGAACAACGAGCCCTGGGGGGCGGTGAACACATTCGGCGACCAGTTGCTGGCGATCGGCAACTGCGCGCTGCCGACCACGAAGCCACCGGCAGGAAATGTGCTGCCGTCCGCACAGGTCGCCCACGCCACGTCCTGCACGCCGAGCGACAGCGCAGCCGTTGATGCCAGCAAGGTCCGCAGCCACCTGCCCCGCGATCGGTAAGCAGACTTCCGTCCGCCAAGGTCAGACAAGTCAATCGTATTGTGCGGCGCGCTCATTGCTCTCTCCGAACAGGTCCTGACGCGGGCTCCAGTTAAGCCTGCGACTGGACCTGCTGTTCCAATACTTGGTCTTGGCCGTATGTCCATGAACCATGGCGATCCATGATCCGCCGCAGACACTGAACAGGCTGAACGATATACTCTCTGGACATGCCATTTTCTTGTAGGATGCCGGGCTTGACTCTCTTAAACATTGACGAATGGCAATTTATGACTTGGACCGGAACAGGTCAAGCATAATCGTAACGAAATTGCACTTATAGCTATATACAACGTAATCCGATCGCCCAGCACATCCTTGCGGCTACCGGCATGCACGGCTTGCCAGCGTGGCCGCCCGGCCCCAATTCTGAACGCAATACGCCCGAGGACCGCCCATGCCCGAACCCGTTCCCACGGTGATCGCCGCCGCCCGCGAATTCCTGGGCGACCGCATCACCACCAACGCCACGCTGCGCGAGCACCACTCGCACGGCCAGGACACCCAGCCGCCGGTGCTGCCGGACGCCGTGGCATTCATCGAAACCTCCGACGAGGCAGCGCGTCTGCTCGCGCTGTGCAACGCCGCGCATGTGCCGGCGGTGGCGTGGGGCGCCGGCACCTCGCTGGAAGGCCACGTGACGCCGGTGCGCGGCGGCATCACGCTCGATCTCTCGCGCATGACCCGCATCATCGACGCCAGCCAGGCTGACATGGACTGCCGCGTCGAGGCCGGCGTCACGCGCGACCAGCTGAACGAGCATCTGCGCGATCAGGGGCTGTTCTTCCCGGTCGATCCCGGCACCGCGCTCTGCACCATCGGCGGCATGTGCGCGACGCGCGCGTCGGGCACCAACGCCGTGCGCTACGGCACAATCCGGGAAAATGTGCTGGGGCTGACCGTGGCGATGGCCGATGGGCGGCTAATCCGCACCGGCGGCCGCGTGCGCAAGTCGGCGACCGGCTACGACCTGACGCGGCTGTTCATCGGCTCCGACGGCACGCTTGGCGTCATCACGGAGATCCAGCTCCGGCTGCACGGCATACCGGAGGCCGTGTCGTCCGCGACCTGCCAGTTCGCCACGCTGCGCGGCGCGGTCGAGACGGTGATCGCCATCCTGCAGACCGGCATCCCCGTCGCGCGCATGGAGTTGCTCGACGAGGTGCAGATGGCGGCGTGCATCGCCTATTCGAAGCTGGAAGGGCTGGAGGCTCTGCCGAGCCTGTTCTTCGAATTCCACGGCAGCACGGCGGCGGTCGCCGAGCAGGCACAGCAGGCCGAAGAGATCGCCGCCGGTTACGACGGCGAGGGCTTCCGTTGGGCCACCGATGCGGCCGAACGCGGCAAGCTGTGGAAGGCGCGGCATGACGCGCTGTGGGCGTGCCTTGCGTTGAAGCCCGGCCATCGGGGCATCGCGACGGACGCCATCGTTCCCATTTCCTGTCTGGACGCGGCGATCCTTGGCGCGAAGGAGGACATCGCTGCCTCGGGGCTGACCGCGCCGATCGTCGGCCATGTCGGCGACGGCAATTTCCACACGGTGATCCTGGTGCCGCCGGAGCCGGACGGGCTGCAGCGCGCGTGGGATCTGGACAAGAAGATTGTCGCCCGTGCGCTGGCGTTGGGTGGGTCGTGCAGCGGCGAGCACGGCGTGGGGATCGGCAAGCGCGAGTTCCTGGAGCAGGAGCATGGCGCCGAGGCACTGGCGGTGATGCGCTCGGTGAAGCAGGCGCTGGATCCGCGGGGGATTTTGAACCCGGGGAAGATGTTTTTGAATTGAGG
>DATMND010000508.1:0-17884 GCA_035569235.1 Acetobacteraceae bacterium | reverse complement strand
AACGACATCCAGTTGCCCATGGCGATGATGAATTCCACCTGCTGTCCCGGGTCGGTGACATGCTTCGCCACGTCGGCCCAGGCGGCATCCGAAATGGACTTGCCCGCAAGACACTCGTCGGTGGCGGTCAGGATCGCTTTGTCCGCCGGCGTCAACCGTTCGGAGTTGCGCCAATCGCGCACCGCCAGAATATCCTCGGGCGGGATCCCCGCGGTGGTCGCCACTCGCCAGTGCTGCGTCCACTCGTAAGCCGAACCGGTGACCCAGCCGATACGCATGATCATCAGTTCACGCAGCCGCGTCTCGAACTTGTTGTTCTCCAACAGCTGCATCAATTGGCTGAACGCCACCCTGGCCACACCGGGATTGTTGGCCACAACGCGAAACGCCTCGCTCTGCGTGCGTCGCGCGGGCATCCCCATCGCATCGCCGAGTTCGCGGGCACGCTCCAGCGATACCATTGGCACACGCGAGCTCATTGTCACTCTCCCTTTGCCGTTGGCCGGATCGTCATTCGCCTTGCACCGCGCTGCAATCCCCTTTGGGGGCGGAATCGCCCCACCGCTATGTCATTCCCGCTCCCACGGCGTTTCGGCTGCTGCATTCCGACCGGAGACGCGGCCGAACGCCAGACATTCTCCAATATTGCCGGTGCCCTGGTACAGATAGCTATAAATCGAGCCCAGTTCGCCTGCGCTGTACAGGCGTGCAATGGGTGTGCCGTCAGGCCGCACAATCTGTCCCTTCTCATTGCGTCTCGGGCCGCCTTGGGTATTGAGCATTGAGGGCGAGAGTTCAACCGCATAGAACGGCTCGCTGACTATGGGCGCCATCATCAAGGTTCGGCCGAAATCGGGATCGTGTTTCGCAGCACAATGTCGATTCCACCGCGTGACGGTCTCCACCAGTGCGTCAGGATCGAGCCTCATCACCGAGGCGAGATCCACGACGCTGTCGGCAGTCTTGATCCAGCCCTTCGCCAGTTCGGCACTGTTGTCCTTGCTCCAATCGTAGCGCTCGATGATCTGCGTCCAGCCGTGGCTCGGGTGCTTGTCGTAGAGTGGGCCGGCGGAGAACAGTGTGTGATCGAAGATCAGAAACATTGGGCACGGCGTGGACAAGGGCAACCACCGGCCGTTCACCGGGATTTTGCCATGGCGGGTCTTGTATTTCTCGTCCGTGAAGCGCCTGGCGTCAGGGCCGACCACGATCATGCCGCCCTGCATTTCCTTGCTGTAATGCAACGCCTGCATCGAAAACGACGTCCGGACTTCCGGAACTTTCAGAGCCATGGAGGGCCCAGCGTAGTTGTTCATGTGCCAGAGATCGGCACCGACCGACATCGCCATCGTGATGCCGTCGCCTTCGTTGTACGGCGTGCCGGAGGTGTAGCAATACGGCACCCCAGGAAGGTAATCGCGAATCATCTGCTGGCTGTTTTCGAACCCTCCACAGGTCAGCACCACCGCTTTTCCCGCTTTGACGGCGATCGATCGATTCCCCCGCTGGGCTCGCACGCCGAGAATTTCCTTGGTGATGTCGTGCCGGATCAGTTCCCTGGCCGGTGTTTCATACAGAATGGAAATCGGGCGCTGCTTGACCAGGCGCTCGAACAGTTTCCACGTGTAGGAATAGCCGTAAGTGGGTCCATCGTGAAACTTATGAACACAGTCCGAACCAGGCAAATCAGGGAACTCAATCCCAACCGGCGGATGTTGATGCTCTTGCGGATCACCGCCAAGGCTTTCGAGCCATGCATTGTTCTTGCACATCTCCTCCGCCCACACTCGCACCATGGCGTCCGGCACCGTGTAGGAACCACACAGGGCTGTGAGATAGGCGATGGCTTTGTCGACCGATGACGTGTTCAGATATCCTTGCCCAGCGACTCGCGTGTTGCCGCCTTCCTGACCTTCGGGCGCTTTCTCCAGGATAACGACCTTGGCTCCCAGATCGTGGGCGGTAACCGAAGCAGCCACGCCCGCGGCCCCAAATCCGACGACGACGACATCGGCTTCCACGTCCCATTTATGCGGCATTGAAGGTTGGTGCTCCGTGACGAATTCGCGGTGGCGGAGCCAATCCGCGACCGGTCGGGGCGACTCCAGGAAGGAAGTTCTGCTATCTCAGACCCGAATGGAGCGTTGCGCAAATCTGGCCGACGACGAACGGAGGGAAGCAGCACGATGCACGCCACGCATTTGGTGATCGGCGGCGGTTCTGCGGGCTGCGTGATGGCGGCACGCTTGTCGGAGGCGCCGGGGAACAATGTGGTGCTGGTGGAGGCTGGGCGGGACTATGCTCCTGAGCAGACGCCCGAGGACATCCGCGACACCTACTCCGGCAGCGCACTGATGAATCCGAGCTATTTCTGGAAAGGCCTGAAGGTCCGCCGCAGAGCGGATGCGGCACCGGTGTTTTACGAGCAGGGTCGCGTGCTCGGCGGTGGTTCGTCCGTCAACGGGCAGGTGGCGCTACGCGGGGCGCCTGACGACTACAATCATTGGAACGCGATCGGTGCGAAGGGTTGGGACTGGAATTCTGTCCTCCCCTATTTCCGGCGTCTCGAGACCGACCTCGATTACACCGATCAGTTGCATGGCGCGCAAGGCCCCATCACCGTCCGCCGCATGCCAATGGAGCAGTGGGACGACTTCACGCTGTCGGTCACCAAGGTGTGGAATGACCGCGGCTACCCGTTGCGCCCGGACATGAACGGGGAATTCGGCGAGGGTTACTCGCCGCTGCCGCTGTCGAACGACGGCACCGCGCGACGTTCCGCGGCGGTGGGATATCTTGACGCATCAACGCGGCGTCGTCCAAATCTGCAAATCCTCGGTGCAACACAAGTTCGGCAAATCCTGTTCGCGAACGGCCGCGCCGGCGGGGCAGAGGTGCGCCGCAACGGCGCAGTCGAGACGATCACCGCCGATAATATTGTCGTGTCCGCCGGCGCGCTGCACACGCCGTGGCTGCTGATGCTGTCGGGCATCGGTCCGGGAGAACATCTGCGCCAGCATGGCATTACGGTGCAGTTGGACCGGCCCGGCGTGGGCAGCAACCTGATGGATCATCCGGCGATCCACATTTCCGGATACCTCCAGCCAGTGGCCCGGCACAAGATGGTGCTGCGGCGGAACTATACCTATCTACGCTGGTCGTCGGGCCTGGCGGGCGTGCCGGAGGCAGACATGGTAATGATGGCGGTCTGCCGCTCCGCTTGGCATGCGGTCGGCGTGCGGATCGGTACGCTGTCGTCCTATATCGGCCGCTCGTACTCAACGGGTGAGGTGCGGTTGGCTTCGCCCGATCCGGACGACGAACCGTACGTTGACTTCAATTGGCTCAGCGACCGACGCGATCTCGACCGGATGGTGGATGCGTTCCGTCGCATGGCGAGCATTCTGACCAGCGATCCGGTACCGCAGTACATGTCCAACCTGTTCGCCTCCAAATTCTCCCAGAGGGTGCGCAACGTCAGCCAGAAGAACTTCCGGAACACGGTGCTGACGAACGTAGCGGCACTGATGATGGATTCGTCGGCCAGCCTGCGGAAATTCCTGTTCGACAAGGTCATCAGCGATTCCCGCCCGCTGCCCGAACTGCTCGCCGACCCAGCCGCGCTGGAGCGTCACGTGCGCGACAACGTGCAATCCGCCTGGCATGCCTCCTGCACTTGCCGGATGGGCGATCCGGCGGATCCGCGAACGGTGGTGGATCCAGGTGGCAAGGTGGTGGGCGCAGAGAACCTGTTCATCGCGGATGCGTCGGTGATGCCGGAGGTTTCGCGCACCAACACGAACATCCCCACGATCATGATCGCTGAACGCATCGCCGAGACGGTGCGCCAGCGATGACCGAGATCAACCATCGCATCCTGTTGCACGCGAGGCCCACGGGAATCCCGACGCCGGATAACTTCATCGCCGACAGCGTGCCGGTGCGCGCGCCCGCAGCGGACGAGGTACTGCTGGAAACGATCTTTCTGTCGATCGATCCGGCAATGCGATCGTGGATGATCGACGCGGTGACGCTGGGCGAAGTCATGCGCAGTGGTGGAATCGCGCGCGTGTTGGAAAGTCGGTCGGGCGGCTTTCAGACTGGGGAGTTGGTGCAGGCGCGGCTCGGTTGGCAGACGCATCCGACCTTGCCGGCGAAGTACCTGCAGAAGCTCGATCTTGCACGCGGCGATGCGTCGGCCTGGATCGGCCCGCTCGGCCTCAGCGCCGTGACTGCCTATTTCGGAATGCGCGACATCGGCGCGGTGAAGCCGGGGGATCGCGTGCTGGTGTCCGCCGCGGCCGGCGGTGTCGGGCAAATCGCCGTGCAGATTGCGCGCATCGAAGCCTGCCACGTGGTCGGCATCGCCGGCGGGACGCAGAAGTGCGGCTGGTTGGCCAATGAACTGCGCCTGGATGCGGTCATCGACTACAAGGCGGAACCCGACCTTGCCGCGGCCATCGGCCGGGCCTGCCCCGATGGGATCGATCTCTATTTCGACAACGTCGGTGGACCCACGTTGGACGCGGCGCTGTTGCATCTGCGAGACGGAGCCCGTGTCGTGCTATGCGGCCGCATCTCGCAGGTCGCAGCCGATCCACCCTATGACATCCGCAATCTCGGTCAGCTATCGGCGCGGCGTGGACGGATGCAGGGCTTCCAGGTGTTCCGCTACCATGACCGGTATGAGGAGGCTCGCGCCTGGCTCGCCGCACGCCATCGCGAAGGACAGCTGCGGCAGCGCCTGCATATCCTGGACGGGCTACACCTCGCGCCCGGCGCGCTCGGCATGCTGTTCCGCGGCGAGAACACCGGCAAGCTTGTCGTGCAGGTAAGCCACCCTGCGACATAACAGGAGGATCGGCCATGCAACGTACAACCACCGCACTTCGCACGCTTCTGTCGGACAGCGGCTTCATCAACATGCCATCGGCCTACGATGCGATCGGCGGCCGGCTGATTTCGAGCCTGGGCTTTCCGGCAGTTTACACCGGTGGCTTCGTGACCGGCGGCTCGCGCTGCACCTCGGAGCCGCTACTGACGATGGATGAACAGGTCCGTGTCGCGGGCGACGTGGCCGCCGCGGTAACGGTGCCGCTGGTCGCTGATGGCGGTGCCGGTTTCGGCGAACCGCTGCACACCATGCGCACGGTTCGCGAGTTCATTCGCGCGGGTGTCGCGGGAATCCACATCGAGGACCAGCTCTATCCAAAGCGCGCGCACTACCACAAGTATGTTGCGCACGTGACGCCGCGCGACCAGTTTGTCGCCAAGATCGAATATGCCTGTCGCCAACGTGCCGAATCGGATCCGGACTTCGTCATTATTGCGCGATCGGACGCGGCCCGCTTCGAGGGCCTGCAGGAGGCAATCGACCGGATCAACCTGGCCGCCGACGTCGGCGCCGATATGGGGCTGGTTTTCCCGAGAAACGACGAAGAGCTGCGCCAGGCACCGAAGCTCGCGAAGGTTCCGCTGGTTTATGTGATGAGCCGCGGCAACCGCGACCAGCGTCCGTTGCCGACCATCGCGGAGCTGGAGGCGATGGGCTACAAGGCGTGCATCGACGCGGTGACCAGCCTTGTCGTCGCATTCACCGCGGTGAAGCGTGCATTCATGGAAATTCGTGAGACCGGCACGTACTCCGGCCTCAGCGATCAGGAGTGCATCGATGCCCGCCAACAGATCGAGGACCTCGTGGGGCTCGAGCAGTTCTATGTCATTGAGGAGGAAACCGTCGAAACGAAGCGTTGGGGGAAACGCTAGAACACCATCGGCCCGATGCAAAGACGTGGATGGCAGGGCCGAGCCCTGCCGTGACGCATGGGCCACCGGCGCGTCATTCGCGTAGCGCGGATGTGCTTCGCACCTGCAGGCTCAATTCCCGCGCTCGAATCCCGGACGCGGCACGAGGCTCATCAGCATGTGCTCAAATCCGCCGTCAACGATGATCTCCTGGCCATTCACAAACCCGGCGCGATCGCTCGCAAGGAACATCACCACCTGCGCCATGTCCTCGGGCGTGCCGATGCGCCCGATCGGAATGGCCGCAGCCCTCCGTTCCGCCACGCCAGGAGCCTGATAAAAGCTCTCGCTCATCGGCGTCCGCACAAGACCTGGGCTCAGTACGTTGCTGCGCACGCCATGCGGCCCCCATTCCACCGCGAGCTGTCGAGATAGCATCAGAACACCGGCCTTGCTGACACTGTAAGCGCCGGAGAACGCCTGTGCGTTGCTGCCTGCGATCGATGCGGTATGCACGATGGCACCCCGCCCGCGCTCGATCATCGCTTTGCCGAAGGCCTGCGCGCACAGCAGATATCCTGTCAGGTTGACCGACAGCAGCAGGTTCCACTCATCGAGCGGCACGGTTGCCAATGGTCCCGGACGCAGCACACCAGCGTTGTTGACCAGGATGTCACACGGGCCGATGGCACGTGATGCGCGTTCGGCGGCGGCGACGCTTTCCAGATTTGCGATGTCGCAGGTGATGGCAAGCGTTCTGACGCCGGTCGGACGCAGTGCCTCGGCTGTCGCGCGGCAATTTTGCCCGTCTCTATCCAGCAACACGACCGACGCACCGGCGTCGGCCATTCCGAGCGCAACGGCGCGACCGATGCCGCCACCAGCGCCGGTGACAACGCACACGCGATCTTGGAGTCCAAGCCAATCCGCAGTCCGCTGGGCCATGGTTGCCTCTCAGTCGCTCTACTTGCGCTGCCAGTCTGGCACGACCAAGAGGGTCTTTCCAATCGTCACAAATCAGCTGAAAATCGCGACATCGGAGGTTCGAATGCTCACACCGGAACTGGCCAGTGAACTTGCGAGGGTCGCGCTTGGCCATGTGGCACGAGAATATCCCAACAAGCTGGACCATCTACTGACCGGCCCGGAGGATCTGAAACCGCCGCGCACGCTCCATCCAATCTTCTTCGGTAGCCTCGACTGGCACTCCTGTGTCCACGGATACTGGTTGCTCGCTCGTCTGCTGCGTCGCAATCCCACGGCGCCGGAAGCCGATCGTATTCGCTCGCTTTTCGCGACGGCGTTCACCCAGGACAATGTCGCCGCGGAACTCGCTTATCTCGGGCGTCCACATAGCGGAACATTCGAAAGACCGTATGGCTGGGCCTGGCTGCTGATGCTGGCAGCCGAATTGGCCAAGTATGAGCACGACGATGCTCGAGGCTGGTCGGTCACGTTGAAACCTTTGGCGCAGGCCTTCTCGCAGCGGTTCCTGAACTATCTTGGAAAGGCGACCTATCCCGTTCGCACTGGCGCCCATTCGAGCACAGCCTTCGCTCTCGCACTGGCCTTGGAATATGCACAGGCATGTGGCGACGGGGCGCTCGCGTCGATGGCGACCGGCACTGCCCGACGCTGGTACTTCGACGATGCTGACTGCCAGGCGTGGGAACCAAGCGGTGAGGACTTTCTGTCACCCTGTCTGATCGAGGCCGAGTGCATGCGCAGGGCACTGACCGCTGACGAGTTCGCCGCCTGGTTCGCCCGCTTTCTTCCCGGCCTCGAACAGCGGGAGCCAGCCGTGCTGTTCCGACCTGTGACCGTCAGTGACCGGAGCGACGGCAGAATCGTGCACCTGGACGGCCTGAACCTGAGTCGTGCCTGGTGCTGGAGCAATCTGGCCTCTTCGCTGGCTCAATCCGATACCCGTGTCCAACTCATGCGTGACGCCGCGGCCGAACACCTTGCGGTCAGCCTTCAGCACGTCTCCGGCGACTATATGGGTGAGCACTGGCTCGCCACGTTCGCGGTTCTGGCGTTGGACGCCGCTGAGTGACCGGGTGAATGCGCCTTCACCCCTGCGTCAGCAGGAGCACCATCCCAAACCCCAGCATGACGCCACCGCCGATGCGCCCGATCCAGATACCACCCGGCAGGAGCTTCTCGGCGAACACGAACACCGCGACGGCCGCCACCCAAAGGAGATTCATCACACCGACGACGAACAGCAGCGCCATCAGCACCCAACAGCAGCCGAGGCAGTAAGCGCCGTGCTCCATGCCCATCTTTAGCGCGCCGGCCCGCCCATCGCGCCAATGGTTGAGCACGAAGGCAAACGGTGAGCGGCAGTTGCGCAAGCAGGTCTGCTTCAGCGGCGTGAACTGATACAGACCTGCCAGAATAAGCAATATCCCGCCCAGCACCGGGCTGGTGGTCGCCATCATCGGCGAGAGCAGCGCAATGCGATCCAGCGCCCATTGCGCAGCCGTGGCGCATAAGGAGAAGCCGCCCCATACGATCAGATAACCAAGCACGAACACCGACGTCGACACGAAGCTCTGGCCGTGTGCGCGCCTGCTTCGGTTCAGTGTGGCGAAGGTTAGGATCATCGGCGCGGCGCTCGGGACCATCATGCCGAGCATCATCACCCACCACATCGCGAAGGTCAGCGCCAAGGCGGTGGCGGTCCATGACGCCACGGTTGGCATGGCCATACCAGGCATGCTGTCCATGGCCATGTCGGACGTGCCTTGGCGCATCGCAAGCAGATACAGCCACGCGATCGCCGTCACGCCGAACAGGGCGAGGAGGATGATGCGGCGATCACTTCGGTTCTGTGCGACGGCGCGAGGATCGGCGGACGAGGAGTCGATGGACGGCACAGTCAGGTTCTATGCCGCCCAGGCGAACGGCGCAAAATGACCGTTGTTGCCCTTGCCAACCATGTCGAGACCGAGCCCGAAGCCCTGCACGTGCAGTTCCTTGGCGCGCGCCAGGGCAAGTCGCCGGCCGGCGGGGTGTGCGGTGTTGTCGATATAGAATGGCTCGCCGCTGCGGTTCCGCGATGGCACGCCCTCGATCTCAAACGACAGGATGTCTGGGATCGACACTGTGCGTTTTAGGCCTTCGATGCGGAAGTTGATCGGCTTGAACTCGACGCCGCGAAAGTCGCTGACCAGGTTGCTACGGATCATGCCGGGCGGGCCGCCGGCCTGACCGCTGACGATGGCGGACAACACCTGACGCTGCGCGTCGTTGGCCTGCGCATCAACGACACCGGCAAAGACCCAGTTGCCATCGGCCATCACCTTGCCGGAGCGGATCACCAGGGCGAAGCACAAACCATCGAGGCTGATGCCGCCGGAATGTCCCTTGTCGATGCGGAAGATCAGAGCGGCAGTGCAATGGTCATAGGTCACCTCGGCCTGCGGGTTGGTGTATATGCAGGGACATAGATAGTCGCAATTGCAACTCTCCATGTACTCGCCGCTGAGCTGCCAGTTGGTTCCGGACATCGGTTCCCCCTCCGCCACAGGGGAGAACACCTAGCACGTGACGAAGGAATGCGCCAAAGGGCTGAACCGGCGGGATTGCCAGCGGTTCCTGCATCACGCTGTGGCGACATCCCCTGCCTGGCGCTTCATGGCCGATAGCATTTCAAGTCCGTCAGGTGTCAGCTCGTATGGGGCGCGTCGCAAATCCGTCTGAGTACGCACCGCATTCTTGCGCTTGAGGTATTGCATCAGCGCATTGATCGATGGCTGGGGGATCTCGAGCCGGTAACCGACATCGCGCGTACGGGTCGGCCCCTGGCTTTCCAGGTGCAGCAACACTTCGCGGACCCGATCAGACCGGAATGGCGGTGGCGGGATGTCAGCGTGGCGCGCAGTAGGCGATCGTTGCCAATGCGCCAATCCCGCCGCCGTAAGCTGATAAAGATCGCCGTAGGTTGCGATCCCAGTCTTTTCAATGAGTCCCGTTTTGACCAGGGATTCCGCAATGGTGTCGACCTTACCACGATACATCGGCGTCACGAGCGCGATCTTCGACAGCGTCGTTGCGTGTGCTTCTGGAAACGCTGACAACACGCGTTCCTGCTCCTGCAGGAGCAAGGTCGAGGGGTCATCCTTGAGCGCTATCACAAAGGTCGGGTAATTCGGGTCGGCGGACCGTATAAGGCCACGTGCGGAAAGGGCGACGACCAGCTGATGCACACGTTGACGCGTCACGCCAAGCAGTTCGACCAATTCGGCCCCTCGTCGAGGCCGATCCAGCAATGCCATCAGACGCGCCGCCGATGTGCCGGGAACCAACGCCGTTTCTGGCGGTCGGCCACGCGTGCGCACGGTGGGCGCGATCAATATTCTTGCCGCCGTTCCCCGTGGCGTGACATGCCAGCTGCGATCACCGTCGATAGTGGCGAGCTTCAACGAAGCAAGTGTTCGGAGCGCAGCTTTGGTCCGCGGAAGATTCAATCCAGCCCGCATGGCAATCAGCGCCTGTCGTTCGGTGCCTGACCGAAGAGCATCCAGACAGGCCGCCTCGGATGCTCGCAGGGAGATAGGTTTTGGCATGACAACTCGACGAGTAAGGTGGAACTTGCAGCGTTGCGAAGTAGCCGATCTGCTGGCGATTCGCTATCGTTCAAAATAGGAGGACACATCATGACACTCGCCGCCGCCCGCCGAGTCGCCCTTCGCGCCGGTGCCGCCTTTGCGATGAGCCTTGCGATCCAGGTTTCGATCAATGCAGCGCCTGTTCGCGCACAAGATTACCCGGCAATCGTCGCGGCGCCCGACCGTAGCGACGCGGATCGCCAGACCGACAAACGGCGAGATCCAGTGAACCTCCTCACCTTCACCGGGGCGAAGGCGGGATGGACGGTGCTTGATATGGGCGCGGGCGCCGGCTACAGCACGGAGCTGATGGCCCGTTCCGTCGGCCCGACCGGCAAGGTCTACGGGCAGAACGACCAGGAATCGCCGAAGCTGGAGGCCAGGATGGCAACGCCGGCGATGCGCAACGTCGTGCCATTGGTGCGCCCGTCCGACGATCCTGTTCCCGCCGATGTGCACGACCTCGACCTGATCACTTTCTACTTCGCCTATCACGACACGACCTACATGGGGATCGATCGCGCGAAAATGGTCAAGGCGATGTTCGCCGCGCTGAAGTCTGGTGGCTTCCTGGTCGTTGCAGACCATTCGGCGCGGCCCGAGGACGGCGCTACGGTTGGCAAGACCTTTCACCGGATTGCCGAACAGACGTTGCGCGCGGAGGTCGAGGCAGCGGGATTCAAGTTCGTCGCCGACGCCGGGTTCCTTCGCCATCCTGAGGACGCTCGCGCTAACATTGTCTTCCGCAACCCCACACCGGTGGACGAATTCGTGCTGAAGTTCCAAAAGCCGATGTGAGTCTGATGGTCAGGCATCCATCGCGTGAACAGCCGTAAGACTTGCGGCGCTGGCAGAGTTGCGTGCAGCGCTTGCAATCGGCAGTATGTTGCTTCCTTTGGGGGAGGAGCACAAACATCATGCCCACGCGCCACCCGCTGATCGAGACCTTGTGCACTGCGCTGATCGGCATCTTTCTATGCATCGCCGGTCCTGAAAGTACTGCCACCGCGCAACCCTCCAATCTGGTTCAGCCATGGGGCTTGCCGCCATTGCCGCCCGGCGTCGGCCAAGTGGAAAAATTCGCCGATGTCAGCAACACCCCGCAGGGTCAGTTCCTGGAAGGCGGCGCTTTCGACACCGACGGCAATCTATGGTTCGTGGCGATCGGCAGTGGCTGGGTGTCATATCTGACTCCGGACGCCAAACTGGTCCCGGTATTCAATTGCAACCCGCCACCTGAACTGGGCCAGACGTGTGAGCCGCAGGGTACGCGGTGGTACAACGGCAAGCTGTACCTCACGTCCCGGCATCGCGGAATCCTGGTGTACGACCCGCAGACAAAGCAGGTGAGCACGCTGGTCTACACCTACCGCAATCAGCTATTCAAAGGGCCCAACGACCTCGATTTTGATGCCGAGGGCAATCTGTTTTTCACTGATCCATGGGGAACTGGTCCCGGGCCGAGCACGTCCGATCGGACTGGCTCCATCTATCAGTATTCGCGCGACGGCATTCTGCGCAGGGTCATGGACAGCGGCTCGTTCCCGAATGGCATTGCCGTGTCGCCTGATGACGCCGTGCTGGCCATAGGTGACTTCAGGGAAGGCCGCGTTTGGTACAGCACCTTCATGACCGGCCCCACGCTCGGCTGTCCGCAATGCTCGAAGGACCCACTGCATCTTACGTTCGGTTCGGTGAAGGCGGGCAGCTATGTGCCCGGCAACAGCGGGCCGGACGGCCTCCATTACGACGTCCATGGCAATATATGGGCGGGGTTGGCTGGCATCGGCGGCATCGTTGAGATCGACCCGCACGGTATCATTCTCGGCTTTGTGCCGATCCCAAATGGCGACGCCGCAACGACCAACTTCGCGTTTGGCGGCCCCGATAACCAGTACGTTTACTTCGAGGGGGCGAACAGCGGGACCTTCTGGCGATTCAAGGCACCCTATCCTGGCCTGATCGGTCCGGGCGGCGTTCGCCTGCCGGCGCAGTAGGTGGGCATGATCGACGCGGCGGAATGTGTGGTGATCGGATCGGGCGCGCTGGGTTCGAGTGTGGCGTTCCATCTGGCGAAGTCGGGCAAGCAGGTCGCGTTGCTGGACAAGCACGCACTCGGCTCGCAGACCTCGCCGCGGGCGGCCGGTCTCACGTCACAGGCCCGAGGCACCGATCTGATGACGCAGCTGGCCAAGCGCGCGGTGCGCAAGATCGAGGGGTTCGAGGCGGAGACCGGCGAGAAGATAGTGTTCCATCAGCCTGGCGCACTGAAGATCGCCCGGCTGCCGGAGCATGTGGAACAGCTCGAGCGCGAAGTTTCGCGAGGGCGGCGCATGGGAACCGGGATCGAGATGATCTCGCCGGAGGAGGCGAGGGCGAAGAATCCGTTCCTGCACACGACCGGCATTCTCGGTGTGATCTACTCGCCGACCGACCTATACCTGGAACCATCGCAAATTCCCAACCTCTATGCGCGCGCGGCGGAGCGGCTTGGCGTGACCATGCTGCCGCACACGCTGGTGACCGGGATCGCCACACGCAACGGTGCGGTCAGTACAGTAGAGACGGAGCATGGGAGGATCCGCTGCGAGACAGTGGTGGATGCGGCTGGCGCCTGGTTGCGCGCGGTGGCAGCCCTGTCCGGCGCGAAGGTCGCCGTCGTACCGACGCGACATCAGCTGCTGATCACCGAGCCCATCGACGGCGTCGATGCGACGCAGCCGATCACTCGTATTATCGACGTGAATGTGTACGCACGGCCGGATGAGGGCGGACTGATGCTGGGCGGCTACGAGCAGACGCCATTGCAATACGATGCGCAGACGCTGCCGGCGCGGTTCGATATCGCAGACCTGCCGCTCGATCTCGGCGTGCTGCGCGGTTTTGCGGATTCCGTTCGCGAGCAGCTGCCCGTGTTCCAGCGCGTGCCCGAGGAGATCGGGTTACGCGTGCATCGCGGCGGACTGCCGACCATGACGGCCGATGGCGAACATACGGTCGGACTCGTGCCAGGGGTTCGCGGGCTCTATGTGGCTGGCGGCTGCTGCGTCGGCGGATTGTCGATCGCGCCGGCGATCGGCGAGGCATTGGCCGCCTGGATCACCGACGGCGCGCCACCAATGGATCTGTCGCCGCTGGCGCCCGGACGCGAGAGCGCAATGGACGAGGATGCGCTCAAGGCAGCATGCAGGCTGCAATACGCGCATCATTATTGGGAACATGTGCCGCGGTCGTGAGTCCACACTGTGCCCGACAGCATCTTCACAGCAAGCGGCAAGACCTGTTGATCCACGACTGCCGCGACAAAGAGATGACGTGAAAGTTTTGTGCCAGGCGGCCAAAGAATTCCTCCACCACCACCCGTCGTTCCAATTCGTCATGCCGACGCAGAGTCTGCCCCAAGCGAAGGCTGGGGTCGGCATCCACGTCTTTTTTGGCCGTGATCAGCAAAAACGTGGATGGCGGGCCTCCGCCCGCCATGACGGGTAAAGTCGAGCCGGATTGTCAATTCTGTCGCCACCTGACCTCAAAGACGCTCGGCCCATGCCACCAGCAGGTCGGCAAGTTCCTCGATCAGTTTGTCCTGCCCAACCAGATGATGCGTCGCATTCTTCAGTACATGGTCCTGGCACCGCTCTCCGGTGGCCTGCGACCAAAGCCGCACCTGGGCTGGGAACACCAGCGTATCGGCTGAGTAAAACACGTTGAGCACGGGGACCGACGTCCGCGCCATGCAGGCTGGACCATCGGCACGCGACAGCCGCGCGCTCCACTGGCTGAGGAAGGAGCGTAGCGTCGAAAACCGCCCAAGATTGGTTGGACCGTAATTCGACCGCCTCGTGTTGCTCACCGCGCGATCGCTCGGGTCGAGCGCCAAATCGAGAAATCGTGGATCGGCCACCGTGCGATAGACGATGAACGGTTCGTCGTTGATCCGCTCCTGACCCGGATCCGCGTCGAGCGCCGCCAGCCGGCCAAGCACCCAATCGGTGATGCGGTCGTTGCGCGCGCGCTGCGCGGCACGGTAGCGCGCCAGCCAGCCACGATCGTACGGCGGCCCATTGGCCGGATCGTACATGTCGAGCGCCGGATTGGACGCATACATGTCCCGCTCATCGACCACCGAGGGATCGATCCACTCCACCATCGTCAGCGCCCGCCCCGGATGCGCGGCTAACATTGCCAGCGCATCGACCGGCGGCACTTGTGCCGGTCGTAACTCGAAGGCCACGCCGTCCGGCGTGGTGGTGACGCTGATCTGCTCGGCCTCCGCCTGGTAGAATGCCGCGAGCGATCCGCCGCCGGAATTGCCCAACAATACGATCCGCTCGTAGCCAAGCTGGCGCAGGTAACCCACGCCGGCGCCAAGATCCTGGATCGCCCGCTCCATGACCAACGTCGAATCGTTGCCGATATAGCGTGTGTTCAACCCCAGGATTGCCCGCCCGCGCCGCTGCATCGGACCGATCAGATAGTGGCTCAAAAAGTTGCTGGTCGGATGGATCACCACGAATGCGACGCGCTTGCCGCAGCCCTCGTCCGCGAGGCGGCCATACACCTGGGGAAACAGGTTGTTGAGGCCGCTCTGGCTGTCGTAGCCGCTGCCGCGCGGGACGTCGATCGCGACCAGCTTTGCCTGCACTGTCAGACCGCCGCTGGCACCGCCGCCGGCGGACCGTATTTGCGTTGCTTGCGCGTGTTCCATGCCGCGAGCTGGTCGCCCGCCGCGCGCTCCATCCGGTCCAGTTCGCCCGGCGCCTCGGTGCGCACCGTCATCTCTAGCCGAATGCCGTTCGGATCGAAGAAGTAGATCGACTGGCAGAACCGGTGATCCTTCGGACCGAGCACATCGACGCCGGCGGCTTCCAGCCGGCGCTTGCCTTCGAGCAGCGCATCCATGCTGGGTACTTCGAAGGCGATATGGTTGACCCAGTTCGGGGTGTTGCGATCCGCCTCCGCCGGAGGCGAGGATGGCAGGTCGAAGAACGCCACATAGCTGCCGTCGCCACATTCGAAAAAGATGTGAATGAGATCGACTTCATCACCGTATGGTTTGTGGCCTTCGGGCGAGGCCTCACCTGCGGCATACTTCAGGCCGAGCACCCTGGTGTAGAAATCAACGGTCTCCTGCGCGTCGCGGCAGCGATAGGCGACGTGATGCAACTTCTGAAACATCGACCCCCCCTCCATCATATCCTGTCCGTGTCGCTTCCGGGCGTCCCACGGACTATGGTGGTCGTTCTGCGGCGCCATCGCAAGGTTGTAACGGGGCGCCGGTTATGCAACCTGTCTTCAACCGGCCGAGGTGCGCGCCGGACCGGCCTGCCGCGGCAGGCCGCAGGCACCCCATGCCGATCACGCGAGTGTGTTATCCTAGCGTTATTGTTCGGTGATAGAACTAGTCTGTTACCGAAACTTGTGGCGTGCATCCTCGCGATGCACGCCGTCTCTTTCAACCGCCACCCACCGCAATACCCGCCGCAACGATCACGATCGGAGCCCATCCCATGTCACGTTACGGGGCCAACGAAGCGCCTGAGGTCACAGAATCTCCGGTCGATCTGCTATCGAGAGCCGCCCGCATCCGTCAGCAGGCCAGATTATTCTCCGGCGACGCGGCCGAAGCGCGACTCGCACAATTCGCTGACGAATTGGAAGCACGGGCACGTCAGATCATCCGGCCGCGCGAGGAATAGCTTGCGCTGGCCGCTCTTGGCAGGTGCAATTGGCTCATTCGGGCCCCGATCACTCGGCTTTCTGGTGCCCGAGGGCGGAAATGCGTAAACCGGCACCGCGATCTTCAGTCCCAGCGGTTCTTCACTCAAACGCTTTGATAATCCTTGATATGTCCACAATATGGAGTGCTCAGCAACGCCCCGGGCGAGCCCCAGACGGAGTGTCAATTAAGGTTACGCGGCCCGGCTGTCGCAGCACCTGTGAGGCTGGCCGCCGCCTGCGCTAACAGCGGGGCGCTGGCAGGTTCGAACCGACGGCAAGCTGTCCGTGCGGGTGACAGCACCGCTGCGATTACCGGGTCTGCAACCCCCGGTTGATAGCAGCGGTTAACCAAAGGTTCATGAAGCGAAGCCTACACGTGAATTGCTCATCTGACTTGGCTGGCTTTCTTGACCTGCGCGGTCACCAGCGCGCACGCTGAAGGTGCCGGCAACTCCGTGATCGCGGCGGACAGAAGGCCACGGAAACTGGCACGCGGATCGCAATGAGCGTATCGGTCTCAAGCGAGGATGACGATCATGACCAGTGACAAAATGATGGTGCAAATGTCCGGCAAGGCTGGCTTTATCGCCGCGCTTGACCAGAGCGGCGGGTCAACGCCTGGAGCGCTGCGCCTCTACGGGATTCCTGATGGTGCCTATAGCGGCGATGCCGAGATGTTCAGGCTCATGCATGAAATGCGCGTGCGCATAATGACCGCGCCGGCCTTCACGGGTGACAAGGTCATCGCCGCCATTCTATTCGAACGCACGATGGACGGCCAAGCGCAGGGGAAGCCTGTTCCAAATTTCCTATGGGAGCAACGTGGCGTCGTTCCCTTTCTCAAGGTCGACAAAGGCCTGGAGACCGAGAACGATGGCGTCAGCCTGATGAGGCCGATTGATGGCCTCGACGCGCTTCTCGATAGGGCAGCGAAGCTCGGTATCTTTGGCACCAAGATGCGCTCTGTCATCAACCTGCCATCGAAGGTTGGTATCGCGGCCATCGTTGCGCAGCAATTCGAAGTGGCCGCGAAGATCTCCGGACACGGGCTGATGCCGATCATCGAACCGGAAATCCTGATCAAAAGCCCGGACAAGGCGGGCGCAGAGGCCATCCTCCTTGCGGAACTGACCAAACGGCTCGACGCTTTGCCGAATGACCGCCAGGTGATGCTGAAGCTGACCATTCCGGAAGCTCCGGATCACTACTCAGCGCTGATAAACCACAAGCGTGTTGCCAGGGTTGTCGCACTTTCGGGCGGCTACACGAGGGCCGATGCCTGCAAACGCCTTGCCGGCAATCACGGCATGATCGCGAGTTTCTCGCGCGCCCTGGCCGAAGACCTCAGGCATGCAATGAGTGATGCCGCATTCAACGCGGCACTGGCAAGTTCCATCGACCAGATCTACCGGGCCTCGACCGTGAAGGTCTGATACCAACCGCCCTTGCGAGTGACCCATCGATCGCCCCCAGTCGTCATGGTCGGCGAAGGCCGCCCATCCACGTCTGTCCTTGCTGCGATCAGCAAAGACGTGGATGGCGGCCCGGAGCCTGTCCTCGGGCGGGCCTTTGGCCCGACCCGTGGGCCCACCATGACGGGGGAGGTAAAGCCGGAGAGTCAGCCATCTCGGCCGTTGGTATGAGACTGTGAGCGGATGCAAGTCGAGCTAGGCCCTGTGGACAAACCCCTGACGGGCCGTCCTGCGACCCGCGCCTTAACGTAACCGGCAGAGGCGCGTAACAGAAGAATCAGAACCTCCTGGACGATTTGGCATAAAGAATCGACCCACCCCAATCGGGATTCG
>DATMND010000507.1:0-9597 GCA_035569235.1 Acetobacteraceae bacterium | reverse complement strand
GGTCGAGGATGGCGAGTACGCTGTTTTGTACGGTCACGTCGAGCGCCGAGGTTGCTTCGTCGGCGATGAGGATTTCAGGCTCGGCCACCAGCATCATTGCGATCATCACGCGCTGTCCCATGCCGCCAGACAGTTCGTGCGGATAGGCTTGCGCGACATGTGTGGGGTCACGGATCTGCACCTGCGCCAGCAGGTCGATCGCCGCGCGCTCGGCAAGCTTGCGGCTACCGCCTCGGTGCACGCGCCAGGCTTCCGCGATCTGCGCACCGGCCGTCATCACCGGATTGAGCGAAAACTTCGGGTCCTGCAGGATCAGGCCGGCGCGCGCGCCGCGGATGCTACGGAGTGCGGCTTCACCGGCACGCAGGATGTCGATGCCGTCGAATTCCAGTTTGTCAGCTGTGATGACCGCATTCGATGGCAGCAGGCGCAGGATCGAACGTGCAGTCAGCGATTTGCCGGAGCCGGACTCGCCGACGATGCCGAGCTTTTCCTGGCCGAGGGTGAACGAGACGTTGCGCACGGCGTCGGAAAAGCCGGAGGCGGTGGGGAATTGGATGCGCAGGTTGCGGATTTCGACCAGCATTACTTGCCTGCACATGGAGGTAAGTAGAATTCACCACAAAGACGCGAAGACACAGAGAATCGCCATGCGCTAATTCTCTGTGTCTTCGTGTCTTTGTGGTGAAACTTTCTTCTATCGTTGCCGCGGATCGAGCACATCCCGCATCCCATCCCCCAGCAGGTTGAACGCCAGCGACGCGACGAAGATCGCAATTCCGGGGATCGTCGGCACCCACCACTGATCGAGGATGAATGCGCGCGACGAGGCGATCATGGTGCCCCATTCCGGCATCGGCGGCTGCGCGCCCATGCCGAGAAAACCGAGCGCCGCCGCGGTCAGGATGATGCCGCTCATATCGAGCGTTACGCGCACGATGACGCTGGACAGACACAGCGGCACGATGTGGCGCAGGATGATGCGGCCGCTTCCCGCGCCCGCCAGCCGCACCGCGGCGATGAAGTCGCTGCTGCGCACGGTCAGCGTGTCCGCCCGCGCCAGACGCGCATAGGGCGGCCATGCGGTGAGCGCGATCGCGATGATCGCGCTAGTGATGCCCGGTTTGAGCGCCGCGACAAATGCAAGCGCCAGCACGAGTCGCGGAAACGCCAGGAACACATCGGTCACGCGCATCAACACGCGGTCCGCCATCCCGCCGAGATAGCCCGCAACGCTGCCCACCGCGAGTCCGAGCGGTGCCACCAGGAGTACGACGGACACCACCATCCCCAAGGTCACGCGTCCACCGAACAGGATGCGGGAATAGATGTCGCGGCCCAGTTCGTCGGTGCCGAACCAGTGTGCTGCGGATGGCGGCGCCAGGCGTCCCGCGAGGTCCTGCGCGCTCGGGTTCTGCAGCGCGAGCAATGGCGCCGCCAGCGAGGCGACGATCATGATTGCCACCGTCACCAGCCCGACCATCGCAAGCCCGTTGGTCCGGAACTGTAGCCAACCACGATAGCGCCGCACCCAGGCGGCATGCGCGCGCGATGCCGGCGTCTCGCTCAGCAGCCATTCGCGCGACAGCACGCCGCTCATGCGACGCGCGGGTCCAGCAGCCGGTACAGCACATCGGCCAGCAGGTTCAGCACGAGATACACCAGCCCGACCACGAGCGTGGCGCCCAGCACCGCATTCATGTCGGCGTTCAACAGCGACACCGTCAGGTAAAGTCCGAGGCCAGGCCAGGAGAATACCGTCTCGGTGATCACCGCGCCCTCCAGCAACCCGGCGTAGGCCAGCGCCAGCACGGTCACCAGACGCACGGCGATGTTGCCGAACGCGTGCCGCCACAGGATGCGCGATGCCGACAATCCCTTGGCGCGCGCGGTGATGATGTATTCGCCGGCCAGCGATTCGATCATGAACGCGCGCGTCATGCGCGTGATGTAGGCCATCGAGAAATACGCCAGAACCAGCGCCGGCTGCGCCAGGTGCGCAAGCGCATCCCAGAACGAATCCCAGTCGCCGGCGATCGCCGCATCGAGCACCAGCATGCCGGTGACGCGCGGCACCAAGCCCTCGTATGCCACGTCCAGCTGTCCGGTGCCGGGCGCGATGCCGAGCTTCACATAGAACACCAGCAGGCACACAAGGCCCAGCACGAACACCGGCACCGATTGGCCCGCGAGGCTCACCACGCGCACCACATGATCGAACCGCGAGCCTTGCCGCTCGGCGGCGATCACGCCGAGCGGAATGCCGACAACAATGGCGATGATCATTGCCGTCGTCGCGAGTTCCAAGGTCGCGGGAAAGAACTGTGCGATGTCCGCGGTGACCGGATGCGAGGTCATCACCGACCGGCCGAGATCGCCGTGCAGCAGGTTCAGTAGATAGATCCAGAACTGCACGAACAGCGGCTTGTCGAGACCAAGCTGCTCGCGCACCGCGGCTATCACGTCCGGCGGTGCGTGATCGCCGGCGATCGCGATCACCGGATCGATCGGCATCACCCGCCCGATCAGGAACGTGACCAGGGTGAGCCCGAACAACGTGAGTGGAATGCTGGCGAAGCTGCCTGCCAGCATTTGCAGCCGCGGGTTCACGCCTTGGTAATCTGCGCGTACTTGGTGTAGTCGGGCATCGGTCCGACATGGAAGCCGGACACACCCTTGCCCAGCACCGCCACCGCGTTCTTCTGCAGCAGCATGGCGAACGGCGCGCGCTCCATGAACTGCCGCTGCATCGTCTGATACAGCGCGATGCGCTTTGCCGGATCCAGTTCGCGCACCGCCGCCTGCGACTCGGCGGTCAGCTCCTTGTCGACGAAATGACTGCGCCAGGCCAGGATCTTCAGCTTGCTCGCATCAGAGTCATCGGGGTTCTCGCACCATGCCTGCGCATTCGAGTTGGGGTCGAAGTAATCGGTCCCCCAGACCAGCATCGCAAGCTGGTGCTGCCGCGCACGGGTCTTGGTGATCACCTGCTTCTGCTCGCCGGGCAGCAGCTGCACCTTGATGCCGACTGCCGCGAGGTCCGCTTGAATCGCCTGCGCGATATCGCCATCCGGCGAGTGCGAAATATAATCCATACTCACCGCAAATCCGTCCGGCAGCCCCGCATCGGCTAACAGCTGCTTCGCCTTGGCTATGTCCTTGCGGAACGGGTTGTCCTTCAGAGCACCGGGCAGAGCATTCGGCAGAAAGGCCTGGCAGACGCTCCAGGTGTCCGGCGTGATGTTGTTCGCGATCGCATCGTAGTCGATCGCCCACTTGATCGCCTGGTGCACCTGCGGCTTGGCCAGTTCCGCCATGGACTGGTTCATCGCGATATACATCGACGTGCCCTGCGGCGATGCGTTCACCGTCAGGCTCTTGTTGCCGGCGATGGTTTTGAGCTGATCCGCCCCAAGGTCGCGCGCGATGTCGGCGTCGCCCTTCTGCAAGGTCAGGAGCTGTGCGGACGGATCGGCGACGTGCCGTATCACGACGCGCGACATGACGCCCTTCTCGACGGAGTTTGGATTGGCATCGGCGATCACATGGTCGCTCGCCTGCCAGGACGTGAGCTTGTAGGGGCCGGCGCCGGCCGAATGCGTCTTCATCCAGCCATTGCCTAGATCGCCGTTGGTCTGGTTGGCCAGCACCGTCGCCTTGTCCACCACGCTGCCTACATTGGCCGTCAGGCAGTAAAGAACGAAGCTGGTCGCCTGCGCCTGCGGCAGCTTGATCTCCAGCGTGTAGTCGTCCAGCGCGCGGACCATCTTCTCCACGTTGTCCGCGTTGAAGCCGAACTGGGTGATGATAAACCCTGGCGTTTTGTTCAGCTTCACCACGCGATGCAGGCTGAACGCGGCGTCGTTGGCAGTGACCGGGTTGCCGGATTCGAACTTCGCGTCGTGGCGCAGGCGGAAGGTGAAGGTCAGGCCGTCGGGGCTTACGTCGTAGGTCTCGGCAAGGTCACCGGCGATCTTGGTGGAATCCTCCGCATCGGGCCGGACCAGGCGGCGGTAGCAGTTGGCATCGACCTCGTTGTTGGTGAATTCGTAGGATTCCGCGGGGTCGAAGCTGACGATGTCGTCGATCTGCTTGACCATCACTGCGACGCCCTTCGGCGTGGCGGCGTGCGCGCCGGTCGGCACCGCGGGGGCGGCCATGGTGGCAGCCGAGGCGGCCAGCAGATTCCGTCGGGTCAGCATGCGGTGTCTCCCAGTCCTGTTTGGTCGGGCCTTGTTGGCCGGCACTTTGCCAAGACTTTGCGGCCCGGGCTAGGCTGGCGCGATCATGGGCCAACCCGCTCAGCAACGCGAGGTGCTTGCCTCGGTCTGCCCGCACGACTGCCCGTCCACGTGCGCGCTCGAAGTGGAGGTGCTGGACGGGCGGCGCATCGGCGCGGTGCATGGCGCCGCGGCGAACAGTTACACGTCGGGCGTGATCTGCGCCAAGGTTTCCCGGTATGCCGAACGCATCCACCACCCGGACCGGCTGACCCAACCTTTGATGCGTGTGGGGCCAAAGGGGTCCACGCAGTTCCGTGCGATTTCCTGGGGCGAGGCGCTGGACCGCGTGGCGGGCTCGTTCAGCGGGATCTCGGCGCGGCACGGCGCCGAGGCGGTGTGGCCGTATTACTATGCCGGCACGATGGGGCTGGTGCAGCGCGACGGCATCAACCGGCTGCGCCATGTGATGCGCTACTCGCGCCAGCGTCTGACGATCTGTACGTCGCTGCCCGAGCTAGGCTGGTGGGCCGGGGTCGGGCGTTCCTGGGGGCCGGACCCGCGCGAGATGGCGCGCTCCGATCTGATCGTGGTCTGGGGCGGCAATCCGGTCGCTACGCAGGTCAACGTGATGGCGCATGTAAGCCGCGCGCGGAAGGAGCGCGGGGCGAAATTGGTGGTGGTCGATCCGTACCGCAGCGGCACCGCAGCGGTCGCGGATGTTCATCTCGCGCCGCGTCCAGGCACGGACGGCGCGCTTGCGTGCGCGGTGATGCACGTGGCGTTTCGCGACGGACACGCGGACCATGGCTACATGGGACGTTATGCTGACTGCCCCGATGCATTGGAGGCGCATCTCGCGTCGCGCGGGCCGGAATGGGCGGCGGCGATAACCGGATTGCCTTTGCAGGACATCGAAAGCTTCGCTCGGCTGTATTGCGGCACGCCGCGCAGCTACATCCGGCTTGGCTATGGTTTCGCCCGCTCGCGCAACGGCGCGGCCAACATGCATGCGGTGAGCTGCCTGCCGACGGTGACCGGCGCCTGGCAGCATAAAGGCGGCGGCGCACTGTGGTCCAATCGCGGCATGTACCATTGGGACAAGACGCTGATTGAAGGTCTGGATGCGCTCGATCCCGCGATCCGCGTGCTAGACATGAGCCGCATCGGCAGCGTGCTGACCGGCGACCGGAGGGAACTGCGCGATGGTCCTCAGGTGCATGGACTGCTGATCCAGAACCAGAACCCGCTGACGGTGTGCCCCGACAGCAACCGCGTCCGCCGCGGTTTCGCGCGCGAGGACCTGTTCGTCTGCGTGCACGAGCAGTTCATGACCGAGACGGCGCGCTGGGCGGACATCGTGCTGCCGGCAACGATGTTCATGGAGCACGACGATCTGTACCAGGCGGGCGGCCACACGCATATCCAGATCGGCCGCAAGCTGATCGAGCCGCCCGGCGAATGCCGGTCCAACCACGAAGTGCTACAAGGGCTCGCCGCGCGGCTGGGCGCTGCGCATGCGGGGTTCGAGATGACCGCGATGCAGATCGTCGATGCCACGCTGCGTGCCTCCGGTTGGCCGGATGCCGAGACGGTGCTGCGCGAGAGCTGGGTCGATGCCGCCATGCCGTTTGACGACGCGCATTTCCTGACCGGCTTTCCGCAGCCGGACGGGCGGTTTCATTTTGCGCCCGACTGGGCCGCGCTTGGGCCGGACCATGCCTGCATGCCGCGCCTGCCGGATCACATGACCAGCATCGACGAAACGGCGCCGGAGCAGCCGTTCCGTCTGGTCACCGCGCCGGCGCGCAACTTCCTCAACACAAGTTTCACTGAAATGCGGAGTTCGCAGCGGCGCGAATCCCGCCCGACAGTGCTGGTGCACGCGGACGATGCGGCACGGCTTGGCATCGCCGATGGAGGCAAGGTGCGGCTGGGCAACGCGCGCGGCGAGGTCATTCTGCACGCGCGGATTGCCGATGGTCTGCAACCGGGTGTGCTCGTCTCGGAGAGCATCTGGCCGAGCGAGGCGTTCGACGGCGGCATCGGCATCAATGCGCTGACCAGCGACGATCCGGGTCCGCCGGGCGGCGGCGCGGTGTTCCATGATACCGCGGTGTGGCTGCGCGCTGGTGCGGCCACACATCGTCATCCCCGCGAAAGCGGGGACCCAGGGTGGGCCCCCGCTTTCGCGGGGGTGACGAATTAAGGGAAACCACAGAATGACCAAACGCATCGCCTTCGTCGGCGCGGGTGCGATCGGTGGCTATATCGGCGCGAACCTTGCCGCATGCGGTCACGACGTGACGCTGATCGATCCGTGGCCCGCGCATGTCGAGGCGATCCGCGCCGGCGGGATGCACCTGTACGGCATGACCGAGGCGGAGAACCGCAGCGTCAAGGTGAATGCGATGCACATGACCGACGCGCAGCAACTGGCGAAGCAGCGGCCGGTGGATATCGCGTTCATCGCGGTGAAGTCGTACGACACAGTTTGGGCGACACGGCTGATCCGCCAGTATCTCGCGCCGGGCGGCTATGTCGTGTCGTCGCAGAACTGCATCAACGAGGAACGCATTGCCGGCGTCGTCGGCTGGGGCCGCACGGTAGGCTGCGTGGTCGGCGGCGGTGTGGGCGTGGAACTGTTCGAGCCAGGCCACGTGCGCCGCAGCATGATGAAGAACCGGAACGTCGTGTCGTTTCACGTGGGCGAGCCGCATGGCCGGATCACGCGGCGTGTCGAGGAACTCGCCGAGATGCTGAACGACATCGACACCGCGCATGCCACCGACAATCTGTGGGGCGATCGCTGGACCAAGCTGTGCGTCAACGGCATGCGCAACGGCGTGTCGGCTGCGACCGGGCTCGGCGGCAATGCGCGCGACAGCCATGATGCGATCCGCCGCGTGTGCATCCGGCTGGGCGGCGAGGCGGTGCGGGTCGGTCAGGCGCTTGGATTCAAGCTCGGCAGGATCGGCGCGCTGGAGCCGGAGACGCTGGCACAGGCTTCGGAAGGCCATAGAGGGGCGCTGGAGGAAATCGAGGCGCTGATGCTGGCCGGCAGCAACGCCTCGGCGCGCAGCGATCTGCAGCGGCCGTCGATGGCGCAGGACATGGCGAAGGGACGCCGCACCGAGATCGAGTTCATGAACGGGTTCATCGCCGAGAAGGGCGCCGAAGTCGGTGTGCCGGCGCCGACGCATGCCACGCTGACCGAGGTGGTGATGCGGGTGGAGCGTGGCGAGATCGCCGCCGATCCGGCGAATGTGCTGGTCAATGCGTGACACCAGACGGGGAAGCAGACTCCCTCTCCGCCCTGGGGCGGAGAGGGCTGGGGTGAGGTGGGGCTGCTGCCGCGCGTGAAGTGATCGTGGCTGTCGGCGGAATCCTGCCGGTTGCAGTGTGCTTGTTGGAGGAATCCCCCCACCTCACCCTGACCCTCTCCGCCCCCGAGGGCGGAGAGGGAAACGCGCAGGACGACCATCTGCGCGTATTGTACGGTCACTTATCGGTTGAACGTAACCTCCACTGCGCCGAGCCCCTCGAACCGCACGCCGCACACATCGCCTGGCTGCAGATACCGCAGGCCGGTGCACGAACCGCAGGTCACGAACTGCCCGGCGGGCACGCCGTCCTTCTCCCGCATCATGTTCGCCAGCACGACCGCCACGCCGAGCGGATCGCCGGTCGGATGCCCGCCCACCTGATCAAGCACTGGCGCGCCATTCACCGTCAGCGTCACCTTCAGCCTGCCAAGTTCCAGTCCGCGCCAATCGGCCGGCGGCGCGGCATGCACGAACGCGCCGTTGCTGATGCTGTCTGCCAGCTTCTCGAGGTTCGAAACCGCATCGGAATTCTGGTAGCGGCTGGTGACGACCTCGATCGCGGCACATGCGTCCACCGCGGCGGCAACCTCGTCGCGCGAATAGGGCGTTGTCCGCGCCGGCAGATCGCGACGGAACACAAACGCGACTTCGCCCTCCACGCCGCATTGCGGCACCTCGGCTGCCGGAATTCGCGCCGGCGATGAATGAACCGTGTCGGCGTAGATAATGCCGCGCGTCGCCTCGCCATTGGCCGGCGCCATCGCCTTGAAGGCGCCCACCGGCTTGCCCAATGCTTCAGTGACCGCGTCCTGGATGGCGTGCGCATCGGCCACGCTGGCCGGATGGGCGTCGGCCGGAAGGTCGGCAAGCAATGGTCCGCCTCGGCGCGCCTCCACCAAAAGTGCCGCGGCATTGGCGATCTGCTGTGCATTCATGTCCAGTACCCTTCAGTCGTGGCGGGAAAAGTTGGCACTTCCTCCGCCTGCGGCAAAGGCCTGCTTGGCAACGCGCCATGGGAATGGCAAATTGGCCACACCTGGGAGAATGTGCGACGGAAAAGGGGCAGCCGCGATGATCGGCTTGGTAAAGCTTGCGCTGCGACGGCCTTACACATCGGCAATTGCGGCGCTGCTGATCCTGTTGCTGGGCGCATTATCCGTCACGCGCATGATCGTGGACATCTTCCCGGTGATCGACATCCCCGTGGTCCTTGTGGTGTGGAACTACAACGGCCTGACCACCGAAGACATGGAACGGCGCGTCGTGTTCATCTCCGAACGCGCCTACTCCACCACGGTCAACGGCATCTCGCGCATCGAATCCCAATCGATCCCGAGCATCGGCATCCTCAAGGTCTACTTCCAGCCCGGCACCGACATCGGCGGCGCGATCGCGCAGATCAGTTCGGTGAACAACTCCATTCTGCGCGGCGCCCCGCCAGGCATGCAACCGCCGGGCGTCATCCAGTTCAATGCCTCGAATGTCCCCGTCGTGCAGATGACTCTGTCGAGCAAGACGCTGACGGAGCAGCAGATCTACGATTACAGCCTGAACTTCATCCGGATCCGCCTGTTCACTATCCCGGGCCTGTCCACCCCCGGACCGTTCGGCGGCAAGTCGCGCCAGATCAACGTCGATCTAGATCAGGCCCGTCTGGAAGCCAAAGGCTTCTCCCCCGTCGACATCGTGAACGCCCTGCAGGCCTCCAACGTCATCGTCCCGGCAGGTACCGCGCGCCTCGGCGACCGTGAATACAACGTGCAGCTGAACTCGAGCCCGACCACGGTGGACCGGTTCAATGCGTTGCCGATCGGCATCTATAACAATGCGCCGGTCACCCTGGGCGACGTGGGGCACGTGAGCGACAGCTTCGCGACCCAGACCAACGTCGTGCACGTCAACGGCAAGCGCGCGGTCTATCTCGCCATCCTGAAGCACGCCGATGCGTCCACGCTTGCCGTGGTCGATGCGGCGCGCGACGCGCTGCCGGAGATCCAGGCGGCGGCGCCGGCCGGCCTGGAACTGAAGCTCGACTTCGACCAGTCGGTGTT
>DATMND010000506.1:0-22541 GCA_035569235.1 Acetobacteraceae bacterium | reverse complement strand
GTGCAAGTGATGCGGCTGTTGCCCTCTCCTGATGGAAAGAGGATCGTCGCGCTCGATGTCGTTGCCGGCGGCGAGTGCCGGCGGATTCGGGCCAAGCTGTTCGTGCTCTCGGCAGGCGCGGTGAATTCGGCGGCACTCCTGTTGCGTTCAGGCAATATCGCGAACAGCTCCGGTGTGGTCGGCCGCTATTTCATGAACCACAACAGCACTGCCCTGCTTTGCCGTCGATCCACGCCATTGCAATGACGCCGTCTATCAGAAGACCGTCGGGCTGAACGACTTCTATTTCGGCGACGGAGCCGGCAGCAAGCCGCTGGGCAACATGCAACTGCTCGGCAAGGTCACGGCGCCTATTCTCAAAGCCAGCCTGCCGTTTGTTCCCGAAACGGCGCTGCGCTGGCTCGCGCGCCATTCCGTTGACTGGTACCTGATGAGCGAGGATTTACCTCATCCCGACAACCGCGTGACCGTAGACGGCCCCGACATCGTCCTGCATTGGCAGCGCACAAACATGACTGCGCACCGACGCCTGGTTGCCAAGGCGCGCGATGTGTTCCGGGCGGCCGGCTATCCTTTTGTGCTCACCCGCGCATTCGACCGCCGCACTCCCTCGCATCAGTGCGGCACCGTGCGAATGGGCACCGATCCGGCGACCTCGGCGCTCGATGTGTTTTGCCGCACACACGATCACGCCAATCTGTTCGTGGTGGATGCAGCCTTCCTGCCGACCTCGGCGGCGGTCAATCCGTCGCTGACCATCGCCGCCCAGGCGCTGCGCGTTGCCGACCATATTCGCCGGGAGGGATTCCGTACATGAGGACCAACGTGTGTGTGAACCATCGCACGTTGCACCTTGAGCTGGAATGCCGGCTCAACACCAGGCGAAAGCGGGAACCCAGGGGTGCGGCGCTGGCTCTTGTGATGTGCCTGCGTCTCGCTCCCTGCCTACGCAGGGACGTGTTTCGCAGGCATGACGAAAGGAAGCGCGGGGATGACGATAAGAAGCGCCTAGATGATGACAAGCAGTGCGGGTATGACGATAAGAATCGCGGAATGATGACACGGAGCAAGGGGAGACACAGATGGATCTGCAACTGGCCGGCAAACGTGCATTGATCACCGGCGGCTCGAAGGGCATCGGCCGCGCGACGGCCGAGGTGCTGGCGGATGAAGGCTGCGACGTGACATTGGTGGCGCGCGAACAGGCAGCGCTCGACGCGGCGGCCGCCGCGATCCGCACGCGCAGGCAGGTCAATGTTCGGACGATCTCGGCCGATTTGTCGTCCGACGCCGCGGTGCGGCGGGTGGCCGCCGAAGCGGGCGAACTCGACATCCTGGTGAACAACGCGGGCGCGATCCCGCCGGGTGACCTGCTGTCGGTGGACGATGAGACGTGGCGTCAAGCGTGGGACCTGAAGGTGTTCGGCTACATCTCCTTCTGCCGCGTCATCTACGCACAGATGAAGGCGCGCAAGGCCGGCGTGATCATCAACGTGATCGGCGCGGCCGGCGAAAGTTTTCCCACCGGCTACATCGCGGGCGCCGCCGGCAACGCGTCGCTGATGGCGTTCACCCGCGCGCTCGGCAAGGGCGCCCCGGCCGATGGGCTGCGCGTGGTGGCGATCAATCCCGGCCCGGTCGAGACCGATCGGCTGGTCATGCTGCGCCGCGCCGAAGCGGTGCAAAAATTTGGCGACGCGGAGCGCTGGCGGGAGCTGACGGCCGGCATGCCGTTCGGCCGCGCCGCGGCGCCGCGGGAAATAGCGAATGCCGTGGCCTTTCTGGCCAGTCCATTGTCGGCCTACACGACCGGCACTGTGCTGACGATCAATGGCGGCGGGTGATCTCAGCAGCTTTATGTAATCTGCAGTCCGGCCGCGCCGCACTGCGATCGGCGTTATAAATAGCCCGACGCCTGTGACGCCGTTCACACATCCCGTCGTTTGAATCGCGGGATAACGCGTTGTTCGCCGACAGGCCATCGGCGAACAACGCTCGACCCCAGCGTGTCGAGAATCGAATCGTGACTGGGACCAGAGGTTCGCTGCAGCGCGGACGCCTGGGTCCGATCCGCTGCGGACAATTCACGGCATACAGCCATTTCGGGAGAAACCCATGAGTACGCCACAGAACAGACAAGACGAACTCCACGCCGCGCTCCACTCCTACGTCCATGTTCCGCAGCGTCCCGCAGTCAAGCCTTACTTCAAGCGGATGAAGGCGACACACGCAGCGGCGCATGCAGCGGCGCAGGGGGGGCCGTGGACGGTTCCCGACCTTTGCAAGGCCTACAACTGGCCGACCAATCTTGCCGGCGGCGGCGTGATCGCAATCGTCGAGCTCGACGGCGGCTGGTTGCAGTCGGACATGGACAAGTTCTTCGGTGGGATCGGCCAGCTGGTCCCGAAGATCACCGACGTATCGGTTGACGGGACAAAGAACAATCCGAACCAGCACCTGGATGACCCCGAACACGATCCCGACGGCGAGGTCGCGCTCGACATCGAGGTGGCCGGCGCGGCGTATTATGCGGCCACCGGCAATCCCGCCACGATCCGGGTGTACTGGGCGCAGGACATCGCCGCGGCGGTTCGCGCGGCAACGGCCGACGGTTGCGACGTGTGCTCGATTTCCTGGGGCGCCGACGAGGCCAAATGGGGCGCACATCTCGGTCGCGACATGGAGGCGGCGGCGGCGGCGGCCACGGCAGCCGGCATGATCGTGTTCGCCGCGTCCGGCGACAACGATTCGAGCGACGGCGGGCCGGGCCGGGCCAATGTCGATCTTCCGTCCTCGGCGCCGCACGTGATCGGCTGCGGCGGGACGAAGAAGACGCCCGCGTCGGAGACCGTGTGGAACAACAATCCCGGCCACCCCAGCGGTGAGGGAACCGGGGGCGGCTTCTCGACCCTGTTCAAGCCGATGCCGCCCTGGCAGGCGGGCGCGCCACATGGACCCGGCCGGATGGTTCCCGACGTGGCCGCCGACGCAGATCCGAATACCGGGTACCAGATCGTCCTGCACGGCGCGGGAGAGACGATCGGCGGAACCAGTGCGGTGGCACCGCTCTACGCCGGACTGTTCGCGGCGTTCGGTACCAAGCTGGGTTTTGTCACACCGGAACTATATCTGAACCACCTCTGCTTCAACGACATCACCTCCGGCGACAACGGCGCGTTCCGTGCGCGCCCGGGACCCGACGCCTGCACGGGGATCGGCTCGCCGAATGGTGCCGAGCTCGCGAATCTGCTCACCCATCCGGAGGCGCATGCCACGCGGCATGTCAGGGACCTCGAGGCCGAGAATGACAGGCTGCGCGAGATGGTTACCGCCCTCGCCAAATAACCTCGCTTTGACGAAATGCCGGCCCGCTATCGTCGCGGGCCGGCATACGCCGGTGGCCAGTGAGGTTCGTCGCCGAAGTCAGGCCAGCCTGAGACACTATCCCCGGTAGCGCCGCGGGATCATCCGGTTCGCCAGCGTCGTCAGCACCAGGGTCGTTGCCATCAGGATGAACGCGAGTGCGGCGGCGAGCGGCCAGTTGCTGTCGGATGCAAACTCCCAGTAGATCAGCGGCGCCGTCATATGAGAGCGCGGACCGCCCAGCAGCACGGGCGTTGCGAAGGCGTTCATGCTGAGGATGAAGCAAAGAATGCCGGCGATCGGCACCCCAGGCAGGGCGAGTGGCCACATCATGCGCCAGAATGCGCGTCCCGGCGCTGCACCGAGGCCCTGGGCGGCTTCCTCGAGTCGCACGTCGATGCCTTCGATCACCGCCTGGAGCGTAAGGACAACAAACGGCAGGTTGATCGCCAGAATGCCGACCACGACGGCGCTCGACGTGAACATCAGATCGACGCGCGCCGTGGGCATCAGGTCCTCGCAGCCGATACCAAGCTCTGCCAATGCTGAAGTTGCCTGCCCCGGTGGCAAACTGCTCTATAACTCCTGTGCCTCGAGGCAGTCTACAGACGGGTCGGCCCTTGTACTTGCCGGCGGCCTTCGCCTTGGCGATGCCCTCGCGCTGCCGCTCCAGCATGATCTCCCGCTACCAGATCGCCGCGCCCGCCAGGATCGTCAGCATGAGCTTGCTGGTCGGCTTAATGCCGGCGTAATTATCTCTTTCTCCGCACGGCTGCCGCGTGGTATTCTGTCGCTCCTCTCGGTGCATTTGGAGTTATCTGTGTCGGCCAACCTGTGCGGAACCTGCTCGCTCTGTTGCAAGATCAAGGCCATCGAGGAACTCGGGAAGCCGATGTACACGTGGTGCGTGAATTGCGACAAGAGCAAGGGCTGCCGGGTGCACGGCACGCCGGAGATGCCGCCGTCCTGCGCCGAGTACAACTGCCTCTGGCACGCGACCCAATCGTTCGAGGATCCGAGCCGGCGGCTGCCGCTGGAGTTTCGGCCCGACCGCACCAAGGTCGTCGTCGACGTCCCCCCCAACCTTGGCTACAAGGCAGCGTGCTTCTGGGTCGATCCCACCGCTCCCGAGGCGATGCGCTCCAAGCAGAATCGAATCCTGGTGCAGGCGCTGAGCCACGAATATCTGGTTGTCGAGGCGCGCGGGCGCAAACGCAAAATTCTTTCAGTCGATCCGGCCAATGCTCGGAAGCTGGTTGAGATGGGCCGCGACATGTCGATCACCGAGTGGGAGGTCTAGCCGGCCCCGGCATCCGGGCTCGTCCGTTATTGGCGATCTGATCAGCGTTAGTTACGGCACAGCTGCTCGGATCCTGCCGGTTCCGCCCGGATGGTTGGCGTCGCAGGCCTAACCTCGGTGGCTCCGCGGGATCATCCGGTTAGCCAGCGTCGTCAGCACCAGCGTTGTTGCCATCAGGATGAACGCCAGTGCAGCGGCGAGCGGCCAGTTGTTGTCCGATGCAAACTCCCAGTAGATCAGCGGCGCCATCATATGAAACCGAGGCCCGCCCAGCAGCACGGGCGTCGCGTAGGCGTTCATGCTGAGGATGAAGCAAAGAATGCCGGCGATGAGCACGCCAGGCAGGGCGAGGGGCCATACCACGCGCCAGAATGCGCGTCCCGGCGGCGCACCGAGGCCCTGCGCCGCTTCCTCGAGCCGCACGTCGATGCCTTCGATCACCGCCTGAAGTGTAAGAATAACAAACGGCAGGTTGATCGCCAGGATGCCGACCACGACGGCACTTGACGTGAACATCAGATCGACGCGCACGCCAAATAGCCACGCCGCGAGCAGGTCGATCATGCCGCCATGCGCGAACAGGATCATCCACCCCACGGTGCGCACCGTGCTGCCGATGAACAGCGGCAGAATGACCAGCAGCATCATAACCGACTTCCATCGGCTGGCAGAACGCGCCAGGCGATAGGCGATCGGCAGGCCCAACAGCAGGCAGAGCACGGTCGAGACGATCGATACCACGATCGTGGTCCGCATGACGTCGACGTAGAACGGGTCGGTGAAGAAGCGCAGATAGTTCTGCGGCGTGAATGCCTCGATCATCAGCGCGGTCTGGTCGAAGCGGTTGATGGAGAACCGCGCCAGCAGCAGCAACGGCGCCAGCATCATCAGCGCGACCATCAAGGTGGCGGGAGCGAGGAAAGCGCTCGCCGCCCTGGCCTGGCTCGGTTCGCGCGCAGCCATCCGCTCAGCTATGCTGAATGGTCTTCTTCCACCAGTCCAGCAGGTCGGGCTGCGCCTTGCTGGTCGCGGCGTAGTCGATGACCACCGCCTTTGGTGGCGGATCTGGGAATGCAAGCTGCTCGGCGGTCTTGCCGATGAGCTGACAGTTATCGACAGTCGGCAGGTAGCCCATCCGCTCGGCGAACAGTTTTTGCGCCGAAGGCTCCAGCATGGCGTTCAAATAGGCGAAGGCAGCGTCCTTGTCGGGTGCGTTCTTCGGCACCACCATGCCGGAGATGTAGGTAATGCAGCCTTCCTTCGGGAAGGCCGCCTTCACCGGCACGCCGGCGTTCTGCCACATGGCAACACGCGCCAGCCACATGAGTCCGATGGTGATTTCACCGGAAGACAGCCCGGTTGCGATGCTGTCGGTTGAGGGATACAGCCGCATCCCGTTCGCGTTCAGCTTCACCAGCAGCGATTTGGCCGCGTCAAAATCGGTGTGGTTGCCACTCGCGTATTGTCCGGCAGCCATCAGCGCATAGAGATAGCCCTGGTCGCCAATGCCGACCTTGCCGGCGTATTTGGGATCCAGCAGCTCGGAAAAACCCTGCGGCGGCGTTGGCACCTTGTCCGGGTTGTAGATCAGCACCTGCAGGCTGTAGATGTGCGGGGCGAAGTACTCGGTCCGTAGTTCCGGCCGCACGTGCGTGAGATTTGGCACCTTGGCCGCATCCAGCGTCTCGACCAGACCGGATTCATTGACGCGAAACCCGCCGACAGCCTGCATGCAGGCAACATCCAGCGCACCGCGTGCAAGCTTCGCCTGCGCGTAGATCTTGGCGATGCGCGGCGGTTCGTCGTTGGCGTCCTGCACCACGTCGATCCCCTTCGGTGCAAGCAACGGCTGCTCCACGTTCTCGTGCAGCAGCCGTGCATAGTCGCCACCCCAGGTGCCGACGACGACGCGGCTGGCTTCGGCATATGCGGCGCGGCCGAGGATCCCCGGCATGGCCAATGCGCCGGCAATCAGTGTGCGGCGCGGCAGAATCAGTTTGTCAGGCATGGCTGGTCTCCCTGCTTGGCTCGTTGTGTAGGCCATTCAATGGCAAAAGCGGGCGATCCGCTGCGTCGAACAATCGCTCGCCGTCGGAATTCCAGGACAATGCCACCGTGGTGCCCGGCGCGAACAGACGCGACGTGCCCGAGGCGTTGCGGACCACGATGCGCGTGTCCGGTGCGATCTGCACGACATGCTCGACCACCGCACCAAGATAGGTGCCAAGCTCGACGCGACCCGCCACGCGGCCGATGCCGGACCCGAGCGCGATCCGCTCCGGCCGAACCGCGAGCGTGCAGCGGCCCTCGTCCGCATAGCGGGCCGCCAGCGCCAAGACGGCGCCGCCATCCAGTTCCAGATGCGTTCCGTCGCGCAGCCGACCCTGCACGATGTTGCTGCGGCCGATGAAGCGCGCAACAAACGGGCTTGCCGGACGCTCGTAAAGGTCCTCCTGCGTGCCGATCTGCTGCACCCGCCCGTCCTGCATCACCACGAGGCGATCGGCCATCGCCATCGCCTCATCCTGATCGTGCGTCACCATGATCGCGGTCAGCCCGCCGTCGCGCTGCAGGATGCGGATATCGCGGGCGACCTCCTGGCGCAGCGCGGCATCCAGATTGGACAATGGCTCATCGAGCAGCAGTACCTTCGGCTGGATCGCCAGCGCACGCGCCAACGCTACGCGCTGCTGCTGTCCGCCGGACAACTGGCGCGGCAGGCGGTGGGCCAGCGCCTCCAGCTTGACCAGCCGCAGCATCTCGTCCACCCGCGCGGCGATGGCGCTTGTATCCAGCCGGCGCATCTCCAGCCCGAACGCGACGTTGCGCGCCACGGTCAGATGCGGAAACAGCGCGTAGCTCTGGAAGACGATGCCCATCTCACGTCGATGCGGCGGCAGCGACAGGATACTCGCTCCGTCGAGCAGGATGTCGCCTCGGCTGGCCTGCACGAACCCCGCGATCAGCCGCAGTGTGGTGGTCTTGCCGCAGCCGGACGGCCCGAGCAACACCACCATCTCGCCGCGCGCCACGTCGAGCGTCATGGCGTCGAGCGCAGCGGCGCCGGCGTAGTGTTTACTGAGGTCCTGCAGGCGAAGGTGATGCCCGGTCGCGTTCACTGCACGACCGTGCCGAGCTTGACGTAGCGATCGAGCAGCAGCAGCACACCGCCGACCAGCACCATCTGCGCGACCGCCACGGCTGCCACCAGCGGATCGATGTGGTATTCGAGATAGTTCAGAAGCGCGATCGGCAGGGTTGTCAGGCCAGGGCTGATCAGGAACAGCGTCGTCTCCAGGTTGCCAAACGAGAAGATGAACGCAAACAGCGCGCCGGCGATGATGCCCTGCCGCATGGCCGGCAGCGTCACGCGCCGGATGACGGTCAGCGGTCGCGCACCGAGGCTGGCCGCGGCTTCCTCGGTGTCGCGCTCGTGGTTGGTGAGCGCGGCTAGGCAGAGCCGGATCACCCAGGGCGTGGTGATTAGCAGATGTGCGCCGACCATCGGCCAGATCGAGCCGCTGAGCGGCACGCCGGTGTTTTCCTCGATCAGCACCGCGAAGCAGTAGATCGCCAGGCCGAGCGCGATGCCGGGGACGGTCAGCGGGGCGAGCAACAGCGTGCTGACGATCCCGCGGCCGCGAAAGCGGTAGCGCGCCAGGCCGATGCCGGCAGGGACGCCGAGCAATAGGCTGCCGACCATGGATGCCGTGGCCAGTTCGACACTGGTGAGCAACGGGCCGGCGAATTGCGGGATGATCGCTGGATACCACCGCAGCGTGTAGCCACGCGGCGGAAACATGATGAGTTGCTCGTCGAACACGCTGAGGTAAAGCGTCAGCACAAGCGGGACAAAGATCAGCACGGTGCCGCACGCGATCAGGCCGAGCATGGTCGTGCGCTCGGCTGTGCGTGCGATGCCATCACGGCGACTGCGCATCGACGGCATGGCGTTGCTGCTGGCTGTCATGCCCCGATCGTCTCTGGCCTGCGATGTGCAAGCCTGACCGTCGCCCGGCGACGCTGTCAACCACGCATCACCGGAAGGCTGGGCTCCGGTTCGCCAGATAATGTGTGGTACACGCCCGCGAGGCGAGCGAATTGCCAATGACTGAGGCTGACCCCCATTGCATTGGGCGATGCGGAAATCAAACGCCGGCTGTTGCACTGTGATTACAAGACGGTGTGGTTGCTGCGTACCACGGGTCGTGCAATGCTCGAAAGGCTGGCGCAATCCGCGCCAGATGCTACTCTGAACTGGCGTGACGTTCACCGGATCGCGTCCAATGCCAATCGGCGGGATCGTGCACCGTACCGCCTGATCGAATCGCGTTGGCGGGCAACCTGGAATATGAAGCGACTGGTGCGTCACCAGAGCCTCCCGCCTCCATGATGATGAGAAGGCATGCGATTTGTCTTTTGCATAACTCTCAAGCAATGGAGGGCCAAGATGACCATCGGTTCGAGGATACCGCAGGCCTGCGGCGTGCTCGCTGTCGGCCTGCTGCTGTTCGTACCGGCGCAACTCACGCCGGTGGCACACGCACAGGCACCGGCGCAAAAGCCCAACATCATGTTCATCATGGGCGATGACATCGGCTTCATGCAGCCGAGCATTTACCACCGTGGTCTGATGGTGGGTGAGACGCCCAACATCGACCGCATCGGGCAAGAGGGCTCGATCTTCATGGACTACGTGGCCATGCAGAGCTGCACCTCGGGGCGCAACGCGTTCTTTACCGGCATGTATCCGCTGCGCACCGGCATGATCCCGCCGCAACTGCCCGGCAGCCCGTCCTATCTGCGTCCCGGCACTCCGGCGCTTGCGGTGTTCCTGCATGATCTCGGCTACAGCACCGGCGAGTTCGGCAAGAACCATCTGGGCGACCACACCGCGGCGCTGCCCACGGCGCACGGCTTCCAGGAATACTGGGGCTACCTCTACCACCTGGATGCGATGCAGCAGGTGAGCTTCCCCGACATAAATTCGACCCCGTTGGTGCAGGGTGTTGCCCCACCATGCAAGAACACGCCGATACCCGGCGTTCCCGAGGTTCCCGGTGCGGTCGATCCCCTGACCACCACCTGCCTGACGCCGCCGCGCCCGGTTCTCGCATGCACGTCGTCCGACGGCACGGAGAAGAACCAGACGTGCAAGGATGAAGGACCGTTGACGCTCGAACGGTCCAAAACGGTGGACGAGGAGATATCGGCCAAGGTCGTGGACTTCCTCGACCGCAATGACCCCAAGAAGACCAACAAACCATTCTTCGTCTGGTACAATCCGGCGCGCATGCACGTCACGACCGTGCTGTCGGAGAAGTACTATGACATGGTTGGAACCAAGGGCGGCAAGGACTGGGGCGTCAACGAAGCCGGCATGAAGCAGATGGACGACAACATCGGCGTCGTTCTCAAGAAGCTGGAGGATCTCGGTCAGCTCGACAACACGATCGTCGTATTCACCACCGACAACGGCGCGGAAGCGATCAGCTTCCCTGATGGTGGCGTCACGCCGTTCAAGGGGCAGAAAGGCGAGGCATGGGAAGGCGGCTACCGTGCACCCATGGTCGTTCGCTGGCCCGGCCACATCAGGCCCGGCACGGTGCACAATCAGCTCTTTGCCGCGCTCGACTGGCTTCCCACGCTGGTTGATATTGCCGGCGGTCCCAAAGGCAACGCACTGAGGGATCAGATCGAGGCCGGCACCTACCCCGGCATCGTCAAGACGACGCTCGACGGTTTTGACCAGCGTGACTATCTTGAAGGTACGTCGAAGGCCTCGGCGCGCGACGTCTTCTTCTACTACTCGGGCGCGACGCCGTCAGCGGTGCGCTACAAAAACTGGAAGATGTACTACACCATGTCACAGCCTGGGCCAGAGGGATGGATTCTGCCACTCATCCCGTTCCACTTCACCCTGGTTCAGAACATCAAGCGCGATCCCTTCGAACAGGCGGTCGGCGTTGAGCAAAAGACAGCTATGGCCTTGGGAGGAGCGCTAGGCGGTCCCCTGACGGCATTCCAGTACGACTGGAACATGCTGCCGATTGGCCAGCAGCTCTGGGAGAAGGAGTTGGGATCGTACGCGAAGTTCCCACCGTTGCAGGCGCCCGAGACCTACAATCTTACCGGGATCCTGGACGCAATGAAGAAGGCTGGTCACCCGAGCGACTAGCTTCTTGCTACGCCTGAACGTGACGAAGCGGGCGACCTGGAAGGGCCGTCCGTTTCGACGAGCTCCAACTATGTCATCTGCAAGGGGCACGGCCATGCCAACTCCCCTTTCCGCGACCGCAAGCCGAGGCGTCATGCTCGGCGTTCTCGCGGCATGATCTGTGCGGCAGCATCGGTCTGGGCTGCCGACACAAGCCCGACATCCTCGGACAGGTTTCGCAACTTGATCGGGCCGCCGCGTTCAACGGCAGCCCATGTGGGCCGTCAGTGAACCCGTACATCGTTGACTTCATCCGGGACCACCTGCTCACCCTGCCGGCGCTCGCGAAATTCGCGCTTGGAATGGTGATGATCGTCGCCATTCCCCGCCTGTGTCGCCGCCTGCACGTTCCCGCGGCCGTCGGCCTGCTGCTCGGCGGCGTCATCATCGGTCCATACGTTCTCGGCCTCTTCGGCACGGACCGCCCGATCGCGGATTTCCTGGCCGAGCTTGGCAAACTCCTGCTGATGTTCTTCGCCGGGCTGGAGATCGACCTCGCACTGTTCCGCCGCGCCCGCAACCGCTCGATCGCCTTCGGCATCACCACCACCGTGCTTCCCCTGGTGTTCGGCACCGTCGTCGGCCTCGCGTTCGGCTACACCGCAATTCCAGCGATCGTCATCGGATCGCTGCTGGCATCGCACACTCTGCTCGCTCTGCCCGTGCTTGATCGGCTTGGGCTCAAGGGCCTGGAACCGGTGACGGTCACGGTGGGCGCCACGGTGATGTCCGACACATTGTCGCTCGTGGTGTTTGCCATCTGCGTCTCAATCTACACGACCGGATTTTCCGCGTCCGCGCTGGCGCTGCTGCTGGCCGAAATCGCCGGCTACATCGTCCTGGTGCTGGTCGGCCTCAGCCGCATCGCTGCCTACGTGCTGAAGCGTGTCGAGGACGAGGAGGACGCCTACTTCGTCCTCATGCTCTGCATCATTGCCATCGCGGCCGTGTTGGCCGATGCCATCCAGTTGCCGGGGATCGTGGGCGCGTTCCTGGCAGGCCTGGCGGTCAACGCATCGGCGCGCGACAAGCCGGCGAGCGCGAAGCTGGATTTTCTTGCCAAGTCGCTGTTCATTCCGATCTTCTTTATCGTCACCGGCTTCCTGATCAGCCCGGTCACATTCGTTCGTGGAATTATCGACAATTTTCCGCTCGTCGCCGGCATCATCGCCGCGCTGCTGGGCGGCAAATGGCTGGCTGCCTGGGTCGTAGGCCGTGCTTTTGGCTACCGCCGGGATGAGCAACTGATGGTCTGGTCGCTGACACTGCCGCAGGTGGCCGCCACGCTCGCCGCGACATTGGTCGCCCACGACACGCTGGGTGCGGCCGGTCAGCGCCTGCTCGACGATCGCATGCTCAACGTTGTCCTCGTGCTGGTGCTCGTCACGGCAATCCTTGGGCCGGTACTGACGGAGCGCTACGCGCCGCGCCTGGTGGCGGGCGCTCCCGGCATAGCCGTCGGCCCAGCCACGTAAGTGAACGCCGGGAGGCAACCCACATTGCAACTTCGAACTAAGCTGGCATTCAACCAGGACCTACCGAACCACGCCGGTCAGAATAAAGTTAGCAATCGGCGTCCGCTGTGAGCAGACTGTGGCATGACCGACGCCCTGGATTTTGCACTGCTCTTTGTGCTCGCGTGGGCCGTCGTGGCCTACCTGTTCGCACCGAGGCTATGGAGGGTTTACTATCGCTACCGCCCGTCGGTTGAGGACGTGGCTCGTGTCACGCGAACCGCGGACAGGCACCCCGGTGATCCGGTCAACATCGCGCTGGTTGGCAGCGATACCGATGTGGTGCGCGCGATGACGGCGGCCGGATGGTATCCAGCCGACCCGATCACCTTCAGGACCAGCATGCGAATCATTGCGGCCTCGGTGCTGCGGCGGCCCGACGACGATGCACCGGTGAGCAACCTCTTTCTGTTCGATCGCAAGCAGGACCTTGCCTTCGAGCAACCCGTCGGCGGCGGTCCCCGCCAGCGGCACCATGTGCGCTTCTGGCGCTGGGACCAGATGTATGACGGCCGGGCCGCGTGGATCGGCGCGGCGACATTCGATGTGCGTGTCGGCTTCAGCTACACGACCGGACAGGTCACCCATCACATCGGTCCGGATGTTGATGCGGAACGCGACCTCATCTTGACCGGACTGCGGGAAGCGGGCCTGGTGGAGTCGATCGAATGGACCGATGGCTTCCACTCCCGGCTCGAAGGGCGCAATGGCGGTGGCGATCACTGGCGCACCGACGGCCGTCTGGCGATCGTGACGGTGCGCGGCTTTGCCGCTGCGGCGTCAGAGTAGCGGCTTGAGGTTCTTGTTTTGCGCTGCGCTGCCGTCAGGCGTAAATGCACCTCGGAGGAAATTCGGTTGCTGATCGAAAACAAGTACACGGCGATTGCCGCAGTCGTGGGGTCCATGCTGACGCTATGGCTGTCCGACGGCAGCATGATCGCCGCGTTTGGCGTCCTGGCCCTGATCGCCGGAGCTGGGTGGGCGGCTCGACGGCTATTGAGCCGATAGGCTTTCTGTGGGTAGATGCAGCGAGCCGGTTAGGCTCTGCCACGCGACTGGAGGGCGCAGTACCGCATGTCACGAGGATAAGTGATAGACACACTGCAAGCGCCGCGCCCCCTGGGATTTGTGCCAGCCTGGCTGGCAAGCGTTGGGATGTCATTCATAGTGCATAGCAAAAGCAGTACGAGGAAATGTGTGCAGAAACATGTGGCGCGGAAAGTACTGGGAATAACATTGCTGCTGACGGCGCATGACGCCTGGTCCCGACCGTTGCAAATGATGGATTGCTTCCCGGCAGCTCAGGCGATCGTGGACGGCAACAACGCGCAGTATGTCGTTCGGTTTGACGGACCTGTCGATCATCGTGGATCGCACCTGGTAATCACACAGGGCGACCGGGTCGTCAGAAACTTGACGCCGTCGTTGGACGCCGCGCCTGAAGTCCTTTTCGCTTCTGGGCCGCGCCTTCCGGCTGGCGACTACCAATTGCGGTGGTCGGCGAAGTCGATGCCAGAGGGCGATTCCACTGACGGATCCATTCGCTTTTCCGTTGGGCGATGAGACCGCGCTGTTGCGACCAACGCCTGCCGCATATTTCATTGGCGGTTTCCAGCTCTGGTCTTGCCGCAAGCCTCAACGAGGTGCAGCTGGTAAGCTGACAGGCTCGGAGTTGGGGGCTGATCGAGCCAACCGATAATTGCGACACGCACTCGAATACGAGCCCAGCGGACATCACAACCATGTTGCGTACGAAACTGCGGAATTTGGCTTACCTAGGAAAACCGCACCAACGACCTCGGTAAACACAAGGGGGAGCTCAGCATGCCATCAACCACTTTTCTGCCAAAGACGCCGTCCTGGATCAGCGAATTCCGCGCCTTCATCATGCGCGGCAGTGTCGTGGACCTCGCCGTCGGCATCATCATCGGCGTTGCCTTCACAGGTGTGGTCAACAGCCTGGTGAAGGATGTGTTCAATCCGCTGCTCGGGCTGGTGATCGGCGGCATCGATTTCTCCAACGTGTTCATCACGCTGAACGGACAGCACTACGCCAACCTCGCCGATGCCCAGCGCGCCGGCGCCGCGACCCTGAACCTCGGCCTGTTCATCAACGCGATCATCAACTTCCTCATCGTCGGCTTCGCCATATTCTGGGTGGTGAAGGCGCTGACCAGGCTGCATATGCGGGAAGACCCCCAGGCTGGCCCGAAGGCGGAGCAGCTGCTGGTCGAGATCCGCGATATTTTAAAGGCGCAAGCCGTGACCGAACCGAGGCAGAATTAGCCGCGAATACCCGCTTTTCTCGTCGCGTTGTGGCATAAGCTGGCGGCGGTCTGAGGGAGACCATCATGCGCCGTTGTCTTATGCTGCTGGTCGCGCTGCTCAGTGTCGTCTGCGGTACGGCTTGGGCAGATGAGTTCCGCCTGCCCGGCCTGGAGGCCGACAGCGACGCCTACGCGAACAGCCTGACCGCGCACTTTCCGGCCGGGGGCACCCCGCAGGCTCGTCGACAGGCGGAGCAGGCAGCCGCCGCGGCGATCCGCAAACAGGACTGGGTCGCCGCAGCCGCCGCCTGGGAAACGCGGATGGGACTGGGGGATGCATCGCCGGCCCAGTGGATGGCCCTTGCGGAAGCCGAGATGCGCCGCACTCCGCCGGAGGCCACGCGTGCGCTGCAGGCCGCATGGCAGAATTTCACGAGGTCCGACGCTGGGGCAGCAGAGGTGCCCGCGCTGCTGCTGATGGCCGATGCGTTGAAAGCACTGAACCGGCCAGCCCAGGCAATCCAGACGCTGGAAGCCGCGGCCGAACGGACGCCCGATGATGGGAAGATTCGCCAGGCGCTGGATGCCACACGGCGCGCGACCGGCATTCTGGTGCGCCATGTCGCTACGGAGCCCGAGGCCGAACCGCCGCGCGCCTGCATCGGCTTCACCGTGGCCCCGGCGCGGCGGGACGATTTCCACGCAGAGGATTGGGTACGGCTCTATCCGCCTGTCCAAGGCGCGGCCGTGACGCGCGAGGGCGATCAGATCTGCGTCTCCGGGCTGCCGTCCGGTGCCACCACACGGATCGTGCTGCGCGCCGGAATGCCCGGCGAAAGCGGGCTCAGTCTGGTCAAGGACACGTCGTTCTCCATCGCCATGGTCAACCGGCGGCCTCGCATCGACTTCGACACGCGGATGTTCGTGCTGCCGCGCGGCCAGACCCCGGCGCTTGCGATGACCACGGTCAACCTGTCCGCGGTGAAGCTGACCTTGGCGCGGCTTTCGGAGCGCAACGTGGTGGCGTTCGTGCGCAATTCGCGGCTCGGCCAGCCGGTAGAATCTTGGGATGCCGACCGCATCAGCGAGCAGAACGGCCGTGTGGTGTGGCAGGGCAGCGCCGACATTCCGAAATGGGAGGCCAACCGCGCCGCGCATACCGCGCTGCCGCTGCCCGATGCGCTGGCATCGGCTGGACCCGGCCTATTCGCGCTGATCGCGCGTGCGGGCGACGGGACGCCCAACGCACCGACCGGCGTCCAGATGGTCCTCCGGACCGACCTCGCGCCCACCGTGTGGCGCGGCGTCGATGGGCTGACCGTGCAGGTGCGCGGCTTCGCCGATGTGCTGCCGCGCGCCGGCGTGACCCTGCGTCTGCTCGCTGAGAACAACGACATCCTGGGCGAGACGACAACGGACGCCGATGGCGTCGGCCGTTTCGCTGCGCCTCTGCTGCATGGCGATGGGCCGGTCGCGCCGCGCGCCGTCGAGGCATTCGCCGGCGAAGACTACACGATGCTCGACCTGAACGGCGCGGCGTTCGATCTGTCGGACCGCGGCGTCGCCGGCCTGCCGCACCCCGGCCCGCTCGACGCGTTCGTCTGGCTCGATCGCGGGATCTATCGGCCCGGCGAGACCGTGCAGGTGATGGCGTTGCTGCGCGACGATGCGGGGCGGCCGGCCGATATCTCGGCCCGTGTCACCATCAAGCGGCCGAACGGCCAGGTCTCTCTGGAAACGACCCCGATGCGCGCGGCGGACGCATCCGTCCATCTGCCCGTGGCGCTGTCGCCCGGTGCTCCGGTTGGCACCTGGACGGTGGAGGTGAAGGCCGATCCCGGACTGCCGCCGATCGGCAGCGCGGAGTTCCGGGTCGATGCCTTCGTGCCGGATCGAATGGCCGTCGATGTCGGACCCGTCCCGGGGCCGCTGGTTCCCGGCCGGCCGTATGCGCTGCCGGTGACCGCCCGCTTCCTCTACGGCGCGCCGGGCGCCGGCCTCACCGGGCAGGCACAGATGCGGCTGGTGATCGACCCAGCGCCCTTCCCGGTGCTGGCCGGCTTTCGCATCGGGTTGGAGAACGAGACCTATGCCCCGGATTCCAAGGACCTGACGGTTCCCGATACCGACGCGCAGGGCCACACGACGCTGGCGATCGCCCTGCCGCGTGCGCCCGACACGACGCACGCGCTGAAGGCTTCGATCACCGCAGGGATCAACGATCCGTCCGGCCACGCATCGCTGGCCACGACCGAGATCCCGGTGCGCCCGGACGGACACCTGATCGGCATCAAGCCGGCCTTCTCCGATAGTGCGGTCGATGCGGGCACCGAGGCTGGGTTCGACGTCATCGCGGTGGGGCCGGACGGCGCGCGCGTGGCGATGGCTGCGAAACTGCGCCTGGTGCGCGAGCGGCCGGACTGGCGTCTGGTGATGAACGGCAGCCTGGCGCGCTACGAGACCGTGTGGCGCGACGAACCGCTGGAGACCACCAGCATCGCCATCCCAGCCGATGCGCCGTATCACCTCGCGCGCAAACTCGACTTCGGCCGCTACCGCATCGAGGCGCTGGAGGACGGCGGCATGGCGGCCACCTCGATGCGGTTCCGCTCCGGCTGGGTGTCGTCGGGCAGCCCCGACGTGCCGGATCAGGTGGATGTCTCCGCCGACCGCAATTCCTATGCGCCGGGCGAGAGCGCGCGCATTCACATCGCCCCGCCCTTCGCCGGCCAGGCGACGCTGCTGGTGCTGTCGGACCGCGTGCATTCGGTCCGCGATCTTGCAGTGCCGGCAGGCGGAATGGATGTTGACGTTCCGGTGCAGGCGGACTGGGGCCCCGGCGCCTACGTCGCGGTCCACGTGTTCCGCACCGCTGCCGATGCCCGTTCGCGACCCGGCCGTGCCATCGGCCTCACCTGGGTCGGCATCGACCCCGGCGTCCGCAAGCTCCAGGTCGCATTCGAAACAGCGGACAAATATCCGTCGCGCGCGCGTGCGGCGATCAGGCTGCGCACCGCGCCTGGCGCCTGGGTCAGCCTGGCTGCGGTCGATGAGGGCATCCTGCGCCTCACCAACTTCGTCTCGCCGGATCCGAGCAACCATTTCCTCGGCCGCAGGCGGCTCGGTCTGGATATCCGCGATGATTGGGGCAGGCTGATCGCCCCGCCCGACGGCCAGGCGACCGCGCTGCGCCAGGGTGGCGACGAAGGCAGCTTCGCACTGCCCGACATTCCCCAGAAGACCGTGACCTTGTTCGTGCCGCCGGTGCAGGCGGACGCTGACGGGCTGGCACAGATCCCGCTCGACCTGCCCGACTTCAATGGCCAGGTGCGGCTGACGGCAGTGGCCTGGAGCGGCACGAAGCTGGGCGCCGCCGCAGCCGACGTCTTGGTCCGCGATCCACTGGTGGCCGAACCGCTGCTGCCGCGCTTCCTGGCGCCTGGCGACGCGGCGCGACTCACCGTTCTGCTGCAGAACGTCGACCTGCCGACCGGTGAGGCGGTGGCTACCGTGTCGGTGGACGGGCCGCTTGCCATCCAAGGCGAGGCACGGCTGGCCGCCACGCTCGCACAAGGCGCTCAGGCGCTGCCGTTCACCACGCTGACCGCAACCGGTACCGGACGCGGCATGGTCAGGCTGGACGTGACAGGTCCGGATGGGTTCCGCGTGCGGCGCGAGACCTTCATCACGGTGCGTCCGGCGCGCGGCGCGACCACCGTCGTCGCGGGCGGGGAACTGGCGCCGGGAGCCGAGACCCAGCTTGCTCCGCTGATCGACCGGTTCATTGCCGGAAGCTGGCGCGCATCGGCGAACTTCGGCGGCGCGGTGCGCTATGATGTCGCGGGCATGGTGCAGGCGCTGGACCGCTATCCGCTGAACTGCATCGAGCAGGCGACCAGCCGCGGATTTCCGCTTGCGCTGTTGCCGGATGGCCCACTCGCAGGTCCAGATCGGGCAGGGCGACTGCAACAGTCCGTTGGATTGGTGCTCGACCACCAGCGCTTCGACGGCGGGTTCGGATTGTGGTCGGCCACGGCAGAAGCTGAGCCATGGCTCTCGGCCTATGCGACCGACTTTCTCTGGCGGGCGCGAGGTGCCGGGGCGGCGATCCCAGACCAGGCTCTGGCGGATGCGCTGAAGTTCATTGCCGGGGCGGCGGATGAGCCGGGCGACAAGCCTGACGATCTCGCCGCACAGGCCTATCGGCTTTATGTGCTGGCCGTTGCCGGTCTGGGGCGCCCGGGCGCGGCACGGGTGATCGCCGAACGGATCGACCGGCTGCCGACGTCGCTGGCCAAGGCCCAGTTGGGTGGCGCGCTCGCCCTGGCGCATGACCAGCCACGCGCCGAGGCTGCGTTCGCCGCTGCGCTGGCCGCGCCCGCGCGCCACTGGTGGGCATTCGATTATGGTACCGCAGTGCGCGATCAGGTCGCTATTGCGTTGTTGTTGAAGGAAAGCGGGCTGCCTGGGGATCGGCTCGCCGGGCTGCTGGATAGCATGCCGGGCGCCGATCTTTCTCCGGATACGCTCTCCACGCAGGAGCAATCCTGGGCCGCGGCGGCCGGGGCGGTGCTCGGCCGTGACGGCAAGCCGGCCCGCATTGCCTTGGACGGCAGGGACCAGCCGCCTGCGCCGGTCCTGTCGGTTGTCCTCAACGGACCGGCGACCGCGCGCAACCTGGACAGCAGGGCGGTGTGGCGGACGGTGTCGGTGACCGGTATTCCCGCGGCACCCTTGCCGGCGGCCAGGGCGCAGATGCGCATTTCGCGCCAGTTCAGCACGCTGGACGGCCAGCCGCTTGATCTCGACCACCTAAAGCAGAACACGGTGTTCGTGCTGCTGCTGGAGGGCAAGGCCGAGGACGGGCAGACGCATCGCGCCATGGTTCAGCATGGTCTGCCGGCAGGGTGGGAGATCGCGGGGCGAATGAGCGGCGGTGATGTGCCGGGAATGGCGTGGCTCGGCAAGTTGTCCGAAACCGAGGCGCAGCCGGGGGCAGACGATCGCTACGCCGCTGTGGTGGCGCTGACGCCGGAGCAGCAGGGGTTCCGGCTTGCGGTGCGGGTACGGGCGGTTACGCCGGGCACGTTCGAGTTACCCGGCGCCGAGGCGGCCGACATGTATCGCCCGGGCGTGTTCGTCCGACAGAATGCGGGGCGGATCACTGTGCTGGGATCGGAGTGACGCGCGCCGGATGCACGCCCGTGCCCACCGAAACGGGAGAGCACGACCGACAAACCCGAGCGTCACCCACCGGTTACAACGATATCGTCATGGCGACGAAGGTCGCCATCCACGTCTTCTCCTTGTGCTGGCAGCGAAGACGTGGATGGCGGGGCCAGGCCCCGCCATGACGATGCATCGTAAGGTGCGTTCGAAACTGGTTCGGCGGTTTCTCAGCAGATGCCTAACTGTTGGCGTGAACGTTCATATACGCGCTGCCGCTGGCAGAATCGTGACCGAATGTGACCGAGATCCGACCGTTGCTCATATCGTCCGTTGTGAAGCCCGCCAGCGTGAGGGATGCAGTCGGATTGCCGGCTGCCGTCGCGTGCATGGTCAAGCCCGTGAAGCCATTCGCACCTTCATTGTTCGACCAAGCGATATTGAAATCCTGCGGCGTGAGACCCCAAACTGTCGCATCGTCGCCGGCGTGGAAATTGACAACCGTGCTCCAGATGTCCGCCGAGGCAGAGCGGTCATCGACAAAAAATGTATCTCGCCCGGTGCCGCCTGTCAGGAAGTTCGATCCGGTGCCGCCGTCGAGTACATTGTTCCCGCCGTGCGCCGTAATGGCATCGTCGCCACTGCCGGAGTGGATGAACCAATCGTCATTGCTGACACCGATATTCAGATGGTCGCTGGTGATGCCGATGTACTCGTGCTGCAAACCGATGACCGGGCCGGTGTAGGTGTGCGGCAGGCCAGGGGCCACCGTTCCTGCGTCCAAGTCGTCGGAAACGAAGCCTGCGCGGGCAACCGGGTCGTCGTTGACGTCGTGGGTCGCCGGGTTGTCGTTGACGTCGTGGGTCGCCGGGTTGTCGTTGGACTGCATGATATGGCTCCAGATGTTCCGTTTTCGGTATTAGGCCGCATCTGTATCTAGCAGGCTGTACGGGAAAAGCAATGACCTAAATGCACGCAAAGTAAATTGAGTGCCGTTTGATGCATTCCTGGTAATTGCGGTATGACAATTACTTCCGAAACGCCGGCCGACTCACGCTTCCGGCGATCAGTGTGTTGGCAATCGCCTGTACGCCATTGCCGGTTGCCGCGCCAGCGCGGACGGCGGCCAGTTATACCAACCGCGGTAACTGTTGACGCTTCCACAGCGTCATGGCCGGGCTTGTCCCGGCCATCCGTACCACCGCTAGTACTCGTGCACAGTGATTCTGACCGATTGCGCGTGTTCGGGCCGTGACCAGGAGAGGCTGCGATCACGTACTGTCGCGGTCCGCGTTGCGAGTCTTGTGACACCGCGGAACAAGGAAGATCTTAAGAAGGCAGATGCACGCGGAACATGCAGATGGCTCAGTGTGGTTCACAGACCGCGGGCGACGCGTTTGATCGCCAGACGTAGCTTGCGCGAGGCCAGCAGCGCGCACTTCAATTGCCACCACACTCTCATAGACCTTTCCCAGGAAGCGCGTCCGAAGCGTATTGAGTATAGTAAACACGCAGCCAATCACATGTCCCTACAGATCGTCCAACCTGACGCCATCTGCGTGAGTCTGCATGGATCGTCTTGCATCTGCGTTTAGAACCTTGCTTTGCGATGCTGCCAACAAAAGACTGCGCAGGCGCTGACCAGTGCATGCGCACAGTGATTTGGACCGGTTGAACACGGCCTGGGTTTAACCACGGCAAGTCGGAACGATCGACCAAATTCGCGATGGTCCGCGCCATCCCCGGCCGCCAGCGCAACAGGAGCGCCGGATACTCAGCCTGCTGGCCGGCACTTATCCAGGCACCGTCAAGAAGTCATAATCACTGTGCCGAGGCACTAGCGCCACGACTGATTGCCGGAACAACAAGCCCGGCCATGACGTAAGGACCGCGCGGTGACGGAGGAGAATTGGTTGGGGCGGCCGGTTATGCGGTCCCGGTGCGCCGCTCCGAACATTTGGCGTATGGACCACGATCCCGGTCGGGCAAAAGCGTGACCGTCACCGCCCTGACGCCGAAGCCGAGGCTGCGACGGCACGAGGTCGGCGGAACCGCTTCCAGGCGATGACCTGATGCGCCGGTTTCACCTCGTCGATCGCCGCGAAGGCATCTCCGGCTGGCGGCGACGACGACAGGCGACACGCCATGCCGCATAACATGTCGTAAACGGCCATGGCCGCCCCCGATCGGTCAGCAAACCGAGCAACTCCGATGTTCCGAGGGATGTCGTGCACCGAACGCCGGAATTGCGGCCACACCGTCCGGGTACAGAAATGCGGAAATTCGAGCTGAGCCAATTCTCGATCAGCGCCTTTGACGCCATTCCCGTATCGTTGCCGCGCTGCCCTCGTTGCTCTGGCTTCTCGCCGCGACCGCCATACTGCTGGACCGGGGATTCCCGCCTGACCTCTCAAGGCTTGCGTCGGTGGGCACCGAGATTGTGGATGGCCGCCTTGCGGGCCGGCTGCGGGCCGTCACGCCGGGGACGTTCGAGTTGCCGGGTGCGGAGGCGGCCGACATGTATCGCCCGGGCGTGTTCGTCCGACAGAATGGGGGGCGGATCACGGTGCAGGGGTCGGAGTGATGCGCTGCATGCACGCCCTCGCCACTCCCGAACGCGGAAGAGCACTGCCGACGAACCTGAGCGTGACCCACCGGTTGCAACGATATCGTCATGTCGACGAAGGCCGCCATCCACGTCTTTGCTGATCGCA
>DATMND010000505.1:0-11663 GCA_035569235.1 Acetobacteraceae bacterium | reverse complement strand
CGAATCCCGATTGGGGTGGGTCGATTCTTTATGCCAAATCGTCCAGGAGGTTCTGATTCTTCTGTTACGCGCCTCTGCCGGTTACGTTAAGGCGCGGGTCGCAGGACGGCCCGTCAGGGGTTTGTCCACAGGGCCTAGCTCCCGATGCTATCTATACCGCCCAAAACGAAGCAAAGAAGGCGCTGTCCCTCGTCAAGCAGGTCGCAAAGATGTTGCAGTGAAGAGAAACCGTCAGCTTGCACGCACCGGCCCATTTCGTCGGCGGTCACCGGTGTTCTCGACTACGCCGCGCGCTCTGCTGTAGGTTCGTCAGTTCCTCCGAAGCGTGTATCCCTGCGCTACCATGCAGCGATTGTAGAATTGCTGCATTGAAACGGCCCCCGCGAGCCCGTCCCCATAATGTCCGCTCTGACGAGCATCCTTTTCGCAACTATAGCTCTCCCGGTTAAAGTCCGCTTGGTCGGCACCCGACTTGTCCCAAATGATAGGAGCGCACCCACTCATAGCGAGCAGAAGAAACACGGAAAATAGGGTCTTCATAACGACACCCGCCTAATAGCGAAGGAGTAATACGGTAATGCAACGAGAAATGCAATGGGAATGTGGATATTTGTTTTATGATGACCGGTCCCTGCGAACGTGGACAGCGACAGGGGTGGAAAAGACCTACACCCCGGACGTTACGGCTCAACCATGCAAGGGTGCGCTCGACCACCCAGCGCCGCGAAAAGTATGGGATGAGACCTCGTTCGCCAGCCCTGGACGATGCCAATCGTAGGGCTTAGCAATCGCGAGCCTGATTGATCGAGATTAATGTCTCGGCGCAGTGTGCGGCCAAACTGATTACCGACCAGGGAGCAATGTGCAGATGGATACGAGGACCAGGCGCCGAACCAAGCGCGTCGCGATGGCATGGCTGGGGGGCACACTGGCGGCTGGCTCCTTCTCCCGCCTGGGCGCCCAGGAGATCGGCGACGCCGCCACCGGCCGCTATCTGGCCGAGACGTGGTGCAGCGCATGCCACGTCGTCTCCCAAACGTCACAACACGGTGCCAGCAACGGCGCAGCGACATTCGCCGCCATCGCGCGCATGAAGTCGACCACCCCGCTGAGCCTGCGGGCCTTTCTGCAGACACCACACAGCCAGATGCCCGATCTCCATTTGAGCCGGAATGAGATCGACGACCTCACGGCCTACATACTCAGCCTGCGACGCAAGTGACGCTTCGTATGCCACATTTCTTCATCTCGTCATCCACTGGCGGCTACCGGGCATCGCAGCCGGCGGCGACGGTGATAGAACCTGCCATGTTCACGGAACTCCCCGTGTCTACCGATACTTTCGGGGCGGTGTAAAAATGAGGGGTGTCGTGAGCCTATTGACCCCACCGAGCACGGTGTATCGCGGAACCTGGCGATGGCAGGTGGTGAGCAGGCCGAAGGCGAACGGAAATCCTGCAACGGTAACAATTGTCCTGATTATTGCTTGATGGCAGAATGCAGCAGCCATGTCGCAGGGGGAAAACCGATGAGCAAGCTGATCGTCATGTTCGTTCTGCTAGGCGGACAAAGCGGTCCTACGATCCAGGGATGGAACAGCATAGAGGCGTGCAACGCGGCGAAAGATCAGGTGGTATCGTTCGTCCGATCGCGACAAGGCAGTACATCTTACGTCAATGTGGAGGTTATGTGCCTTGAGTTGCCGAACAAGTCGTAACCGTGGCTTGCAACGAAGATAGCTGACGTCTTTCGTCTCGCCACCGGCTGGTTTGCAACGCTTGTTGTTCACTTGGGAACCGCATGTGATTGGCGGCGGGTTCGATGCTCCAGCACTTGGCATAGTGGTTCAACAGCATGGCCGTTGGCGCGTCCGCATCGCTCGGCGCCAGCACCACGGCTTTTCATCGCCTCGGCATGGACGCAGACCACGGCGTGGGCGAAGCTGTCCCAGACACCGATGCCCAGGTCATCCATTGACCTATGGTCAGACCGAATACCGAACTCGGCCGGGCATGCGCGTGCGATACTGCTACGCTGCTCTGACGCCAGCCACGAACGTATTCACCTCGCCGGACAGTTGCTCAGCCTGCTTCGACACATCCGATGCCGCCGTCAGCACCTGACCTGCCGCCGCACCCGTTTCGCTCGCTGCCTGGCTCACGCCGCTGATCCCGGCGGTCACCTCCTGTGCGGCCTGCGTCGTCTGCTGGACGTTGCGGGCGATCTCGGATGTGGCCGCGCCTTGCTCCTCGACAGCCGAGGCAATCGTGGTCGAGATCGTGCTGACTTCCTCAATGGTGGCGGAGATGCCCCTGATCGCTTCGACGGCCTCCTTGGTCGCGGCCTGTATCTGCGTAATCTGCGCGCCGATTTCTTCCGTCGCCTTGCTCGTCTGATTGGCAAGACTCTTGACCTCTGAAGCAACCACGGCGAAGCCCTTACCGGCGTCGCCGGCGCGGGCCGCTTCTATTGTGGCGTTCAGTGCCAGGAGATTGGTTTGATTGGCGATGTCAGTGATCAGGCCCACGACGGTGCCGATCTTCTCGGCACCTTGCGCCAGCGCATGCACGATAGCGTCGGTGCGCTTGGCATCATCCACCGCTTTGGCGGTGATCTTCGAGGATTGTGTCACCTGACGACTGATCTCGCTGATTGAGGCCGTCAGTTCCTCGGCGGCCGAAGCCACGGTCTGCATACCAGTGCTCGCCTCCTCCGCCGCCGCAGCGACGGCAGTCGCCTGCTCGTTGCTCTGGTTCGCCGTGCCGGTCATCGACTGCGCGGTGGCTTGCAACTCGGTGGAAGCGGAAGAAAGAACGCCGACCAAACGGCCGACCTTGCTCTCGAAGTCATCCGCCAGACGGTGTAGAGCTGCCTTCTGCTCGGCCGCCGCCTGAACCTTGACCTCCTCCTGCTCTGCCCGCAGCCGCTCGGTCTCGGTCATGCTGTCCTTGAATACCAGCACTGACGTGGCCATGCCGCCGACCTCGTCGCGCCGGTCCGTGCCGGGGACCATAATTGTGAGGTCGCCCTTCGCCAACCGATCCATCGCGGTCTTCAGGCCGCCAAGCGATCCGGTAATATCCCGGTTGGTCAACCATGCGGCAAGCAAGATGGCAATCAGGACTGCCCCGCCAATCATGCTGAGCTGAAGCAAGGTCGTGCGAAACGCTGCGTTGAGATCATCAACGTAGACGCCCGACATGAGCACTATCTGCCAAGGGGCGAAGAGGGCAGCGTAGGCGATCTTCGGCTGCGGCGCCTGTTGACCCGGCCTCGGAAAAGCATAACTGACAACTCCGTGGTCGCTGTCCCGGAGCGCCTCCGCGCCCAGTTGCTTGACGGTTCTGCCACTCGTGTCCGCGACTGGTGTAGGTTTGCCCTCCAGCGCGGGAACTGTGCCGTGCGCCACCACGATCCCATCGGTTGTCCATGCCGTGACATATCCTGCGCCGCCATCGAAGCGAATCGCGTGGATGTCGTCGCGTAGCAGGATCAGGGCCTGCTCTCGTGTCAGTTGTTGTGCGCTCACACGGCCTTCAAGCGATTGAGCAATGGCCATCGTTGACTGCACGACGGCACGCAGCTTATCAACCCGATCCTCGAACATCCGCCGTTGCATCAAATTAGCCGCCGCGCCGATCGAGACAACAACGGCCAGGGCCGACAGGCCGAGCAACAACGCCAACTTGGTGCGGAGCTTGAGGCCACTGAGGATGCGCATGGACACGTCTCGCTGTGATGTTGGTGCGGGCGAACCGGGCCCAATTGTCCAACCATATGTGGCCGGCCCTAACCAATGCTTAATCCGGCTGGCGACTCGGTCTGGCCCGACACGACCGGACTCACTGCCGCACATTGGTCAAGGTCTCACCGCAAGGCGCAACCATATTGATATCGTGATGGTCGTAATGTATGAACACTGACAACGAAAATCGCGGTTGATTATACTCCGAAGTCGGCGTGCGGCGTCGGGCATACAGCGACGGAGAAGCTGAGGCGCCCCGTGACCAGGAGCACTCAACGCAGGCCGAAGATCGCTGCGACGGCACCGCGGGTCATCAGATGGAGCGACTGAATTGCCTCCAACGTCGACTGTTCGCAGTGACGACCGACTAACTATTACTCCTGCTTCGCGGATTGCGACCGGGGATCACCGCAAGGGCAAGCCAATCCACATCGCGCCAGTTTCCGACCCCACTTGCCTAGGCCATGGCGATCTTCGCGCTGCGCGAGAGGCTGCGATCACGTACTGCCGCGGCCCGCGTTGCGAGCCTTGCGACGCCGCGGCACAAGAGAGGTTCAAACGCAGATGAAGGCAGATGCACGCAAAACACGGCCCGTCCCAAGCGTATTGAGTACAGTTAACGCGCAGCCGTTCATATACCCCGGCAGATCGTTCAACCTGACGCCATCTGCGTGTGTCTGCGTGAATCTTCTTGCATCTGCGTTTAGAATCTTGCTTTACAATGCTGCCCACGAATGGCTTCGGAGGTATTTGCCAGTGCATCGGCACAGTGATTTGGGCCGGTTGAGCGCGGCCTGGGTTTAACAACGGCAAGACGGAACGATCGACCAAAACCGCGATGCTCCGCGCCATCCCCGGCCGCCAACGGAAAAAAGCGTTGGACACTCAACCTGCTGGCCGGCACTGATCCGGGGACCGCCAAAAAGTCATAATCACTGTCCCTGGGCACCAGTTTCCTCTTGCGAAAATGGTCATCTGTGTTAGCTCCGACGGCGTGATGGCGCGGTTACTGCGCCCAGCAATAGGAGCTCGCATCATGGCTACACCCGGCGGACGGCGCGGGATCGCGCGATTTGCCATGACTCTCGTCGTTGGCGCCCTCTGCACCGGTGTGTCAGCCAAGGCCGCTCCAATCTCGGATACGCCGCCAGACCCAAACGGCGTTCCGTCCGTCTATCGCAGCGACGCATTCGACGCCTACAACAAGGTGAAGATTGGTTGGCTGCCGGCCCCGTCTGTCCTCACCGCGGCAGAGAAGGCTCCGGAGGCAACGGCTGTTGCCATCATCAATCAGCACATGGCCGAGGTCGCCGCGAAACTGGCGACGAAGAAGATCACCTTGGCCCCTCTTGATACCACCGTGACCGCCGATAGACTGAAGGTAACGATGGCTGGCCTGCTGCCGGACAATCGACGGGTCATCTGCGTATATATCTTGCCTGGTAACAAGTTTTACAGTGACGTCATCATGAGCGTCGATCGCGACACCCCGTTGGTCGATCCGCGCGAGGTCTGGGACGAGGATGGCATGCGCCAGGGCAAGGGCGCGGTCGCCCAGTTCGCGACCGATACCCTGCGCGTCAATACATGGGAACAGGATACCTTCGAGGGGATCCGGTTGAGAATGTGTGAGGGCAACTGACAACGGCGGCGATTGGCTACGTTCAGGATGAGGCTGGGTGCCGCATGCGCCAGTCCAAAGGAAGAATAACGCGGATTACCCCAATCGCCCTTGCATGCGACCCATCGATTGCCACTACGCCGTCATGACGGGGAAGGCCGGCCGTGACGACGGAGGGGCATCACGAATTTCGGTGCAGGTCCGTGCCCGCCCTGTCAGAGAAACTGACTGTTTACAGTGAGCCAAAATAACCCTATATATCCCCCCATGGACCCCTCTCCCGAACCCGAGCCCCTCGACCTCACCCTCCAGCTCCCCAGGGATACCTATTACCAGGTCATCCACACCCTGCGCGGCTCGCTCCCGCCGCCCATCACCGACTCCCCCGAGGACCTCGTCCGCCGCGACAATGCCGCCATGGCGCATGTTGCCGCGCTGCTTCCCGCCACCGCCGATGAGGCCGATCTCGCGGCCACCTACGTCGCGGCCAACGCGCAGGCGATGGAATGCCTGCGCTTGGCCCGCAAGTACCACGGCGATCCCAACTTCATCCTGAAATGCACTGCCCATTCGGCCAACATGATGCGCCAGGCGCGGGCCACACGGTCGCTGCTGCAGCGCGTCCAGGCGGAACGCCGGAAGCGCGAGGCGGACAACGCCGCCACTGACCGCGCCGCCTGGACCGAATACTGCGCCATCGGGTTGATGGCGCAGGCGTTGGGTCGCGCCGAGCTCCCTGCCGCGGCCGAGCCGCCGCCGCCATCGGCCCCGGCGCCGAAGGAGGAAGCGATGCCGAAGGCCGACCCGATCGCGGAAGCCGAGCAATATGCTTTGAACTATCCGCAGCGTGCGGCGCTGATCCGCCGGCTCGGCCGGGTGCCGGACGACGTGACGTTCGGCCCGCCCGAGGATTATCTGGTGCGAGAGCTTGTCAACGGTCGAAGCCCCGTTCTGCTGGCGCTCGATCAATAGGCCGCGTCGCGCGGGGAGCGCGCCGAGAATTTTCCACCGCAGAGGCGCAGAGGGCGCAGAGAAGCCGAGAAGTGGGCTGTGAAACTCGACTTCTCAGCGCCCTCTGCGTCTCCGCGGTGAATTTTCCTGCTCCCACGCCTCGGCCGGCACCGTCTCACCGCATGGTCCCCTGTCTCCCACCACGGGCTTTGAGACGAAACCTCCGTCTACTCCTCCCGCTCGTCCACATACTCGGGCACCTTGAAATACACCCAGATCAGGTTCGCCAGCAGTAGTCCCGCGGTGATCAGGAACACCCAGCGCAGCCCGAACGAAGCCGCGATCGCCCCGCCGGTCAGTGGCCCCATAGAATTGCCGAGAAAGGTCGCCGATGAGGTCATGCCGTAGACCGCGCCGCGATCGGAGCGCGGCACCATCCGGCCGATCAGCGCATTGGCGGTCGGCAGGATGCCGCCGATGAACAGCCCGACGCCGAACCGCTCGACCACGAACCCCCAGTAGCTGCCGACGAAGGCCTGCGGCAGGCTGGTCAGCGTGGCGCCCGCCAGGCAGATCAGCAGCACGCGACGGTAGCCGATCTCGTCGCTGTGCTTGCCGATCAGCGGCACCGCGATCATGCCGGCCAGCCCGGTGACGGAGAACGCCACCCCGCCCAGTGTCGCCAGGTCGGGCCGCATGCCGACCAGTTCCTGCACGAACACCGTGACCAACGGCTGCACCGCGCGCGTGCTGAACTGCGCCATGAACAGCACGAAGAACAGTGGCAGCACGCCGGCCGCGCCGATCATCATCGCCAGGCCGCGCATGCCGGAGCGTCGGCGATGCGCGCCGTCCGGTCGCACGAAATTCTCGCGCACGCCGCGCCAGACCAGCGCCATGGAGGCGAAGGTGATGGCCGATGTGCAGTAGAACGGAATGCGGTAGCTGCCGGTCACATCGGCCAAAACGCCGCCGATCACCGGCCCCACCAGCGAGCCGACCAGCTGGCCCGTGCTGAGCAGGCCGAGCGCGTAGCCGAGACGCTGCTCCGGCACCTGGCTCGCCACCAGCGCCATCGCGGTGGACGAGAAGCCGGCGAACACGCCCATCAGCGCGCGTGCGGCGAAGAACTGCCAGACGTTCAGCGACATGCCCATCAGCGCGGTGAAGAAGGCGATCGCGCAGCTCGAGCGCAGCAGCATCAGCTTGCGCCCGTGTAGGTCGGCGAGCCTGCCCCAGAGCGGCGAGGCGAACGCGGCAACGAAGGAGGTGGAGCCGCTGAGGATGCCGGACCACAGGTCGATGCCGGCTTCCGTCGTCACGCCGAGGTCCGGCAGGAACAGCGGCATGATCGGGCTGAGGAAGCTGAACGACATGGTCATGATGAACTGGATGCCCACCATGGCCCATAGCGTCGTCTGCCAGTACGACGCTACGCCGGCGGCCGGGGCTGCCTTGTCGCTTTGGCCTGGCTCCCCGGCGCTTGGGAGCGGACGGCCAGGCTCAGGCACCCAGCCGTGTCGCCATCTCGCGCTTGAACTGGTCGATCGGCATGAAGCCGGCATCCTTGCGGCACGACGTTTCCGTCTCGCGCAGGATGTCCGTGTCGGACTTGGTCAGATCGAGGAATTCGCCGTGCGGCTGCGGCACGTGGAACGGCGTGTCGAGATACGCCTCCACCGTGTTGCCTTCGGGGTCCTTGAAGTAGATCGACCAGGCATTGCCGTGGCTGACCGGGCGCATGTCGGTGGCGCCGAGCGCCAGGGCACGCTTGTGCACCTCGCGCAGATCGGCCAGCGAGTCGACCATGAAGGACATCTGCTGGATTGGGTTGAAGCCCGACGTGTCAGGGCGACCGGTGACCAGCACAAGCTGGTGGTGGTTCTCCGGATTGCCGCTCATGAAGGTGAGGTGCGTCCCGGCGCGTCCCTCGCCATGGTCGGTCACCATCAGGCCGAGCACCTCGGTGTAGAAGCGCTCCATCTTGTCGCGGTCGTGGATATAAATGCCCATATGGGCCAGTCGCGCGTGGATATTCGCCATTGTGTATTCCCTCTGCCCTGCGCGCCAGCGTCCTCCAGGTTGGCAGTTTGCGCAAGCGGTCCGGGTGCTGCGTCGTGGCGTGGTGCGAACAAACAAAATGGCCAGGGCACAAGAGCACCCTGGCCAGTCGTCACTCACGCCACCTGCCGCTCAGGAGCAATCGGCATCGGCCACGGGCGAGTTCCGCACCCGCGTCGAAAGTTTGGTCAACGCAACCGTTCTAACACCGGATCGGTGTCGTTGCATAAGCACTTCGTTGTGATCATTACGGTTTTGCCGTTCTATCAACGTTAATCACGCGTTAAAAATGATCGTCCCACTGACGCTCCCCCGCTTGCATCGTGGGGGCGCGGGGCGCACGTTGTGCTGCATCGCTGGCAAAGGCCGAACGCAGGCGCCGGCGGCAGAGAGCTACGAGTGCTCCCGCCTGAATGGCGCGAAGGAGCGCACCATGCCCAGCTACCATTGCAACATGCTTGATGATCACGGCCACGTCATCTTTCCAGCCGATACTGTCGCCGAATCCCTGGCTGCCGCGATACAATACGCTTCCCACGTTCGCGAGGTGAGCAATCAAGGCGCCTCGTCGTCGCGACATGTCTACGCATTCGAGGTTTGGTCAGACACCGGCGGGGAGAGCTTCCTGGGTCAATCCGATGCCATCAACCGGCGTCCGCCTGTCCATCCCTACCTTCAACCGCCGCGCTCTCCAGGCCGTCTCGGGGCCGCGGCGGTTTGCCAACAAACCTCGCCGCGCGGGGACGGGATGCGCGCCATGCTGGACGAGCAGAAGCCGCGTCACTAAGGTTGCGGGTGTGCAAGCTTCCTGCACATCCGGCCGCGACCGACACCTCGCAGGATTGCTTGCTCCGCGGAAGAACGACAACAAGAAGCAATGTGGAGGAGACATGAGAAAGCTGCTCGTGACTGGGCTTGTCTCTCTCGGGATGGCCGTCTGCATGGCGACGGCATACGCGCAGAGCGACTGCTCCAAAGTTGTCCCCGCTTCACCCTTCGGACCGGACGATCAGACCGGCGCCACCAATCGCGTGACGCCGCAGGTCACCAAGGCGGCCGCGGCGGAAATCCAGGAAGGCAAGGTCATCAGCCTGACCAATCCGCTGGTGGATGGCGTTCCTCTGTTCGGCACACGGTTCACCAAGACGGTGCTCACCGCGGTCACGCTCGCGCCCGGCGCCGCACTGGGCAAGAACGGGCTCACCTACATGGAGGACACCTGGCTGAGCCAGAGCCACGTCGGCACGCATCTCGACGGGATGGGCCATATCGGTCGCAACGACTGCTATTACAATCAGACGCCGATGGGTAAGTATATCAACCAGAACAACATGACGCGGCTTGGCCTCGAACACCTGAAATCGTTCGCGACCCGCGGCGTGCTGATCGATATGGTGCGCGTCTTCCAGGCGGCGAACAAGCTCAAGACCAATCCCGCATGCCGCAAGCCGTGCCTCGATAAGGGCACCGTGATCACCCAGGCAGATCTCGAGGCGGGCCTGAAGATGTATAATGTCACCTTGCGCGAGGGCGACATCGTAGTGCTGCACACGGGCTGGGTCGACATCTACGAGCAGTACCCGGCGCAGAATGCACTTTACAACAGCGGCGAGCCTGGCATCGGCGTCGATGCGGCCAAATGGCTCGCGGCGCAGAAGGTGGTCACGGTCGGTGCCGATACCTGGGCGGTGGAGGTGATCCCGCCGGAGGACCCGCAGATCCTCTTCCCCGTGCACCAGACCCTGCTCACCGACAACGGCATCCACATCATCGAGAACATGAAGACGGATGACATCGCCGAGGAAGTCGCCAGCACGAAGCGGGCGACGTTCTTCTTCAACATGACGGTGCCCAAGGCGGTCGGTCTCACCGGCAACTTCGTGGGCATCGAGGCGATCCGCTGACGTCGCCACACGTGCTGTCGCGCCGGTCCCTGCTGGCCGGCGCGACCACCACTGCTCTCGCGGTTCCGGCACGCGCCGACGAAACCGGGACCGTCACCGTTGCCTTTGCCAATTTGAGTGAAGACCCGTCGGTTCGGCTGGAGGGCACCGGCTTCACCGGCGCCGAAGTGCGCGAGAGTTTCTCGCTGGCCGCGCGACGCCGGTCCATCGACCTTGTGTTCTACGACAATGCGCTTGACCGGACGAAGGCGCTGGCGAATACGCAAGATGCGATACGCCGGCGCGTCGATGTCTATATCCATTACGGCTGGGACAATGCAGTCAACACGGAGGTCGGCAGACTGCTCGCGGCAGCGAAGATCCCGGTGCTGGCGATCGGCCGGCTGGTGCCTGGCGCGCCGCTTTATACCGCCGACAATGCCGTGGCTGGCCGAATCGCCGGTGAGGCGCTGGCGCGCCATGCCGCGGAGAACTGGCATGATCGCGCCACCGATGTGGTCATCATCGGCCCGCCGACGGATGCAATGAACCGCATGGACGAGCGGATCGCGGGCATCACCGCCGGCGTCGCTCAGGTCACAGGCACGACGGTACGTATCGACACGGGGGGAAATCCGCTGAAGGCCGATGCGCTGCTGCGTTCGTTCCTTGCTTCGCATCCCAACCGCAAGGCGCTCGTGGCCGCACTGGACGATGCCACCGCGCTCGCGGCGAAGTCGACGATCGAGGGTAGCTTGCGTCACGCCGATGCGGTCATCGCAAGCCACGGCTGCGATCGTTCGGTACATGGAAATACGTCCGACAAAAGGGAACTCGATCCGGTCAATCGCGGCAGCCTGCTGTTGGGTTCGGTGGGCTTCTTCCTTGACCGCTATGGCTACGACGTGCTGCCGCTGGCGACCGACCTTGCGGCCGGCAAACCGATCGCGTCGCGCACCACGACGCAGCACCGGCTGGTCACGCCGGCCAATGCCTTCGTGATCTATCCGCCGATCGACATGAACTGAACCGTCATGGCGTGGCGGGACCGAACAGGACGATGGCATCGACCTGATCGTCGCCGGATTTGAGCCCCGCATGGAATGTCACACGATTTCCGGACCCTGCCGCGATGGCGGAGTTGAGCGGAAAATACGCAATGTGACGCGTATCGGCGATGCTGTCGCCCACTGTGGCGACACGCTCGATGCCGTTGGGTCCGTAAGTGAATGCGCCCGTCGATCCATTGCCGCCGTCGATGGCAGCGATGAAGGCGAGCCGACCGTCGGGTGCGAGCGACGGAGCATCGCCGAACGAGGCGAAGGTGCCACCGCCTGGCGCCGCCGTCCCAAGCGCCGCGACTCGGCTGACATCATGATCGCTCGCGATGAAGATGCCGGAG
>DATMND010000504.1:0-46634 GCA_035569235.1 Acetobacteraceae bacterium | reverse complement strand
CAGCGATCGAGGGCAGCTTGCGTCACGCCGATGCGGTCATCGCAAGCCACGGCTGCGATCGTTCGGTGCATGGAAATACGTCCGACAAGAGGGAACTCGACCCGGTCAATCGCGGCAGCCTGCTGCTTGGTTCGGTGGGCTACTTCCTCGATCGCTATGGCTATGACGCGCTGCCGTTGGCGACCGAGCTTGCGACCGGCAGGCCGATCGCGCCGCGCACCGCGACGCAGCACCGGCTGGTCACGCCGGCCAATGCCTTCGTGATCTATCCGCCGATTGACATGAACTGAACCGTCATGGTGCCGCGGGGGCGAACAGGACGATGGCATCGACCTGATCGTCGCCGGATTTGAGCCCCGCATGGAATGTCACGCGATTGCCGGCACCGGCCGCGATGGCGGCGTTGAGCGGGAAATACGCGATGGGACGCGTATCGGCGATGCTGTCGCCCACTGTGGCGACGCGCTCGATGCCGTTGGGTCCGTAAGTGAATGCGCCCGTCGAACCATTGCCGCCGTCGATGGCAGCGATGAAGGCGAGCCTTCCGTCGGGCGCAAGTGACGGAGCATCGCCGAACGAGGCGAAGGTGCCACCGCCTGGCGCCGCCGTCCCAAGCGCGGCGACACGGCTTACATCATGATCGCCCGCGATGAAGATGCCGGAGCGTGGCGCGGTCTGCGCGAGAAACGCAGCGAACGCGATGCGCCCGGCATCGTCGATATCGACGTGCTCGGAAAGACGGGAAAAGATCCCCCCTTCCGGCGCGGCGTCACCGGCGCCGATCGCCCGGCGCAGCGTACCGTCCGCGGCAACGAAGATGCCGGCCGGCCGCTGGCCTTGCTCGATCACGGCCGCAAAAGCGACGATGCCCTTGTTGTTCAGCACGGGCGCCGCGAGCGCCGAGAACACGCCGCCATCGGGCACCGCGTCGCCCGCCGCGGCAAGCTTGTTCAGATGGCCTTTGGCACTCACGTAAATTGCGTCCAGCGTTTCACGACCACGTCGGACCGTGGTAAGAAACGCGACGTCGCCTGCATCATTGATCGAAGGCCGGCCGAAGTCGAAGAACACGCCGCCCGATATGTCGGGGGCCTTCGCACCGCTCTGCGCAACGCTTGTCAGTTTGCCGCGAGTCCAGGTCAGTACAGCGTCCGTGCTTCGCCCGCCGTCAATCGTCGCGGCAAAGGCCACCGTGCCCAACTTGTTCAGAGCGGGTGCAGGATGCTCGGTGAAACTGGCCAGCGTGCCACCGCCGGGAGCAGGACCACCGCTCGCGGCCACCACGACCGTCTGACCGTCGTGTGACAGGAACAGCGCTTCGCCCGCCGCGCTTCGCATCAGCCGCGCGAAGAACGTGACATCGCCGCGGGCATTCACCGGCGCGGGCGCGGGCTGCATCTCGATGCCAAACCGATCGTACTGACCGCCTCCTGGCGCGGCCGCTGCGGCCACAGCGATCGCGTGGAGTGGGACAGGCGGTGATGGCGCTGTTTCCGTCGGAACGGCGCCGACCTGCGATGCGGGAGGCGCGACGCCGAGCGATGCCCACAGCACGGCGAGCCAAAGGCACGCGACGCCGGCCGCCGCTATTGTCAGGCGCTGCCCTGTGCCGGCGAGAAGTCCGCTTGCCGACCATGGGGAGAAGCCGGCCATCCTAAGTCTCGTCTCGGAGAGAACGATTCATCGACAAGGAACGACTCGTGGATCCAATCGTCGCGGCCCTCACCCAATTCCCCCGTCATGGCCGGGCTTGACCCGGCCATCTCCACCGGCACAGGCGACGCGACAGATGGCCGGGTCAAGCCCGGCCATGACGAAGGAGGAACTGCACCTCCAACTAACGCACCTCCTGGCCATGACAAAGGAGGAACGGCGTCTCCAACCCATGCATCTCCCAGCCATGATCAGTTCTTCAACATGCCCGCACGCAGCGTCTCGATATTGTGCCGGACCATCTTGACGTAGGTGCCGCCATCTTCGTCGGGCTTGGACAGCGCGTCCGAATACAACTCGCCGCCGACCGTGGCGCCGGCCTCGCGCGCGACGCGTTGGATCAGCCGCGGGTCATTCATGTTCTCGATGAAGATCGCGCGCACCTTATCCTGTTTGATCTGCTGGATGAGGCGCGCAACCTGAGCCGCCGAAGCCTCTTTGTCATTGGTCCAGCCGCGGGCACCGATGATGGTGATGCCGTAGGCACGCGCCAGATAGGCGAACCCATCATGCGAAGTGATCACCTTCCGCTTGCCGGCAGGCACTTCCGCGATGCGCTGCTTCGCCCAGCCATCGAGTTCCAGCAGTTCACGTTGATACGCGTCTACCTGCGCCCGATAGTCGTCGGCGTGAGCCGGGTCGAGCCGGATGAGCGCGGCCGCGATGTTGGTAGCGTAGATCGCCCCGTTGGCCACATCATGCCAGGCGTGCTGGTCCAGTTCATCGGATTTGGCATTGCCGGATGCGTTGGTCTCGTCGGACTTCCTGATGGTGCGCACGCCGTCGCTCGCGACGCTCTTGACGCCGTGGAACTGGGCCTGCTGGAGCAGACTCTCCAACCAGGGCTCGAACTCCAGATTGAGGCCATTCATGACAAGCAGATCGGCCTCGGCGAGAGCGCGCGCATCAGCGGCCGTGGGCTCATAGGCCTCCGTATCGCCATCGGGGCCGACAATTGTCGTCAGCGTCACGTGGCTCCCCGCGATCCGCTGCACCATGTCGCCGAGGACGCTGAACGTCGCGACGACGCGCGGTGGCGCCGCTGCGGCGGCGCGGACGATCACCGCCAGCGGCATGGCAAGCAGGAGCGCGCGTCGTTTCACGTCTGTCCCTCCTTTATTCGGCTGGTTGCCAGTTTGCATTAGCGCTCGCCGATTCACGGCGCGGCAAGAGCAGTGCAAGGAAATAGATTCCGCCACCGGCCAGGATGATCGCCGGTCCCGAGGGCACGTTGAGATGGTACGACAGCAGCAGTCCCGCGACGCTGGCCACGACGCCAAAAACCGCTGCAAGACCAATCTGGATTCGCAGATCGCGCGAGCAATGGCGCGCGGCAGCGGCAGGCAGCAGCAGAGGGCCGGCCGCAAGCAGTGTACCAAACGCCTGGAACCCGGCGACCAGACACAGCACGGTCAGGATCAGGAACAGGCGGCGGAATACCGGCCCGCCGCCTCCGATCGAACGAAGGAACAGCGGATCGAAGCTTTCAACCGCGAGCGGTCGCCAAACCATTGCGATTGCGAATAGCGTGACGGTTGCGACCAGCGCGATGAACACCAAAGCGCGTTGGTCAACAGCAAGCACAGTACCGAACAGCACATGCATCAGATCGGTATTGCTGGCGCGCAGCGAAACCAAAAGTACGCCAGCAGCTAGCGACAACAGATAGAACACGGCGAGCGCTGCCTCGCTGCCCTCGCCGTTGAAGCGCGCCGTTAGGGATGCCAGCAGTGCCACCAGAATGCCCGCGACGATCCCTCCCAGACTGAGCGCGAACAGCGAGTAGCCGGCAACCAGGAACCCCAGCGCCGCACCAGGCATGATCGCATGCGAAAGAACGTCGGCGGTCAGGCTCATGCGCCGTTGTAAAAGCAGCACGCCGACCGGTGCGTTCGCTAGCGCCAGCCCAAGACACGCGACGAGCGCGGTGCGCATGAAGCCGAACGTCCAGAACGGATCGAGCAGGATGGCGCGCATCACGACGGTACCAGCCGCAGCGGTGCGATGCGTGGTCCAGGCTCGACTTCCCCCATGCCGGCGCGCGCCAGATTGTCCGGCGCGAGCACCGCCGAGGTCTCGCCCCAGGCGATCACGCGGCGTGCCAGCAACAGCGTCGAGGGAAACGTCGTTCCAACATGGTTGAGGTCGTGCAGCACGGCGACGATCGTGCGTCCCTCGCGGTGCCAGACCTGCAGCAGCGCGAGCAGATCTGTGGTCGTCTTCAAGTCCATCCCGCCGAACGGTTCGTCGAGCAGCAGCAGACGGGCGTCCTGCACGATCAGTCTGGCGAACAGCACACGACGGAACTGCCCGATCGAAAGATCGCCGATCTGCGAGGTGGCGGCATCCTGCATCCCCACGGCGCGAAGCGCTGCGACAACCTCCGTCATCAGATCGTAGGAGGGCGTCCGGAATGCCCCGAAACGCGCCCACTGCCCGAGTGCCACGAACTCGAGCACGGAGATCGGATAACTGCGATCGATCGCGTCGATCTGCGGCAGGAAGCCGATCGACTCCGGTGGAATCCCGCGCAGCAGGATCGTGCCCGACCGCGGTTGCTTCAGTCCGGCCAGGACATTGAGCAACGTGCTCTTGCCGGCCCCATTTGGCCCGACGATCGCGGTGAGGCTGCCCGGCTCGAAGCGGCCCGTTATGTCCTCGAGGACCTGCCTCACGCCGTATCCTGCCGACAGGCAGTCGAGTTCGATCGCCACGGAATCCTGCACGCGGGCCTGCGGGACGTATGCGCCATCAAACGTGGATTGCATAAGCCGCCCGCTGCGCGTGATGGCCTGTGCCAGCAAGCGCCGAGCCCAGGTCACTCCCGCGCAGCCCACGACGGTGGCGCGGTGCCGGATTCCGACCGTTTCCCCCATCCCCGTCCCCGGTGTGCGGTCGTTACCCCAGGCGCCGCCGATACAACCCTATCAGCCGCTCCCAGTGGCGCTCCGCTGCCGGCTTGTGGTAGCACCAGCGCTGCGGGAACGCGAAACCGTGGTGCACGCCGGGATACAATTCAATCTCGCCCGCGGCGCCGGCGCGCGCGAACGCGGCACGCAGTTCCTCGACCATCGGCAGCGGCGCCAGGTCATCGTGCTCGGCGCAGGCGATGTAGAGTTCACCCTTCGCCTTGCCCAGGTTCAGATGCGGGCTTTCCTCGGCGTCGCTGACCAGCCAGGTGCCGTAGAACGAAGCGGCGGCGGCGACGCGGTCGGGGTAGCGTGCGGCGGCGGCGAGCGCATAGGGACCGCTCATGCAATAGCCATGCGCCCCGACCGGCCCCTGCTTCACCTCCGCCTGCCGATCGACGAAGGCGAGCATCGCGGCCACATCGTCCATCACCGGCGGGATGGTCATCTTCGTGCGCACCGCACGCATGCGTTCACGCTCGGCGCTGCCCTGCTCCAGCACGTCGGGTCCGAAGATCGTGTCGCGGCCGGCGCGGTAGTAGAGATTGGGCAGCAGCACGTAATAGCCGACGGTGCCGAGCCGGCACGCCATGTCGCGCAGCTCCTCGCGAACGCCCGGCGCATCCATCAGCAGCAACACGGCCGGGAATGGACCGTCGCGCTCGGGATGGCAGATGAATGTCTCCATCGAGCCTGCCTTGGTCGTGATGTCCAGCGTCTGCTCGATCATTGGACTGCCCCGTTTGCTCACCGGTTGGTGGTGCGGCGATGGGGCAGAGTGGACATGGTCAACGGCCTGCTCGTCAACATTGGCGGCGGAGAGCACTGAGAATATTCACCGCTGAGGCGCAGAGGGCGCAGAGCAGTCGAGTTCGGAAGGAGCAGCAGCGGCTTCACGCTTGTTAGAGCGGAACGGTTTTGCTGTTCAGCAGCAATGTCGGCGGGCAGCGTGTCAGCCGAAGACATGTCGCGACCTGCGCATCGTGGACCGGCTTTCGGCTCAATATCTCGCCTTCTCTGCGCACTCTGCGCCTCAGCGGTGAATTTTCCTCCCTGCCCCTCGACAATCCGCACAGGCGGAGCACGTCTGGCTCCAGCGACGGCCGTAGCGACGAACGCGGCGATCATTTCAACGTCACCGTCAGGCAACGACGAAGCCTTTTGTTGTGCACCCCCGCCATTTCCGGCATCCTCCATCCGTCCCAGCCACCCGGCGCGGGAGAGAGCGGAGTCGATCCGCCGCCGAAGGCGCAACCGGCCCCCGGAAACGCTCAGGCAACAGGGACCGCGCTGGGATCAGGGATCTCTGGAAAGCCGGTAGGCAGCCCATCCGCCCGCCGCACCGACGGAGTAAGAAGCACCCAGGGCACCAGCACCGGGGCGCTTTGAATCTCTCAGGTCGCCCGACAGAGGGGGGTCACCGGAACCGGCACATCGCCGGCCTGTGACCTTGCTTGCGGAGCGAACCAGTGATCGAGAATGCGCTGCCTGACGACCCCAGGCCCAGGCCACTGAAGACCACGCCGCTGGATTCCTGGCATCGCGCCCAAGGGGCGCGGATGGTGCCGTTCGCCGGTTACGCCATGCCGGTGCAGTACCAGGGCGTAATGGCCGAACATCTGCACTGTCGCGCCCGGGCAGCGCTGTTCGACGTCTCGCACATGGGGCAGGCGGTGCTGCCTGGAGCCGCTGCCGCTTCGGCGCTGGAGCGCCTCGTGCCTGGCGATCTGCTGGGGCTGAAGCCGGGACGGCAGCGCTACACACTGCTCACGAATGAGGCGGGCGGCATCATCGACGACCTGATGGTGGCGAATATCGGCGAGGATCGCCTGTTCCTGGTGGTGAACGCGAGCCGAAAGGAGGGCGACTTCACCCACATTGCCGCCAACATGCCGGCGGGGGTGCGGCTTCGGTCGATCGAGAACCGCGCCCTGCTTGCCCTCCAGGGTCCCGCCGCCGCCGCGGTGATCGCGCGGATAGGGCCGGAGGCTGCGCGGTTGCCATTCATGGGTGTCGCCGCCGTCACGCTGGTCGGTATACCCTGCCTGGTCTCGCGTTCCGGCTACACGGGTGAGGACGGGTTCGAGATCTCCGTCCCCGCCGACCGCGCCGAAGCGCTCGCCCAGCGCCTTGTGGCCGAACCCGAGGTCGCGCCGGCTGGGCTCGGCGCGCGCGATTCGCTGCGGCTGGAGGGGGGGCTCTGCCTCTACGGCAACGACATCGACGAGCTGACCACCCCGGTGGAGGCCGGCCTCACCTGGGCGATCGGCAGTCGCCGGCGTCTCGCGTGGGACTTCCCCGGCGCCGTGGCCATCCGTGACCAGATGGAGCATGGCGCCCACCGCCTCCGGGTAGGCATCCGCCCCGACGGCCGCGCCCCGGCCCGTGCACAAACCGACATCGTCGCCGGCGACGGCACCGCGGCCGGCACCATCACCTCCGGCGGCTTCTCACCCACGCTGAGCGCGCCGATCGCCATGGGCTACGTTCGCAAGGACCTGGCTGCCGATGGCACTCCCCTGCACCTCGTCGTCCGTGGCAAGCCCCTGCCCGCACGTGTCGTGCCGATGCCTTTCGTTCCCCATCGCTACGCCCGCTGATAGGAGCCTTCCGCATGGCAAAACCGCCCTCCGATCTCCGCTACACCAAGGAACACGATTGGGTGCGCCTGGATGGCGACATCGCCACCGTCGGCATCACCGATCATGCGCAGGAAGCGCTCGGCGACGTGGTGTTCGTCGAGTTGCCCGAGATCGGCCGCGATGTGGCAGCCGATGAGGCCTGCGCCGTGGTGGAAAGCGTCAAGGCCGCCTCCGATGTCTATGCGCCGCTTGCCGGCAAGATCGTCGAGACCAACCAGACGATCATCGACGACCCCTCGCTGGTGAACTCGGACGCCGAGGGCGAGGGCTGGTTCTTCCGCATCGAGATCGACGACACCGAAGCGTTCGAGGCGCTGTTGGACGAAGCCGCCTACAGCGAATACCTGGAGACGCTCGACTGATGGACGCACTCGCAGAGCTTGCCGCGCTGGAGGCGGCGGATAGCTTCGTTTCGCGGCATATCGGCCCTTCCGAGTCCGACATCGCCGCGATGCTGCACGCGGTCGGCGCCGCGACGCTCGATGAGCTTGCGGCGAAGACCGTGCCGCCGGCGATCCGGATGACCCAGGCGCTCGACTTGCCGCCGCCGATCGACGAGGCGGCGGCGATCGCCGAACTGCGCGCGCTTGCGGCGCAGAATGTGCTGAAGAAGTCGCTGATCGGCATGGGCTACCATGGCACGCACACGCCGCCAGTAATTCTCCGGAATGTGCTGGAGAACCCCGGCTGGTACACCGCCTATACGCCGTACCAGGCCGAGATCGCGCAGGGCCGGCTGGAGGCTCTGCTGAACTTCCAGACGATGATCTGCGAACTCACGGCGATGGAGATCGCCAACGCCTCGCTGTTGGACGAGGCCACTGCCGCGGCCGAAGCGATGGCGATGGCGCACGCGATCAGCAGGACGAAGTCGGACGTGCTGGCGGTAGCGACCGATCTGCATCCGCAGACCCGTGCCGTGCTGGCGACGCGCGCCCGCCCGGTCGGCATCCAGATCGTCGATGTCGCGCCCGGCGACGTGGCGGCGATCGGCGCGGCGCAGCCGTTCGCCCTGGTGCTGCAATATCCCGGCACGACGGGTGCGGTGCGCGAATTCTCGCCGGAGATCGGCGCGGCGCATGAGGTCGATGCGCTGACGATCGTGTGCGCCGATCCCCTGTCGCTCGCGCTGCTGACGCCGCCTGGCGAGATGGGCGCCGACATCGTGGTCGGTTCGTCGCAGCGTTTCGGCGTGCCAATGGGATTTGGCGGACCGCACGCGGGGTATCTGGCCACGCGCGATGCCTACAGGCGGCACATGCCGGGGCGGCTGGTCGGCGTTTCGCTCGACGCCGCCGGGGAGCCGGCGATGCGTCTCGCGTTGCAGACGCGCGAGCAGCACATCCGGCGCGAGAAGGCGACGTCGAACATCTGCACCTCGCAGGTGCTGCTGGCGGTGATCGCCGGCTGCTACGCGGTGTGGCATGGGCCGGAGGGACTGAAGCGCATTGCGCGCCGGGTGAACCTGCAGGCACGGATGCTCGCCGATGCGGCGCGGCGCGGCGGGCATCGCCTGCTGCACGATGCGTTCTTCGACACCATCGCGCTGGAGACCGCGAGCGCGGACAGTCTGATGCAGGCTGCTCTGGTGGAGGGCTTCAACCTGCGCCGGATCAGCGACACGCGCGTCGGCATCACGCTCGACGAAACAGTGACGCGCGATGAGCTGACGCGGCTGGCATCCGTCTTGGGCGGCGCGCCCGCATCCGCGCCGCCGTCGATCCCCGCGGAACTCCTGCGCAACACGCCGTTCCTCGAGCAGGCGGTATTCAGCCAGCACCATGCCGAACACGAGATGCTGCGCTACCTCAAGCGTCTGGAGGAGAAGGACATCGCGCTGAACCGCAGCATGATCCCGCTCGGCTCGTGCACGATGAAGCTGAATGCATCGGCGGAGATGATCCCGATCACCCTGCCCGGCTTCACCGAGATCCATCCGTTCGCGCCATGCGACCAGACGCAAGGCTACGCCGAACTGATCGGACGCCTGGCGGACTGGCTGAAGGCGATCACCGGCTTTGCCGCCGTCACGCTGCAACCGAACGCTGGCTCGCAGGGCGAGTATTCCGGGCTGCTGGCGATCCGCGCGTACCACGAGGCGCAGGGCGAAGGCCATCGCGACATCTGCCTGATCCCGTCCAGCGCGCACGGCACCAATCCGGCAAGCGCTGCGATGGCCGGATTGCAGGTGGTGGTGGTCGGCTGCGACCGCGACGGCAACATCGATCTGATCGATCTCCGGGCCAAGGCGGACAAGCATGCCGAGCGTCTTGCGGCGCTGATGGTGACGTATCCAAGCACGCATGGCGTGTTCGAGGCGGCGATACGCGAGATCTGCGACATCGTGCATGCGCGTGGCGGTCAGGTGTACATGGATGGCGCCAACCTCAACGCGCAGGTCGGACTGACCAGTCCCGCGGCGATCGGCGCGGATGTGTGCCACCTCAACCTGCACAAGACGTTCTGCATTCCGCATGGCGGCGGCGGACCAGGCGTCGGACCGATCGGCGTCGCGGCGCATCTCGCGCCTTATCTGCCCAATCATCCGCTGCGCGAGGATGCCGGGCCTGACAGCGGCTTCGGCCCGGTCGCGGCGGCGCCATTTGGCAGTGCGATGATCCTGCCCATTTCGTATGCGTATATCCGCATGATGGGCGCCGCGGGGCTGAAGCGCGCAACCGAGGTGGCGATCCTGAGCGCGAACTACATCGCCGGCCGGCTGCGCGGGCATTATCCGGTGCTGTACACCGGTCCCGGCGGCATGGTGGCGCATGAATGCATCGTCGACTGTCGCGGCTTCCAGGCGGAGGCAGGCGTGATGGTGGAGGATATCGCCAAGCGCCTGATCGATTTCGGCTTCCACGCGCCGACGATGTCCTGGCCGGTGACGGGTACGTTGATGATCGAACCGACCGAAAGCGAGAGCAAGCCGGAGCTGGACCGGTTCTGCGATGCGATGATCGCGATCCGCGCGGAGATTGCCGCGATCGCCGCGGGCAGGCTGGACAAGGTGGACAATCCGCTGAAGCACGCCCCCCACTCCGCGCGTGAGGTGATGGCGGATGTATGGACACACGCATACTCACGCCAGCAGGCGGCATACCCGCTGGCATGGGTGGCGGCGGCGAAATATTGGCCGCCGGTCAAGCGGGTGGACAACGTCTATGGCGACCGGAATTTGGTTTGCACCTGCGCGCCGCTGGAGACTTACGCGCAGGCGGCGGAATAGCGTGTTCGACGGACCAATGCCTTCCATGGAAGAGTAGCCGCAGGTGATTTCATGCTAGGCTGCCCCACATGAATGTCGCTCTTCGCAAGCCGATGACCGTCGAACAGTTCCTCGCCTGGGAGGAACAACAAGAGCTTCGCCATGAATTCGACGGCTTCGAGGCCGTCGCCATGACGTGCGGAACGGATGCGCACGAAGCGATCGGCGGCACCTTGCGTGCGCTTCTTCGGGAGCATCTGCGCGGTAAGCCCTGTCGTGTGCGGGGACCCACCATGAAGATCGAGGTCATGGGACGCATCCGCTACCCGGACGCCTTCGTCTATTGCACGCCGGTCCCGGCGGACGAGACCGTGATCAGGAACGCCGTGGTCGTTTTCGAGGTTCTCAGTCCGGGCACTTCGCGCACCGATCGCATCGAGAAGCTCCGGGAATATCAGGCAACGGAGTCGATCCAACGCTACGTCATTCTCGAGCAGGATAGTGTGGCCGCGACAGTCTTCGTGCGGCAGGGGCCAGAATGGAACGCGCGGGCACTCACAGCAGGTGATGCGCTGCGCATGCCCGAGATCGAAGTGGAGCTTCCGCTGTCCGACATTTATGTGGACGCCCCGTTGAGCCCGCAGGACGCCGAAGACCAGAGTGGATAGCCACCAAAGGCCGGCCTGGAGTGTCACCTATGTGGGCGGTCCGTACCTTGTCCCGGCCATCCGTGCCGCCACCGGTGCCGCGAGTGATGGCCGGGACAGCCCCCTTATGCGTCAGGATAATGGTGCGGCTGGAGAAAAGCGCTCCCCCTCCCCTTGCGGGAGGGGGTTGGGGGGAGGGGACCGCGGTGTGACGTGAGACTTGGTATTTATCCGATCGCATTGTCTTTCGATGGTGCGACCCTTCCCCCCAACCCCCTCCCGCAAGGGGAGGGGGAGTATTGCAATCCGGTCTGCGCTTACACCGATTACTGTGGACAGACCCGGCCATGACGTTCGAACCGAGCGGTGGCTGAGGGTCATTGGTTTAGACTGTTAGTCTAAGCACGTAACGACAACGGCTGTTCGCCGAGCATGTCTGACAAGATCACGCTGCGCGCTTCGTCGAAGTCGAGATGATGCGTCTCGATCATCGGCGCTGCCTCCGCCAGGATCGCATCGACGTCCTGCATCAGCTTGAGCCGCTTGAACAGGTCCGGGCGGCCAAGGCCCATGCTCTCTCCGACAAGCTCCAGGAAGTTGACGACCTCGAACGGCCAGTCGCGCTCGTGCGAACACAACTCGCGATGGCACGCGTGGTAAATGCCGGCCAGCGTCGTGACACCGGCGTCCGCTGCGGCCTGAAGCTGGCTCTGATGAACCTGCCGCTTGTACGCCGGCAGCGGGTTCAGCGTGTTGCACATCCAGCCGATCCGAGGCTGCTCCAGGTCGACGAAGTCGAGGCCGGGGATCGCCAGCAGGAGGGCACGCGCGGCCTCGCTCACGCCGCGGACGCCGGGGTGCTCATGCAGCCCGACGCGCTTGTTCACGGCATGCTTCAGCAACGGACGCAGCTCATCGAGCCGCGCGGCCAGGAACAGCAGGAACGGCTCCAACTCCAGCTTCGTGTCGGTCTTGCCCGGCACGACGATCTCGCCCAGCTGCACCTGGCAGGTCGGGCACCAGGACAGCACGCGATTACCGGCGCTCGCGAGGCGCTCGACTGTGCGATAGGCGATACGGCCTGAGGTCGCCAGATCGCCGGCGCGGAACTGCAGGACGCCGCAGCAATGCGACGGCCCGCCCATCACCCGGTAGCGGATCCCGAGCGCGTCCATGATGTCGAAGCAGAGCAGGGCGATGTGCGGCGTCTTCAGCAGGTTGCAGCCGGTGTAGAACACCACGTCCGGCGTTTCGTCGGTGTCTTCATCTGGGCGAAAACGCGCCAGCAGATCGGCTGGAAGCTGCAGGCGCGACAGCACGCGCACGCCGGTCGTCATGCCGGTGAATCGGGTAAAGGCGGTGCGCCGCCGATCGGCCGCCCCGGTCTGTCTTGCCTTGGCGAGGCGGGCCATCGCCAGCATGAACCGTGGGTTCACGCCGTACTGACAGGCCGGGATGCAATGGCCGCTGCCGGTGCACACGGCGGCCCAGCGAGCGGACGCCTCCAGGTGGTCATCGCCGCGCAGTATCGCCAGCACGCCGGATGCCAGCGCCGATGGGTCGCTGGCAACGATCCCGGCGGGGCCCGGCATTGGGCAGACATCGACGCATGCCCCACATGACGTGCAGCGCTCCAGGATCTCGGTCACGCGCGCATCGAGGGCCTGTTCGAGCGGGGCAGCGATCATTGCGTCCTCCTATTTCATATCCGCCGAAGGATCGCCGGCTGTTCCGACCGGAAGGGCGGATGATCGACCCGTCCGGGCAGCACATCCGGCCAGACCCAGGTCGGCGTCGCGAACAGGCGCCGCATGGCGTCGAGGTCGCAATGGAACGGCGGCCCGCCCGATCCGTCCATCTGCATGAACAGAACGAAGAGCGACCCACCTGGCCGCAGCCAGCGATGCAGACGGCGCGCATAGTTGGGCCACAAGGCCGGCGGCAGCGCGCAGAGGCAGGTCTGGTCGTAGACCGCGTCGAACGGACGATCTGGGTCCCATGCGAACAGGTCCGCCTGCTCGACCCGCGCCGAGACCTTGATGCGATCAAGGCGCGCCCGCTGCGTCGCGACCGCGGTTGGCGCGGCGTCCACCACCGTAAGATCGAAGCCCGCCTCGGCGAGGGCCAGTGGCTCCAGGCTGCGGCCGGCGCCGGGGACCAGGATGCGGCATGGCGCCATCTCGCCCGACTCGCGCCAGCCGAGGAAGGCCGGGTTCAGGCCGCGGCGTTCCCAACCAGTGGCGCCGCCGCGATAACGCTCTTCCCAATCGACTGCCTGGGTCTCGCTCATGGCTCGTCGCTCAGCAGGTCGTCGAGCGGCCAGGGGCAGGCGTCGGGCAATGGCTGCGGCGCAAGCCCGTCGATCTGCTTCGGCACGCGTTGCAGCGCACGGCGATAGGTGCGCGCGAGGTCGATCCGTTGCCGCATGGCCGGGGTGAATCTGTCAAAGGCGTCCTGGCGGAAGTGCAGCTCCTCGTCCTGCCACCCGGCAACGGCCGAGGACTGCGGCCACGCCATCACCTTGAGCCGATAAATGATGGCCTGTCGGAGCAGCGACTCGACCGCCTGGAGCTGTTCGCGTCCCACACTCTCGATCTCCTCGGCGATATTCGGCCAATCCAGTTCGGCGTCGTTCACCAATTCGCCCGTCGCGCGGCGACGCAGCAGTTCGCTCTGGCGCTCGCTCCACAGCAGGATGTCGGTGTCATAATCGCTCATTGGCCCACGGCCTCCGGGAGAACCATCCAGGCGGGGATGTGCGGCGTCAGCGTCGCATCGCCGCATGTCAGCGTGGCGTGCAATGCTTCGATCCGCAGCACGGCCAGGCCCGACTGGTCGCGGCCCGAGCGCATCGTCCCCACCTCCGCAGCGTTCCGCAGCACCGGCGTGCCGGGCGGGGGCAGCGCGCCGGACACCGACACGGGAACCAGGCGACGCTTGATCAGGCCCCTATATTTGGTGCGCGCGGTGAGTTCCTGGCCCAAGTAGCAGCCCTTGGTCCAGGACACGCCGTGCAACTCGTCGAAGCCGGCCTCGAGCAAAATGGTCTTCTCCGCCTCCAGGTCACGCGAGCCGTCGGGCAGGCCGAGCGCCAGACGGTGGCGGTCCCAGTCCGTCTCTAATGCGGTGGCGGGCAGCGGCGTTGCGGACAGCACGCGCCAACCGGCTTCGGGCAGACGAGGATCGGTCGCCACGATCGCCTGCCCGGTGGGTGTCTCGGTCGGCGTGCCATCCCAGGCGGCGTAAACGGACAGTTCCTCCGCTGCGCGCAGCGTCACCTTGGACCGCAGACGAAAGCGCGACAGGCGTTGCAGCAGCGACGGCGCCTGAGCCCGCTCGCAGTCCAGCAGCAGGCGGTCGCCGTCCGCCAGGATGAAAAAATCGGCGAGCCACTTGCCCTGCGGCGTCAGCAGCGCGGCCCATGCTGCGCGGCCGGGCACCGCCTGCGTCACGTCGTTCGACACCAGTCCCTGCAGGAAGTCTTCCCGGCCCTCCCCGCCGACCTCGATCACACCCCGTTCGGGCAATTCTGCCAACCGTGTCATGGTGAAAGAGTGGGCTTTGGCACAGTAGGCCGCAAGAAGTGGTAGAGACTAACCGGCGAATCGCGTAGGCCCGGGGTGGCTATCGGGGCCTGGGCTGGCAATCGGGTAAGTAAGCAAGAATAACACAGATTACACGGATTAAGGCAAGGGAGTTACACGGAATAAGTATGAACCACCTGGGCTACCTCCGGTCGAAATACAATTCGCAAAGCGCTTGAAGCTTCTCTCCGTGAAAATCCCTTGCCTTGATCCGTGTAATCCGTGTAATCCGTGTTATTCTGGCTTACTGCCTTGCTTGCTTCGTTTACATCGCCGAGCACGGCAACCCACCTGCAAAGACAAACCGGCATGAGGATCGCACAGGTGATGGCCGGTGCGCCCACCGGCGGGGCGGAGCTGTTCTTCGAGCGGCTGACCATCGCCCTGGCTGCCGCCGGGGACACGGTACTGCCTGTGATCCGCCGCAATGCGGCCCGGGCGGAGCGGCTCGCGTGCGCGGACGTGTCCCCGGTGCAGCTTGGGTTCGGCGGGCCGTTCGATCTGTTGACCGGCCGCACCCTGCGCACCGTGCTGCACCAATTCGCCCCTCGCGTCGCGGTGGCCTGGATGAACCGCGCGGCTCGCTTCACGCCGCGCGGCGGCTGGGTGCTCGCCGGGCGGCTCGGTGGCTACTACGACCTGAGCTACTACCGGCGCTGCGACCACCTGATCGGCAACACGCGGGGCATCGTCGACTGGGTCGCGCGCCAGGGCTGGCCGGCCGCGCGGGTGCATCACCTTCCCAATTTCTCGCCGGACATGGCGAACGCGGTGCCGGCATCGCTCGGGCTGCCGAATGGGGTTCGGATCTTGCTCGCCCTCGGCCGCCTGCATCCGAACAAGGGCTTCGACGTGCTGGTCCGCGCGCTGCCGGCGCTACCCGGCGTGCATGCCGTCATCGCCGGCGAGGGTCCGGAACGCACCGCCCTGCTCGCACTTGCCGGGCGCGAAGGGGTTGCCGGCCGCCTGCACCTGCCCGGATGGTGCGCCGACACCGCCGCGCTGCTGGGCGCGGCCGACCTGCTGGTCTGTCCGTCCCGCCACGAGCCGCTGGGCAATGTGGTGATCGAGGCATGGTCCGCCCGCCGACCGGTGGTCGCTGCCGCCACCGACGGCCCGCGCGAACTGATTATGCCCGGGTGCGACGGGATGCTGGTGCCGCCGGAGGACCCGAAGGCCCTGGCCGGCGCCATCGCGGGTCTGCTGGATGATCCGGCGCGTGCGGCGGCACTGGCCGAGGCGGGTCGCCTCCGCTACGAAGCGGAACATGCCGAGGCGCCTGTCGTGGCGCGCTGGCGGCAGTTCCTCGCGACCGTGGAGAAGCCCTGATGTGCGGCATCGCCGGCCTGATCCTTGCTTCCGGGGCGCCGCCGCCCGATCCCGCCACGCTGTCGCGCCTGATCGATTCGCTGGCGCATCGCGGACCCGATGGCACCGGTCACGCGGTCGTCGGTCGTGTCGCGCTGGTGCACAACCGCCTGTCGATCATCGACCTGGTGACCGGCGATCAGCCGCTGTTCGCCGGCCCTGCCACGCTGGTGTGCAACGGCGAGATCTACAACTATCGCGAGTTGCGCGTGGCGATGCCGGAGGTGAATTTCGCAACCAACAGCGATTGCGAGCCGCCCCTGCATCTTTGGCTGCGCGAGGGTGCGGACTACGTCCAGCAGCTGCGCGGCATGTATGCGATCGCGATCCACGAGCGCGTGAAGCGCACGGTGACGCTGACGCGCGATCCGTTCGGGATCAAGCCGCTGTATATCGCGCAGGTCAGCGGCGGGCTGGCGTTCGCGTCGGAGCCTCAGGCGCTGCTGGAGGCGGGACTGGTGTCGCGCACGGTGCGCCCGGCGGCGCGCGAGGAACTGCTGCAGCTGCAGTTCACCACCGGCACCGACACGATATTCGAGGGCATCCAGCGCCTGTTGCCCGGCGAGACGCTGACCTGCGCCGACGGCCACGTGCTGGACCGCCGGCGCGTGTCGCTCGTGCCGGAGGGCGGGCCCGAGAACATCGACGAGGACGCGGCGCTGGCGCGGCTCGATCGCGCGCTGGAGGAGAGCGTCGATCTGCACCAGCGGAGCGATGTGCCGTACGGCATGTTCCTGTCGGGCGGCATCGACAGCTCCACGTTGCTGGCGCTGATGGCGCGGTTGAACAGCCGGCCGGTGCTGGCGTTCACCGCCGGGTTCGACGCGCCGGGTGCGGCGGACGAACGCGAGCATGCCGCGACGGTGGCGAAGGCGCTGGGCGCGCAGCACGAGACGATCGAGATCACCGAGCGGATGGTCTGGCAGCATCTGCCGGAGATTGTCGGCTGCATGGACGATCCGGCGGCAGATTATGCGATCATTCCGACCTGGTTCCTGGCGCGGCGCGCGCGGCAGGACGTGAAGGTGGTGCTGAGCGGCGAGGGCGGCGACGAGATCTTTGCCGGCTACGGCCGCTATCGCAGCGCGATGAAGCCGTGGTGGCTGGGCGGGCGCACGATGTGGGCGCGCGGCAGCTTCGACCGTGTGGATGTGCTGCGCGCGCGACCGTCGGTCTGGCGCGATGGCATTGCCGCGGCCGAGGCGGAGGCGGCGGAGGGTGGCCGCTCGCGTCTGGCCGCGGCGCAGGCGACCGACATGGCCGACTGGCTGCCGCACGATCTGCTGCTGAAGCTGGATCGCTGTCTGATGGCGCATGCCGTGGAGGGGCGCACGCCGTTCCTAGATCCCGGTGTGGCGAACGCGGCGTTTCGTCTGCCGGATGCGATGAAGCTGCGCGACGGGCTGGGCAAGTGGATTCTTCGCCGATGGCTGGAGAAGCACCTGCCGGTGGCGCGGCCGTTCGCGCCGAAGCAGGGCTTCACGGTGCCGGTCGGCGAATGGATCAAGGGCGAGGGCTCGCGGCTAGGGCCGTTGGTGGCGGCGCAGCCGGGCGTGGCCGAGATCGCCGATCCGGCCAAGGTGCGCGCGCTGTTCGGCGACATCCGCCGCTGGCGGCACGGCTTTGCGGCCTGGAAGCTGCTGTTCTATGCGCTCTGGCACCGCCGGCACATTCTTGGCCTGCCGCCGGTGGGGGATGTGTTCGAGACGTTGGCGACGGCATGACTGGCATCACATCATTTGGTCGATGATGCGGCTGACGCCGAGTTCGCTTGGGATGCCGTCATAGAACAGGCCAAGTATGTCAGTCACACCGTCGGTCGCGGTCTCGTCGACGAGGATATGCCGCGGCCGGCGCACGCGATCGGAAGCATCCGGCATGCGGCGTCGACTGTACCTGATGTGGTAAATCCGCAGCGCGCCTTCGATTTGCTTCGATCCATTGCGCAACGGATCATCGGCGACATCCTGCATCGCGGCGATGACGAGGGCGGCGTAGCGGTCGCGCCCGACCCTGCCCCAGCCTTGCAGACTGTTCGCGAGGATTTGGGCAAGCTGTGTCTCGGCTGGCCGGGATAGCCGCCACTCAGCCACGCCTGCGCCGGACGCCCGCCGACTTTGGGTCGATGTGGCCGGTGACGCGGCGGAACAAAGCACCGCGCGCGTCGCTCCCGTCGATCAATGCGTACTCGCCGCGACTGATCGCTTCGCGGCCATCGCGTGCGATGCCATGGATCATCTCGATGCACGCCTGCTGGGCCGCGAGCTCCGATTCGTACCGGCGCAGCGCCTCGCGGACAACTTCACTTGCGTTCTGGTGTCGACCGCTCGTTACTTGCTGATCCACGAACGAAGCCAGGTGATCCGTCAGGCTAACATTTCGGGCCGCCATGCGTTCTTCCGATCGTGTTGCGCCGTGATGTCAAACTTTGACATAAACGGGCTCTTTGTCAAGGCGGAGCGATCGGCCGCGGCACACGCGTGACCTCCAGCCATCCCAAGTGCTACTTGCTGGTCCAGGTTGTGGAGGGAATAGCCCGTGCCCGGACATTTCGACCTGCTGATCCGCAACGGCAATTGCGTTCTACCCTGGGGCGTCGAGCGCACCGATGTCGGCGTGCGCAATGGCCGCATAGCCGCCCTCGGCGTCGCGACGGACGCGACCGCCGAGCAGACCATCGATGCCACCGGTCTGCACGTGCTCCCCGGGCTGATCGATCCGCATGTGCATCTGCGGGACCCTGGCGACAGCACGGTCGAAACCATCCCCACCGGCACCAGGGCTGCCGTGCTGGGCGGACTCGCGGCGGTGTTCGACATGCCGAATACCGCGCCCTCGATCACCGATGCCGACAGGCTCGCCTGGAAGCAGGAATACGTCGAACACGAATCGTGGTGCGACATCGGCCTCTACGTCGGCGGAACCAAGCAGAACATTCCCGAACTCGCACAACTGGAACTCGGCCGCGGCGTGTGCGGGGTAAAAATATTTGCCGGTAGTTCGACCGGCGATCTGCTGGTGGAGGACGACGAACACCTGGAACGCGTGATGCGCTCTGGGCGCCGGCGCATCGCGTACCACTCCGAGGATGAATACCGGTTGCAGGAACGCCGCCACCTGTTCAAATCGGGCGATCCGTACCGTCGTCACATGGAATGGCGCGACGAGGAGACCGCGTTCCTCGGCACGCGCCGCCTGATGGCGCTGGCGCGCGCAACAGGGCGGCCGGCGCATATCCTGCACGTCTCGACCGCCGAGGAACTCGACTACCTGAAGGATTTTCGCGACGTTGCAACCTGCGAGGTGCTGGTGAACCACCTGACGCAGGTGGCGCCGGATTGCTACGACCGGCTTGCGGGCTTCGGCGTGATGAACCCGCCGGTACGCGGGCCGCGTCACCTGGAGGCGGGCTGGCGTGCGATCAACGACGGCACGGTGGATACGATCGGCTCCGACCACGCGCCGCACGCGCGCGACAAGAAGTTGCTTCCCTGGCCGGACTGTCCGGCCGGCCTTACCGGCGTGCAAACGCTCGTGCCAGTGATGCTGAACCACGTGAATGCCGGACGGCTGTCGCTGACCCGCATGGTCGATCTGATGTGCGCGGGTCCGGCGCGGGTCTATGGCGTGGTCGGCAAGGGACGCCTCGCCGCGGGCTACGACGCGGACTTCACGCTGGTGGACCTCAAACGCCGCCGGCGCATCGAGGAATCCTGGATCGTATCGCCGTGCGGATGGACGCCATTCGCCGGCATGGACATCACCGGCTGGCCGGTCGCGACGATCGTCCGCGGCCAGACGGTGATGCGCGAAGACGAGGTGCTGGGCGCGCCGATCGGCCGCATGGTGCGGTTCGTCGGATAGTGCGCTGGTGTCGCGCAACCGTGCGTTCCGCTTGCGCGTATAGGCGCGGCGGAGGTCAAAAATGGATGAACGTATATTGACCGGGTTCATGCTCATCGTGCTGAGTGCCATATTTGGCGGCTACGGCATGTGGTCGCTGCTCGTCGCATATCGCACCGGCGACCGGGCAGCGTGGACCGGCATGGCACTCCAAGGTGGACTTGGAGCCATCGCCAGCGGGATTTTGCCGACGTTGCGACGCGGTTGATGAGCTGACGGGCTCACCACTGGCTCAGCCACTGATCCTTGTCCGCATCGAACTGATCCCGACGCGCGGCCCGCCTCTCGTCGTTCATCGCCCGCCGCGAGATTTCGGCCCCCTCGCTGTCTCCCTGCTTCTCCAGGATTTCCGCTGCGGCTTCATGTTGCCTGGCAAGCGCATCGTGCGTTTGTGCCTGGCGTGCATAATCGGCGGCGGCAGCGGCATAGTCCGACGGACCAGGCGTTGCACAACCCGCCGTGAAGGACACGAGGATCAGCGGCATGCACCGCAGCAATTCATGGGTCATTGTCCGTCACCGCTGAGCCGGCAAGGGTTCCGTATTGAGAATGTCGTGATGAGCAGGCGGTTCCACTGCCTCGAAGAAATTACTTTGTGATCAGGCGCTGAGGCTCATCCGCCTGGGTAAATGACGGGCCTGGCCAGCCCACCGCAATGTGTTTGCGGTTTCCACGCCCGTGCAAAACCCGAGGCCGTCGTCGCCCCTTTAAGCACACGATGCCCAACCGCGGCCCAACCGCTTGGGCTGCAGTCTCTTGATGGGCCGAAACGGTTTGAGGTGGCGGGGCTGATGGGCATTTCGGAGCGACTCGAGGAACTCAAGCGGGAACTCGCACTGAACGCCGGCAACGGTAGCAGGCGAACCGGCGGCACACCGGATGATCGCGGCCGCGACGCCGAGCACCCGGGAAAGATCCCCGCAAAAGGCTGGCTGGACGTACTGTGGCGGTCGTGGGGTGAGGTTTCCGAGGCCAACCTGTTTCTCGTCGCTGGCGGCGTCACATACGCGATCCTTCTCGCCCTGTTTCCCGGACTGGCCGCATTGGTTGCGCTCTACGGACTGGTGCTCGATCCGTCCCAGGTGGAAAAGCAGGTGAGCGCGCTGTCGGGTGTGCTGCCGGCGCAAACACAGCAACTGCTGATCGACGAGTTGCACAAGCTCGCCGGTGCATCCAACGGAACACTCGGTGTGAGCGCTGTCTTGGGGCTGCTGCTGGCCCTCTGGAGCGCCTCTCGCGGAATGAGCGGGATGATCACCGCTCTCGACATCGCCTATGAGGAAAAAGAGACCCGCGGTTTCCTGAAATTGAACCTGCTGGCGATCGGGTTCACTATCGCGCTGACGCTCGGCGGACTCGTGGTGATTGCGCTGGTGGCCGTGCTGCCGGCAGTGGTGCAGCTTATCGGCGTCGGAAGCGTCACCAAGTGGCTTCTGCTGCTGCTGGAATGGCCCCTGCTGGTGTTTGTCGTATTGCTGGGTCTGGCGGTGCTTTATCGGTATGCGCCAGATCGGGCAAAGCCGCAGTGGCGGTGGGTGTCGCCGGGCGCGATCGCTGCAACCGCGCTGTGGATCATCGCCTCCATCGCCTTCACCGTATATGTGGCGAACTTCAACAGCTACGACAGAACCTATGGTTCGCTGGGTGGCGTGGTCATCCTTCTGACCTGGCTCTATCTGTCAGCGCTGACAGTCCTGATCGGGGCGGTCATCAACGCCCAGTCGGAAATGCAGACGCGAAAGGACTCGACCGATGCGCCATGCAAGCCGATGGGGCAGCGCGGAGCGCGTGCGGCGGATACCCTGGGACCAGTCAGAAAGTGAGTAAGCGCATGATGATGACCCATGATGAGCAGATCAATCGGCTGAACTGGCGATTGAGCCGACGGAGCGGTGGGCCGCTCGACGCCATTGCCAATCAGGCCGTGGAATCGCTGGCGGTCGCGCTCCGCGTGTGCACGACGTGGTTGCGCGAGTCGACGCAGGAACGGCCGCTGATCGCGCTCCTGCTTTCCTTTGAAGTCGGATATGCCGCTGCAAGGCTGGGACGCAGACATGCGCAGCGTTGATCTGTTGCGGATCGCCATCGAGGCCGAAACACTGCGGCTTCGTCACATGCTGCGGCGGCACGGGACGCGCGCGGCCCTCGGCGTGGTGGCAAGTGTTTTCGCAGTCAGCGTGCTCGTGCTGTGCGATGTCGCCGGATGGCAGGTGCTTCGGCTCTATGTGACGCCGCTGTATGCGACCCTCATTCTACTTGGCGTCAATCTTGTGCTTGCGATCGCCTTTATGCTGCTCGCTGTCAGGTCGTCGCCGAGCCATGCCGAAAGGGAGGCGCTCATGATTCGCCAGCAGGCATTGCAGGGAGCGCAGGGGTCGCTGGCTCTCGCCGCACTGGTGCCGGTTGCGGGCAATATCCTTCGCCTCGGGAGCCGGCGCGAATCGCGACGATGGCGCTTGCGCAGCGCGTCGGACCGGTAAGCGCCCGCAGGAATTAAAAGAATCAGCTGCAGCACGGCCGGTACCTCTTGTTGTCATCCCCGCGCAAGCGGGGACCCAGTTGCCGCCTGGGTCCCCGCTTTCGCGGGGATGACAAAGCGCAGTATTTTCGGATTCGCTTATCGTATGATCCCAGCGATATGAGCCAGCGCCTCCGCAACAACTACGCCGCCGCCCGCACCGACTGTGTCGCCGCGGCCTTGATCAGGTCGGCGCCCTTCTCGGCGATCATGATCACAGCGGCGTTGGTGTTGCCGGATACCAGCGTTGGCATGATCGACGCATCGATCACCCGCAGCCCCGCAATCCCATGCACCCGCAGCTCGTCGTCCACCACCGCCATCGGATCGTGGCCCATCTTGCATGTGCCGGTGACGTGGTAGGTGGTCTGGCCATTCATGCGTGCGAACTCCAGCCACTCGTCGTCGGTCTGCACCGCGTCGCCGGGGTTCATCTCGAACGCGCGGTACTTGTCCAGCACCGGATTGTTGACGATCCGCCGGCCGATCTTCATGGCCTCGACGATCGTGCGGCGATCCCGCTCTTCGGCCAGGAAATTTGGCCGGATCGCCGGTGCCGCCAGCGGATCGGGCGACTTCACGTGGATCGAGCCCTTCGATTCGGGCGAGCACTGGTATGCCGTCAGCGTCATGCCGGGCTCGCGATCCAGGACGCGAGTCTGCGCTGTCGCGTAGCTGGCGTGCGTGAAGTGGTACTGCACGTCGCACTCTTCCAGCTCGGGCCGTGTCTTGACAAACCCATAGACGATGCCGGCTGTGAAGGTCAGCACGCCACGCTGCTGCGTGTAGTACTTGACGATTTCCCTGGCGAAATGCAAGCCGCGCGTGTGTTCGTTCAGCGTGACCGGCAGCTTGACGCGCCAGTTCATGCGCGGGGCGAAGTGGTCGCGGTAGTTCTCCCCCACGCCGCGCAGTTCGTGCCTCACCTCGATGCCGAGCGATTGCAGCAGCTCCGGTTGGCCGATGCCCGACAGCTCCAGCACGTGCGGCGACTTCACCGCCCCCGCCGCCACGATCACCTCGGCGTTGCACTGCACCTGCTGCGTCTGGCCGTCCTGTCGGTACTCGACCCCGACCGCACGCTTTCCGTCGAGCAGAATGCGTGTGGTGTGGGCTTCGACCTCCACCCGCAAATTCGGCCGGCCGCGTGCCGGATCGAGGAACGCCCGCGCGGTTGACCAGCGGCGGCCCTTCTTTTGAGTCACCTGATAGTAGCCGAAGCCTTCCTGCCTGCCGTTGTTGTAGTCGGGGTTGCGCGGCCAGCCCTCGGCCGCGGCCGCGTCGATGAACGCATCCAGCAGTTCGGCGCGCTCGATCATGTCGGCGACGTTCAGCAGCCCGCCGCGCCCGCGCGTCCCGTCGCCGCCCGGCTCGAAGTGCTCGGACTTGCGGAAATACGGCAGCACCGATTCGTACGACCAGCCGCGATTGCCGAACTGCGCCCAGGTGTTGTAGTCGAGCGGATTGCCGCGCACATACAGCATTCCGTTGATCGAACTCGATCCGCCGAGCGTCTTGCCGCGCGGGATCGGAATGGAGCGGCCCTTGACGCTGTCCTCCGGCTCGGTAGCGAAATTCCAATTGTAGCGCGGGCTGTTCAGCAGCTTGGTGAAGCCGACCGGGATGTTGATCCACATCGAATCGTCCTTCGGTCCGGCTTCCAGCAGCAGCACCCCGATGCGTGCGTCCTCGCTGAGCCGATGGGCCAGCACGCAACCCGCCGATCCCGCTCCGATGATGATGTAGTCGTAGTCGGCCATATCGGTTCCCCCTTGTGGCGCGCATGCTACCGGGCCGGAGCGCTTGCCTCAACACGATGCGCGGGAGAGGATGTGGCGGGGGAGCAGCGTTGCGCTTTTCGATCTTCAGCCTGATGCGCCACGCGCTGGGCGGAGCCACGTGGCCGGAGCAGTGGCGTTCGCCCGAGCCGCGGGCGGCTTATGACGTGGTCATCGTCGGTGCCGGCGGCCACGGCCTGGCCACCGCGTACTATCTCGCCAAGGAGCATGGTGTGCGCAATGTCGCCGTGCTGGAGCGCGGCTGGCTCGGCGGCGGCAACACCGGGCGCAACACCACGATCATCCGCTCCAACTATCTGTGGGATGAGAGTGCCGCGCTCTATGAGCACGCGCTGAAGCTCTGGGAAGGCTTGTCGCAGGAGCTGAACTACAACGTCATGTATTCGCCGCGTGGTGTGATGATGTTGGCGCACTCGGTGCATGACGTGCAGGTGTCCAAGCGCCACGTTCATGCCAACCGGCTCAACGGCATCGACAACGAGTGGCTGACTCCGGCGCAGGCGAAGGCGTTCTGTCCGCCGCTGAACATCTCGCCCGACTTGCGCTACCCAATTCTGGGCGCTGCGTTGCAACGCCGTGGCGGCGTGGCGCGGCATGACGCGGTGGCCTGGGGATATGCGCGGGCGGCGAGCGCGCTTGGCGTCGACATCATCCAGAACTGCGAGGTTACAGCAATCTGCCGTGCACCTTCGGGTGTGGTTATTGCGGTCGAGACCACGCGCGGGCGGATTGCAGCGAGGAAGATCGCGGTGGTTGCGGCCGGCCATACCAGCGTCGTGATGGCGATGGCCGGCGTGCGCATGCCGATTGAGAGCTATCCGCTGCAGGCGCTGGTATCCGAACCGGTGAAACCGGTGCTGCCCTGCGTGGTGATGTCCAACGGTATCCACGCCTATATCTCGCAGTCAGACAAAGGCGAGTTGGTGATCGGCGCCGGCACGGATGCCTATGTGTCCTACAGCCAGGCAGGCGGCCTGCACATTTCCGCGCATACGCTGGAGGCGATATGCGAGCTTTTCCCCACGTTCCGTCGCCTATGTATGTTGCGCAACTGGGGCGGCATCGTGGATGTCACGCCGGATCGCTCGCCGATCATCGGGCTGACGCCGGTGCCTGGGCTGTTCGTCAACTGCGGCTGGGGAACCGGCGGGTTCAAGGCAACGCCCGGGTCGGGCCACGTGTTCGCCGCGACGATAGCGCGCGACGAACCGCATCCGATCGCGGCACCGTTCTCGCTTGATCGCTTCCGTACGGGTCGCCTGATCGACGAGGCCGCGGCGGCGGCTGTGGCACACTGATGCTGTTGATCGCCTGTCCCTGGTGCGGCGCGCGGCCGGAGAACGAATTCCGCTACGGCGGCGAGGCGCACATCGCCCGCCCGCGCGATCCTGCTTCCGTCGATGACCAGGCGTGGGCGGAGTTTCTTTATATGAGCAGCAATCCGAAGGGTGTGCATCACGAGCGTTGGCGCCACATCCATGGTTGCGGTCGTTTCTTCAATTGCGTGCGTGACACGCTCAGCGACCGCATCCTCGCGACCTACAGGCCCGGTGAGCCAAAACCGGAGCCGCCCAGGCGATGACCGGTGCGTACCGCACCCCGACAGGCGGCAGGGTCGACCGCGCACGGCCGATGTCGTTCAATTTCGACGGCAGACAGTTCATCGGTTGTGCGGGAGATACGCTCGCCTCCGCGTTGTTGGCGAATGGCGTGCATTTGGTAGGGCGTTCGTTCAAGTACCATCGGCCGCGAGGGATTTTGTCGGCCGGATCGGAGGAGCCGAACGCGCTGATGACGATCGATCGCGGACCCGGACGCGTCACGCCGAACCAGCGAGCGACGCAGCAGGAGCTGTACGAGTGGCTGAGGTCGCGCGGCCGGAACAGTTTCCCGTCCCTCGCATTCGATTTCGGCGCGGTCAACGACACGCTGGCATCGTTGTTCCCGGCGGGCTTCTACTACAAGACGTTTATGTGCCCGCGCATATTCTGGCGACACCTTTACGAGCCTGCCATCCGCGCCGCATCCGGTCTCGGCCGCGCCCCGACCGCACCCGATCCCGATCGCTATGCACAGCGCTTTGCCCATTGCGACGTGTTGGTGATTGGCGCCGGCCCGGCCGGACTTGCGGCGGCACTTGCCGCATCGGCCGGCGGTGCGCGCGTGCTGGTTTGCGATGAACAGGCTGAGTTGGGCGGATCGCTGCTCGCCGAGACCGAGGCCAGCATCGACGGCAAACCCGCCGCTGTGTGGCTGAGTGAAACCATTGCGGAGCTGACACGGCACCCAGAAGTGACGCTCTTTCCGCGCACCACAGCGTTCGGATGGTTTCCGGACAACATGATAGGACTCGCCGAGCGGGTCACTGACCACCTTGCGCAGCCCGATCCGAATCTGCCGCGCGAACGGCTCTGGCAGGTGCGTGCAAGGCAGGTGGTCATCGCAACCGGCGCGATCGAACGGCCGCTGGTCTTTCCGGGCAACGACCGGCCAGGCGTGATGCTGGCCGATGCCGCCCGTACCTACCTCGCGCGCTACGGTGTCAAAATCGGCACGCGCGCGCTGATCGTCACCGCCGACGACAGCGCCTATGCGGTGGCAACGGCCTTGCAGCGGGCCGGCATCGCGGTCGTCACGGTCGATCTGCGGCCGGAGCCCCGCGAGGCAGCACTTGCGTCCCGTGTGTCGGTGCGCACCGGCATGCACGTTGTCGCGACCAAAGGACGGCTGCGGATCACCGCCGCCACACTGTCCAACGGCGAGACCGTCGCATGCGACGCTTTGCTGATGTGCGGCGGCTGGACGCCGTCGGTGCATCTATTCTCGCAGTCGCGCGGCCGGCTTCGCTTCGACGAGCGGCTTGGTGCGTTCGTGCCAGGCCAGTCCGCCGCGAACGAAAGATCCGCCGGCGCCTGTAACGGAACCTTCTCGCTCGCGGCCTGCCTGGAGGAGGGCTACGCCGCCGGCGATCAGGCCGCGCCAGCCCGCCGGTTCGTCGTAACTGGCGCGCGCAACAGCCAGCCGTGTATCGCGCCGCCGCCCGCCGCCGCGCTCGGCAAGGCCTTCGTCGATTTCCAGAACGACGTCACGGTCAAGGACCTTCGAATTGCCGCACAGGAGGGCTTTCACTCTATCGAACATGTGAAGCGTTACACAACTACCGGCATGGCGACCGATCAGGGCAAGACATCCAACATGAACGCGCTGGCCATCGTGTCCGACATTCTGCATCAGCCAATTCCGCAGGTCGGGCACACGACGTTCCGCATGCCCTATACGCCGGTGACCTTCGGCGCACTCGCCGGTACCGCGCGTGGCGCGCTGTTCGAGCCGGTGCGTCGCACGCCGATCCAAGATTGGGCTGCGGCGCACGGCGCGCTGTTCGAGGATGTCGGAACATGGCAGCGCGCCCGCTGCTTCCCGCGCGACAGCGAAAACATGCACGCAGCGGTCGCGCGCGAATGCCGCGCCGTGCGTAACGCAGTCGGCATTTTTGATGCCACCACGCTTGGCAAGATCGAGGTTGTCGGACCCGATGCGGCGGAATTCCTCAACCGTCTCTACACCGGGAGCTTCGGCGGACTTGCCACGGGGCGTTGCCGCTATGGCGTGCTGCTCAACGAGGCCGGTTTCGTCATGGATGATGGCGTGATCGCCCGTCTGGCGCCGGATCGGTTCCACGTCACCACAACCACCGGCGGCGCCGCGGGTGTGCTGCATCATTTGGAAGACTATCTCCAGACGGAGTTTTCCGAACTTCGCGTGTGGCTGACATCCATCACCGAGCAGTGGGCCGTGATCGCGGTGCAGGGCCCGTTGGCGCGACAGGTGATCGCGCCGCTGGTGCAAGACATTGACCTATCGGGTGATGCAATGCCGCACATGAGCGTGCGCGAAGGCCGCATGTGCGACGTGCCCGCGCGGCTATTCCGCGTCAGCTTCACCGGCGAGTTGGGCTACGAGATCAACGTGCCGGCCGACTATGGAAAGGCCGTCTGGGACGCGGTGATTGCATCCGGCGCATCGCACGCCATCACGCCGTATGGTACAGAAACAATGCACGTACTACGTGCCGAGAAAGGCTACATCATCGTCGGTCAGGAAACCGATGGCACGGTTATTCCCGCCGATCTTGGCCTCGATTGGGCGATCGGCAAGGCGAAGCCGGATTTCGTCGGCAAGCGTTCACTGACGCGGCCCGACATGTTGCGGCCGGATCGCAAGGAGCTGGTCGGCCTGTTCGCCCCTGAGCTGCTGGAGGAAGGCGTGCAGATTGTCGCCGACCCCAATGCTTCGGTTCCGGTGCCGATGCTCGGTCATGTCACATCGGCTTACTGGAGCGAGACGTTGCGGCGCCCGATCGCGTTGGCGTTGCTCGCAGGTGGCCGCGCGCGCGTCCGGCAGACGCTGTACGCGCACATGCCGGGGGGCAGCATTGCGGTGCGCGTGACGACACCCGTGTTCTACGATCCGCAAGGCGCGCGCCTTCATGCTTGAACGCGATCATCCGTTGCAGCAGCAGGCCGGGAATACGCCACCGTGCGTAGCGGTGACTTTGGCCGCGCTGCCATCGCTGACGCGGATCATAATTCGTGCAGACCAGAAGGCGGCAATCGCGATCGGTGGCATGCTGGGGGTGGCGTTGCCGGCCGCGCCGTGTCGCAGCAATGCATCGTCCGATCGCGCTGCTCTGTGGCTCGGGCCGGATGAATGGCTGGTGCTGGCAGACGAAGGAGCGGAGCTGCCAACGACTCATGCCGGCGCCAGCATCGTGGACGTGTCGCATCGCGACACCGCATTGTCGGTGTCCGGCCCCCGCGCCGCCTGGACGATCAATGCATTCTGCGCGCTCGACCTGCATCCTTCCGCGTTCCCGGTTGGGATGTGCACGCGCACCGTGTTCGGCAAGGCGCAGATCGTGCTGTGGCGCACCGCGGCGGAGACGTTCCACATCGAGGCTGCACGTTCGTTCGCGTCCTATGTCTGGGCCTGCCTCGAGGAGGCGCGGCGCGAGTTCCTCGCCTGACGCCGCCCATGCTAGGCTCCGCAAAACGCAGGCATCGGAGGGAACCATGGACTTCAAGGGCAAGGTCGCGCTGATCACCGGCGCCGGCAACGGCATCGGACGCGCCACCGCTGTTGGTTTCGCGCGGGACGGTGCCAGGGTCGTGGTGGTGGACCGCGATACGGCCGGCGGAGAAGGCACCGTCGGCATCATCCGCCAGCAGGGCGGCGAGGCGCTGTTCGTCGCCGCCGATGTAACCAAATCCGCCGACGTGCAGGCCTATGTGAAGGCGGCGCTGGATGCGTACGGGACGATCGACTGCTTCCACAACAACGCCGGTATCGAAGGCAACGTGGCCCCGACTGCGGAATATGACGAGGCGATGTTCGATACGGTGATGGGCGTGAATGTGAAGGGCGTGTTCCTCGGTTTGCGGCATGTTCTGCCGGTGATGCTGAAGCAAAAGCGCGGCGCTATCGTGAACACCGCCTCGGTTGCCGGCCTGGTCGCATCGCCGGGGATGCCCGCCTATGTCGCCTCCAAGCACGCGGTGATCGGGCTGACCAAGACCGCGGCCGGCGAGGTGGCGCGTTCCGGCGTGCGGGTGAACGCGGTCTGTCCGGGGCCGATCGATACGCGCATGATCCACTCGCTGGAGTCCATGCTGAGCCCAAACGATCCTGGCAGCATCGGCGAGCGCTACCAGTCCAACATTCCGATCGGCCGATACGGCACGGCGGACGAGGTGGCGAATGTTGTGCTGTTCCTGTGCTCGGATCTGGCGAGCAACATCACCGGCGCGCAATATGTCGTCGATGGCGGGCGCACGGCGACGGGCGGGGCGGTAACGAACAACCTGGTGCGCTAGGCTTCGACCAAGATGAAATTCGACCACCTGAGTATTCCGGTGACCAACGCCGACCGTTCGCGCGATTGGTATGTCGCAACGCTGGGTTTGAGGGTTGAATTCGAAGTAGCCGAGCGGCGCACTGTCGCCCTGCAGGACAGCGGCGGCTTTACGGTATTCCTCCAGGAGGTTGCGTCTGCCGTCGATCCGAACGGCTGCGCCATGTGGTTTCAGGTTGCAGACGTCGATGTCACGTCTGCTGAATGGTCGGCGCGTGGCGTTGCGTTTTCGCATGGCCCGCAGAAATCATTCTGGGGATATGGAGCCGAGCTGCTTGATCCGGACGGCTACAGCATCCGGCTGTGGGATGAGCAGTCGATGCGACAGAAGTGATGGGAGACTTGCGATGATCACCGCCATCGTTCTCTACGATTTGCCGCCCGAGATCGACCGCGAGGCTTGCCGCCGGCATTTCCTCAAGATCGCGCCGGATTTTCTTGGCGTACCGGGGTTCGTTCGCAAGCAGTTCATCCATGACGTGAACGGTGGCGTGGCCGGCGGTTCGTATATCTGGAAAGACTTGGAGTCGGCGAAGGCGTTCTACAACGGTCCGTGGCTTGAAGGGATCAAACGTCGCTACGGCTGCGAACCGCGGGTCAGCTATTTCGAAACGTTCGCGGTCGCGGATCAGAAAACCAACTTCGCCGGCGCTCCCGAGGACTGATCACAATGGTCAAAACCGTACGCACGAAGCTGCTGGAGATCGCATACAACGAGAGCGGTCCGGCGGACGGTCCGCCGGTCATCCTGCTACACGGCTGGCCCTCCGATCCGCATGACTGGGACGGTGTCGCGCCACCCCTGGCCGCGGCCGGCGGTCGCGTCCTGGTGCCGTGGTTGCGCGGCTACGGGCCGACGCGGTTCCTCGATCCCGCCACGCCGCGTTCCGGCCAGCAGGCGGCCCTCGGCGCCGACGTGCGCGACTTCATGGACGCGCTCGGTATTCCGCAGGCAACGCTGGCCGGCTACGACTGGGGCGGACGCGCCGCCTGCGTCACCGCCGCCTTATGGCCGGAGCGCGTGCGCGGACTCGTTTCCATAACCGGCTACAACATCCAGAACATCGCGGCATCGGGCCGGCCAGGGTCGGCTGCGGCGGAACATCGCCATTGGTATCAGTGGTATTTCCAGACCGAGCGCGGCCGTGCCGGCCTGACGCAGAACCGGCACGACATCGCCCGGTTGCTGTGGCAGCTTTGGTCGCCGAACTGGCGCTTCGACGACGCCACATTCGAGGCCACGGCACAGAGTTTCGACAATCCCGACTTTGTCGCCGTCACCATTCAGTCCTATCGGCACCGCTATGGCGCGGCGGAGGGCGATCCCGCGGTCGAGGCGCTGGAGCAACGTCTCGCCGCCCAACCTAAAATCACGGTTCCCACGATCGTGCTGCATGGTGCGGCCGATGGCGTCGGCCCGCCGGAAAACTCCGAGCACCATGCGCAGCACTTCGCCGCGCACTATGAACGGCACGTGGTGCCGGTCGCCGGCCACTTCCTGTCGCGCGAGACGCCCGACGCGGTGGTGCACGCAGTGCGTGATCTGCTCGGCCGAGAATAGGCTAGTCATCCCGCAAGGCGGGACAGGAGAACGCACATGGCTGGGAACAGCGACTATCTGGTCGGGCTCGACAGAAACCAGGCCAACTACACGCCGCTTACCCCGCTCACGTTTATCGAGCGCGCCGCGTACGTGCATCCACATCACCCGTCGATCGTGCATGGCGCCCAGCGCTTCACCTGGCGCGAGACCTATGCGCGGTGCCGCCGGCTCGCATCCGCACTGGCGCGGCGCGGCATCGGCAAGAACGACACGGTGGCGCTCATGGCGCCGAACATCCCAGCGATGGTGGAGGCGGCATTCGGCGTGCCGATGTGCGGCGCGGTACTGAATACGCTGAACACGCGGCTGGACGCCGAGACGATCGCATTCATGCTGCGCCATGGCGGCGCACGGGCGTTGATCACCGACCGCGAGTTCTCGGCGACGATCGAAAAGGCGCTGACACTGCTGGACCAGCCCCTGTTGGTGGTCGACATCGACGATCCGAGCTTCGTCGGCGGCAAGACGCTGGGTGAGATCGGCTATGAGGCATTTCTGGCAGAGGGCGATCCCGAATACGCCTGGGAAAATCCGGCGGATGAGTGGGATGCGATCTCGCTGAACTACACGTCCGGCACCACCGGCGATCCAAAGGGCGTGGTGTATCATCACCGCGGCGCGTATTTGAACGCGATCAGCAATGTCCTCGATTGGGACATGCCGCAGCACGCGGTGTATCTGTGGACGTTGCCGATGTTCCACTGCAATGGTTGGTGCTATCCCTGGTCGGTCGCCGAGCGTGCCGGCACCAATGTGTGCCTGCGCCGGGTGGAGGCAAAGGCCGCGCTGGATGCGATCCGCAGGCACAAGGTGACGCATATGTGCGGCGCGCCGATCGTCTATGCGATGCTGATCAACGCACCGGCCGAATTGCGCGCCGGCCTCGACCACCGCATCGCCGGCCAGATCGCCGGGGCCGCGCCGCCGCTCGCGATCATCGAGGGCGCCGATGCGATCGGCATCGAGCTGACCCATGTCTACGGCCTGACCGAGACATACGGTCCCGCGTCGGTGTGCGCCAAGCATGCGGGGTGGAGCGCGCTGCCGATCGAGCAGCGGGCAGAGCGCAACGGCAGGCAGGGCGTGCGCGTGCCGATGCAGGAGGCGATGACCGTGCTCGATCCGGAGACGTTGGCGCCGGTGCCGCGGGACGGCGAGACGATGGGCGAGATCATGTTCCGCGGCAACATCACCATGAAGGGGTATTTGAAAAACGAGCATGCGACCGAAGCGGCGTTTGCCGGGGGTTGGTTTCATACCGGCGACCTCGCGGTGATCGAGCCGGATGGCTACGTGAAGATACGCGACCGGTCAAAGGACATCATCATCTCCGGCGGCGAGAATATTTCCTCCATTGAGGTGGAGGATGCGCTTTACAGCCATCCGGCCGTGATGAGCGTCGCGGTGGTCGCGCAGCCTGACGAGAAGTGGGGCGAGACGCCGTGTGCCTTCATCGAATTGAAGCCTGGCGCGAGTGCCTCGGCGGATGAACTGCGTGCGTTCTGCCGCGAGCATTTGGCACGCTTCAAGGTGCCGAGCAGCTTCGTGTTTCGCGAACTGCCGAAGACGTCAACGGGAAAGATTCAGAAGTTCGTGCTGCGCGATCTCGCGAAGTCGGTGAGTGCGATAGAATGACCGTTCGTCATGGAGAGACGTGCTCCCCCTCCCCTTGTGGGAGGGGGTTGGGGGGAGGGGACAGCCGCACAAAGTCAAGCTTGGTACCGATGCCGCGCTTTGCCTTGTGCTAGCGCCGCCCCTCCCCCCAACCCCCTCCCGCAAGGGGAGGGGGAGAATCGCGTTCCGGCCAGTGTTCACCTTGATGCCGATTGTTCCTTACGAAGGACGCGGTCCACCCGTTCCGTCAGCGCCTTTGCATCAAACGGCGCCCGCACCTTTGCATCATTGTCGAAGTAGACAAATACATCGCGCCTGCGTTTGCGACCCTTGGCACCGATCCGCTCGGCATCCGCCGGTTCGCCACCCTTTGCCCAGGTGACGACGCGCGAGGCCCATTCATCCAGCGACTTGTCGTCGTAGCCGCTGGCGTACAGCTCCTCCGATCCATGCAGCCGGCAATAGACGAAGTCGGACGTGAGATCCATCAGCCGTGGCCACTCCACCGTGTCGGCGCATACCAGCGCCACGTCGTATTTATGCAGCAGGTCGATGAACGCGCGCGTGCGGAACGTCTCGTTGCGGATCTCGAACGCGTGTCGCATCGGCCGGGCATCCACCTTCAACCACGCCGGAGCCTTCAGACGATCGTCATGCTTCCGGCCAAACCGCGCGGCGGCCTTGGTGTCATGCGGCAGCAGCTTCAGGAACGCCTCGATCCGCTCAGCGTCGAACCGGAAATTCGGCGGGAACTGCCACAGGATCGGCCCCAGTTTTCCCCCGAGCCGCAACAGACCGGAGGCAATGAAATTCGCCAGCGGCGTCTCCACCTCGCGCAGCCGCCGGATATGCGTGATGAAGCGCGGCGCCTTCACCGCGAACACAAAGCCATCCGGCGCCCGATCCGCCCAGTCGGCAAAGGCGTCCGGCCGCTGCATGCCGTAGAACGTGCCGTTGATTTCAATCGAGCTGAACTGGCAGGTCGCGTATTCCAGTTCTCGCTTCTGCGCCAAGCCCTTCGGATAGAACACGCCGCGCCATGGCGCGTAGGTCCACCCGGAGATACCGATCCGGACCGTGCCCGCACGCGCCATGCCACCCTCCTGACGGAGGCTGCTCGGATCAGCCTCCGGGCAGAGCTACGTTCTCCCATCCCGAAAGTGTCTCCACAGCACGACCAACGCGGAACACCATCGCTTCATCAAACGCGCGGCCCGCGATCTGTACACCGATCGGCAGCCCACTAGTGCCGAGGCCAATGGGCACGCTCATCGCCGGATGGCCGGTGACGTTGTACGGGATGGTTTGGATCGGTGACGCCGACGACAACGCATCGGTGGGCTGATCAAACCGCGGCGCCGTGTCGAGTGCGGATAGCATGAGCAGCGCATCGTAGCGCGACAGTGCCGCGCTCACTGCGTCGGTCAATTCCCGGCGGGCCCGTTGCGCGTGGATCAGGTCCGCCGCGGTGATCGCCGCACCAAGCACGAACCGCCCGGCGGTGATCTCGCCATAGTCCTGCAGCCGTGTCTGCACATCGGCCTCGTGAATTGCGAAGGCCTCGGCCATCATGATCACCCGCCCGACCGCAGAGAACAGCGCATATTCGGGAAGCTCCATGTCCTCCACCGTTGCGCCCGCCTCGCGCAACTGCGCCGCCGTGCGATCGAGGCCCGCAACGACCTGCGGCGTCGTCGCAGTCGCCGTTGCGAAGAACGCGCGCGGAATGCCGATGCGCAGCCCGGCGACACCCTTCTCCAGGTCGGCGCGATAGTCGGGTACCGGCACGTCCGCACTGGCGGGGTCCCGCGGATCGTGCCCGGCCAGCACCTGCAGCGTGATTGCCGAATCCTCCACGCTGCGACTCAGCGGGCCGATGTGATCCAGTGTCCAGGACAGCGGGAACACGCCGCGGCGCGATACGCGCCCGTAGGTCGGCTTGATTCCGACCGTGCCGCACCACGCCGCCGGGCCGCGGATCGAGCCGCCGGTGTCTGAGCCCATTGCCATGCGCACCATGCGCGCAGCAATCGCGGTGCCGGAGCCAGACGATGAGCCGCCGGTGACGTGCTCGGGGTTCCACGGATTGCGCGCGGGCGGAAACGGCAGGTCGAAGCTCGCCCCACCGATGGCGAACTCGTGCGTCGCCAGCTTGCCGAGCAGCACGCCGCCGGCCTCGCGCAGCCTGGCTACCGCGACGCTGTCCTCCTTCGGCACGTTGTGCAGACGCAGCTTGGAATGGCAGGTCGTGCGGATGCCAGCCGTGTCGTAGATGTCCTTCAGCGCATAGGGGATGCCGTGGAACGCCCCGCGATCGCGCCCCGACTTCAGCTCATCGTCCGCACGACGCGCATCGGCCAGGGCGCGCTCCTCGGTCACCAGCACGAACGCGTGCAGCGCGCCGTCCCGTGCGGCTACGCGAGCCAGCGCATCGCGCGCCAGCTTTTCCGCGGTGACGGTGCCGGCGCGCAGCAACCGGCCCATCTCGGCAATGGAGAGGTCCTGCGTGTCCATCATTTGCCTCCTGCCGGAGCGAGGCGGAATACGTTCGACGGCTCCGCCTCGGGTCCGTAGCGACCGTGCAGCAGGGCGATCTGACCGCGCAGATCTGCATAGGCGGTGAGCACAGCTGCTCGTCGTTGCGGCGGGATTGTTATGCCGGCGCGCGTCATCAGGCAGTCGAACTCGGCTGCCAGCGCGTCCGGGGTTGGGAATTCGGCCATGTCGGCTCCTCTCCGGCTGGGTCGCAGCGAATTATGCATGCGGCGGGCGCTCCCGCTACAGTGCGCGTTGCAGGAGGCGCGAAATGCGAACGCAGGTTGGTATCGTGGGGGCGGGTCCGGCCGGGCTGCTGCTGTCGCATCTGCTGCACCTTCACGGCATCGAGTCGATCGTGCTGGAGGCGCGTTCCCGCACGTATGTCGAGAACCGCATCCGTGCCGGCGTGCTGGAATACGGCACGGAGCAGTTGCTGGACGACTCCGGCGTCGGCGAGCGCATGCGGCGCGAAGGCATGCTGCACCCTGGCGTGGTCATGCGGTTCGGCCGCGCGGACCATCGCATCGACTTTGCCGATCTCATTGGCAAGCACGTGATGGTCTACAGCCAGCACAAGGTGGTGCAGGACCTGATCGCCGCACGCCTCGCTGCGGATGGCCAGATCGTGTTCGACGCCGAGGGCGTGAGTGTGCACGATTTTCACGCCGGTCAGCCACGGATCCGCTATCGGCATGGCGGTGCCGAGCATGAGGTTGCATGCGATATCATCGCCGGCTGCGACGGGTTTCATGGCGTGTGCCGCCCATCGATCGCTGCCGGTGAGCTGCGTGTGTTCGAGCGCGAGTATCCGTTCGGCTGGCTGGGCATTCTTGCCGAGGCGCCGCCGTCAACGGAAGAGAACGTCTACGTCAGTCATGAACGCGGCTTTGCCCTACTCGCGATGCGCTCGCCGACGGTGAGCCGGCTCTACATCCAGTGCGCGCCGGATGAGGATATCGCGGCGTGGTCGGACGATCGGATCTGGGCGGAGCTGCAGGTGCGGGCCGGGCGTGACGGATTCGCGCTGGCCGAGGGTCCGATCGTGCAGCGGGGCATCACGCCGATGCGCAGCTTCGTGGTCGAGCCGATGCAGTGCGGGCAGCTGTACCTGGCCGGCGATGCCGCACATATCGTGCCGCCGACGGGGGCGAAGGGGCTGAACCTCGCGGCAGCCGACGTGGCGGTGCTGACACGCGCCATTGAGGCGTTTTATCGGCAAGGGACGAGCGAAAGGCTGGATGCGTATTCCGCGACCTGTCTGCGCCGCATCTGGAAGGTGCAGCGGTTCTCCTGGTGGATGACGACGCTGCTGCACCGCTTCTTCGATCACACGCCGTTCGAGCAGCAGATGCAGGCCGCGGAGCTGGATTATGTTTTCAGCTCGCGTGCGGCGTCACTGGCACTGGCCGAGAATTACGTGGGGTTGCCGCTGCCGAGCTGAACGGGAAGCGCTCCCTCCCCAACCCTCCCCCGCTTTGCGGAGGAGGGAGTTACAGCGCCCCCTCTCATGCGAAGCCGGGGTTCGTCTCACACCCCGCCCCAAACCTCCTGCGCCACCTCGACACACAACCGAAGCTTCGCCCACTGTTCGTCCTCGGTCAGCACGTTGCCTTCCTCGGTGCTGGCGAACCCGCATTGCGGCGACAGTGCTAGCTGCTCCAACGGCAGATACTTCGCTGCCTGATCGATCCGTCGCTTCAGCTCATCCTTGCTTTCCAGCGCGCCCGATTTGCTGGTGACCAGACCCAGCACCACCACTTTGTTGCCGCGCGGCACGAACCGCAGCGGCTCGAACCCACCGGCACGATCCGTGTCGTACTCCATGAAATACGCATCGGAGTTGATCTGGTTGAAGAGCACCTCGGCCACCGGTTCGTAGCCGCCTGACGCGACCCAGTGCGAGCGGAAATTGCCGCGGCACAGGTGCATGCTGATCACCATGCCATCCGGCCGCCCCTCGATCGCCCGGTTCAACATGCCGGCATAGATCGCCAGCAGATTCTCGACATGTTCGCCGCGCGCCTTCAATCCGGCGATCTGCTCGGGATCGCACAGATACGCGATATTGACTTCGTCAAGCTGCAGATACCGGCATCCCGCCGCGCCGAACGCCGCTACCGCCTTGTTGTACGCCTGGCCCAGGTCCGCGAAGAAGCCGTCCATGTCCGGATAGGTCTTCGGATCGATCGCTTGTCGCCCCCCGCGGAAATGCACCACCGAGGGCGACGGAATGGTCATCTTCGGCACCGCGCTTCCGGCGTGACCGGCGACGAACCGAAAATTGTCCACCATCACCGGCCGGGTCCAGCCGATTTTGCCGGTGACACGCAGCGCCAGCGGTAACGGCAGGCCGCCCTTGAACTGGACCTTCTGCTCCGGCTCATAGAGCTCGACGCCGTCGAGGCCTGAGACGAAATCGAAATGCCAGAACGCACGGCGATACTCGCCGTCGGTCGCCGCGCGCAGGCCGATCTCCTCCTGCCGGCGCATCGCCGCCTCGATGCAGCGGTCCTCCACGGCACGCAGCGCCTCGGCCGAGAGCGTTCCTGCCTTGTGAGCGGCGCGAGCCTCGGTCAACTCGCGCGGCCGCAGCAGGCTTCCCACATGGTCGGCTCGGAACGGCGGCCGGCTGCGCGGGCCGACCCGATCTCTCGTCGTGGTTGTAGACATGGACATCAGATCAACCCCCCCTGCCTGGCGTACTGTCGCCCGACGCACTGTCCTACCGCCTGCGCGACCCCGTGCAAACATGGGAGGCTCGGCATGGACCGCTGGCGGCCAAGCGACTATCACACGCCGCCCGCGTCCGCGGGACTGACACAATGAATCGATCCGTATGTCGCTGAAGCGCCTGCTCGTCGGTCTGGTCGAATTCAGCCGCCGCCACGCCCTCGCCGTGGTGCTGGGCGGGCTCGTCATTGCTGCATTCTCCGCCTTCTACGCGACGCACCATCTGGGCGTGACCACCGACACGGACCAGATGTTCGCCCCCAGCCTGCCCTGGCGGAAGAGCGCGGCCGAGTTCAAGAAGAACTTCCCGCAGTTCAGCGGCCTGCTGGTGGCGGTGATCGACGCGCAGGAGCCGGAGGAAGCCGACGCCACGGCCGCTGCGCTGGCCGCTGCCGTCGCCGATGATCACGTCCATTTCAACTCAGTGCGGCGACCCGATGCGTCGCCCTTCCTCCGCAAGGAGGGGCTGCTGTTCCTCGACGAGAAGGCCCTCACTGACCTGATGGATCGCACGATCGACGCACAGCCGTTCCTCGGCCAGCTCGTCGCCGATCCGACAGCACGCGGTCTGTTCTCCGCGCTTTCGCTGCTGGGGATGGGGGTCACGAAGGGGGACGTCGATCTCAGCCCCTATATCGGCTCGCTGGTGGCGTTCCATCAGTCCATGGCGGACGTTCTGTCAGGTCATCCGCGGCCGCTGTCATGGCAGTCACTGCTCGGCGGCGGACTGAACGATCTGGCCGGCAAGTACAAATTCGTGCTGGTGCAGCCGAAGCTCGACTTCGGCGCACTGCAACCGGGGGGCGAAGCGACGGGCGCGATGCGCCAAATCATCGGCGGGCTGGAGTTCGTCAAGTCCGGCGCCGCCCGCGTGCGCATCACGGGTCAGGTGGCGCTGGCGGACGAGGAGTTCGCGACCGTGGTGCAGGGCGCGGTGGTTGGCTTGGCTGGCAGCGTGGTGCTGATCACGCTCTGGCTGTTCCTCGCCGTGAAGACCTGGCGGCTGATCGTGCCGATCCTCGCAACGCTGGGCTTGGGCCTGATGCTGACCCTGCTGTTCGCGTCCGTCGCCGTGGGCACGCTCAATCTCGTGTCGGTCGGCTTCGGCATCCTGTTCGTCGGCATCGCGGTGGATTTCGCCATCCAGTTCTCGGTGCGCTACCGCGAGCGGCGCTTCGAGTATCCCGACCCGGCGACGGCGATGCTTCAGAACGCCGCCCGCACGGGTGACCAGATCCTCGTCGCGTCGATCGCGACGTCGGCTGGATTCATGGGTTTCGTGCCGACCGACTTTTCCGGAGTGGCGGAACTAGGCCTGATTGCCGGCGTCGGCATGCTGATCGCCTTCGCCTGCACGATCGGCTTCTTGCCGGCGGCGATCACGCTGTGCCGCCCGCGGGGCGAGAAGGCGGTCGTTGGGTTCGCCTGGCTGGCGCCATGCGATCCAATCGTCGCGCGGCACCGTCGGCCGATTCTCGTTGTATTCGCTGCCCTCGCGGCGCTCGCCATCGCAGTCGCGCCGCGGCTGGAGTTCGATTCCGACCCGCTGCACACCAAAAACCCGAATACCGAGGCGATGCAGACGCTGTTCGACCTGATGGATGACCCGCTCACCAATCCGTACAGCATCGACATCCTGGCGCCGACCGTGGCGGACGCTGCTTCGCTGAAGCCGAAGCTGGTGAAGCTGTCCACAGTGTCCAAGGTGATCGATGTCGAGAGTTTCGTGCCGGATGACCAGCAGGCGAAGCTGGCGATCATCTCCGATGCGAATTCGATCCTCGCGCCGACCCTGACCGCGCACGAACCGCCGGCGCCGATCAAGCCGGACGATGTGCGGCTCGCCGCCAAGGCCGCCGTGGCGCAGATCGATCCGGCGCTGGCGAAGTTGCCGAAGGACCATCCGCTGGACGCGATCGCCAACGACCTCCACCAGCTCATGGCTGCGCCCGATCCGATCCTGATCACGACGAATGCCGTGCTCACCCAATTCCTGCCGGATCAGCTCGAGCACCTGCGCACGTCGCTGAGCGCCGAACCGGTGAGGCTGGCTTCGATCCCGTCCGACGTATCGCGGGACTGGCTGCTGCCGGACGGACGGGCGCGGTTGCAGGTGATGCCTGGCCCGCAGGTGCGCGGCAGCAAAGGCCTGCGCGAATTCGTCGATCAGGTCACCGCGGTTGCACCGGACGCAGGCGGCTCGGCAGTGACCATCGAGGCCACCAGCGAAACCATCGTCGACGCGTTTCGCGCGGCCGCGCTCATCGCTGTGGTGTCGATTACTGTCATCCTGTGCCTGGCGTTGCGACGGATCGTGGACGTCTGCCTCGTGCTGGCGCCGCTGACGCTCTCGGCACTGCTCACGCTGCTAGTGGCGGTTTTGCTGCGCCTGCCGCTCAACTTCGCGAACATCATCGCGCTGCCGCTGCTGTTGGGCGTCGGGGTGTCCTTCAACATCTACTTCGTGATGAACTGGCGGGCGGGGCGGCATGCCGTCCTCGGGTCCGCGACCGCGCGGGCGATTGTGTTCTCGGCGCTGACCACCGGGACGGCGTTCGGCTCGCTGGCGCTGTCGGAGCATCCCGGCACCGCCAGCATGGGCCGGCTGCTGCTGATCAGCCTCGCGTGCACGCTGATGGCGAGCCTGATCTTCATTCCGGCGCTGCTTTCGACCGTCCACGCGCGAACGAGGCATTAACCGGTGGGGTGCATGCTGACGCGATGCGTTGGCTTCTCATGGCCCGAGGTGAAATAGGTGCGTCAGTTGAAGCTGACGCTGCCGCCAACTGTCGTCATCCCCGCGAAAGCGGGGACCCAGGCGACAAGCACCGCGCCTGTGCTGCCTGGGTCCCCGCTTTCGCGGGGATGACGACAGGGATCGGGGTCCGCGGGTCAGATGATTCGCTTGTTCCGGCTCGGATCATCCTCGCCGGTTTGCTGCTGCTGGTCCTTGCATCATTCGGGGCCGCCGCGCAGCCGGCGGACTGTCCAGCCGAACCATCGGCGGGACCGATGCTGCCGTTGTCGCTCGACCTCGGCGGCCAACCCGGCGTGCCCCGTGGCGTGACAGGCCAGGCCTATGTCGGCGTGCCGATGGGGGCGCCTGGCGTTGCCTGCGGCGGTGCGCCTAGGCCGTTGCCGCGCGATATTCTGCGCGGCGAACCGGGGAACGTGCTGGGGCCATCATCGCCCGACCTGCTGCGTGGGCCGGGCACACCGCGGGTGTGGGTGGAGACCCGTTGAGACGCACAATGTTGTGACGCGGCGGCGCTTGGCCGGCAACGATGCGCGTGGCCAACTGCTGCACGGTCGAGTCGGACCAAGCTGCACGACCTCGCGAGGATGGTTGCCATGCGCCGTTGCCTGTTGGCCCTGCTTCTGCCCCTCCTGCTCGGCGGGTGCCTCAGCTTCAGCAGCAGCAATCCACCGGCGCCGCACAACAATACCACGATCGTGGTGCCGCCCGGCTCGACGGTCGTCTGCCCCAACGGCAGTGCGCCGCCGTGCTGATTATTGGTACTGGCGGGCCTGCACCGCCGCGATCGCCCCTGCCTGTCGCATGACCTGACCGACAAACAGAACGCCGCTCGGATCGACCGGCAGTCCGGCATCGCGCAGCAGCAGCGCGGTCCAGGTGTTGCACGTGTGGAATGCGTCGTAGGTCTCCCCCGATGCGTAGAACACGCTCCCAGCATAGGGGCCGTCGCCGAGCTTTTGCGCCGCTCCGTTCGGCGTCTTCTCCAGTGCCTGCCAGATGAGTTCGGCCAGCCTATCGACGCCGGCCTGTGTCACTCGCAACGCCACCACCTGCTCGTCTGAAAATGCCTCGGTCGGCTGTGCACCCAGCGCCGTCATCAGGATGGCACTCTTGCTGGGGAACAACGCGGTCAGCATTTCGCCGGATCCGTTGCCGTGAGTCATCAGGTAGTTGCGTTCGCCAAAACCGAACACCATGAAGCGGATGCCAGGGAAATCGCGTTCCAGGGCCGCCAGCGGGGCGTGTACCTCATCGACAGGCAGGCCGATGTCGGTATGCCAGCCGCGGCCGACGACATAGATGACCGCGTTCCCTGCCACCGGCACTCCCGGCGGCTGCGGCGCCGAGACGCACCCACCAAGCGGGCCAACGGTCAGCCATAGGAACACCAGCATCCTGCGCCCCTGGGGCGAGGCGCTGGCTCTCACCGGCCGCGTATCAGGATGTAATGCATCAGGAAATCAAAGGTGATCGGCTCATTCTCGTCATGCAGCGGCGGCAGGTGCGCATCGCGGAACAGCGCCACCAGCGCCATGTCGAGCCATACCGATCCCGACTTGCTGCGCAGTTCGACCCCGGTAACACGACCATCCGGGTTCGCGATGACCCGCACCATCACGTCGCCGTCCTCGCCATTCATTGCCGCCTGTTCCGGATAGTAGGCGTGCGCCCGCACCCAGGCACTCAGTTCATTGCGCCAGTCCGGACCCACATGCGCCCCGGCGACGCGCGAGAACGGCGAGGTATCGGTCGCCCCCTGGCGCGGTGCGAGCGAGAAATCCAGTGTGGACAGACCGCGGGATGCGGTGCGTGGTTGCGACGGCCGGGACAGCGGAGCCTGGTTGAACGAGTAATTCATCGGCGCGGGGAAAGCTGTCGACGGGGCCGGGGTGGTGGGCCGCTGTGACGGCGATGGTGCGGGCGGCGTGCGGGGTGGCGGGAGCACCGGGCGTGGCACCGCCATTGCCACCGGCGGGAGCGGCGGGGGCGGGGGCGGGGCGGGCACGGGAAGCGGCGGCAATGGCAGCGCCGGAGTCGGGACCGGGGCAGGTTCGGCGACCTGGGGTGGCGACGGCGCCCTCGGCGGCTCGACCGTGGCGCGCGGCACCGGTGCGGGGGCGGGCGGTGGCGCGGGCGGCGAAACGGGGGCCGGGATCTCCAGCAGCGGCTTGGGCAAAGCCGGCCCTTCCGGCTTGCCGCCCTCGAACACCATCGCGACCGTCGATGGCGGCGGCAGTTCCTCCTCCCTGCGCTCGTAACGCACCGAGACGAGCAGCAGGAGCAGCACGGTCAGGTGCAGCCAGAGCGAGATGACGATGACGGGTCCGAGCCGACGGCGGCGCCGGCGCGATGTCCGCCACGGACCTGGCACGTCCACCCGGGCGGTGACAATCTGATCCACGGCCTTTTCCGTGTGTGCCTCGCCTTTCAGGCCCGCTTGCGCGCCTGCCAGGACTCTACCAGAAGGCACAGAATCTCGAACAGTATGGACGCGCCGTTGAATGACGTGATTGTGCCCACGTCGAACGGCGGCGAAACCTCGACCAGATCCCCGCCGACGAAGTCAATACCACGCAGCCCGCGCAGCAGTCGGAGTGCTTCGAGCGCGGTGATGCCGCCGGCTTCCGGCGTCCCGGTGCCGGGCGCCTGCGACGGGTCCAGGCTGTCGATGTCGAAGGTCAGGTAGGTCGGGCCGTCACCGGCGACGCGACGCGCCTCCTCGGCAGCGTAGCGCCAGCCCTTGTCGTGGAACTCCTCCATCGGCAGCACGCGCATGCCGGAGCGGGTGGAAAAGCCCCACATGTCGGGATCGTTGGTGGTGCCGCGGATGCCGATCTGGATCACCCGCTTCGGATCGAGCAGGCCCTCATCGGTCGCACGGCGGAACGGCGCGCCGTGGTGGAACCGCGAGCCCAGATAGTCGTCGCCGGTGTCGCAGTGCGCGTCGATATGCACCATGCCGACCGGGCGGTGCGCCGCCACCGCCCGCAGGATTGGCAGGCTGATCGAATGGTCACCGCCGACCGACAGCGGCACGACGCCGGCGGCAATGACCGTGCCATAGAAGCCGGCGATCTCCTCGAGTGCGCCTTCCAGGGCGAACGGCTGCTCGATCCAGCAGTCGCCGAGGTCGCGCACGCGCGCCACGTCAAACGGTGCCAGGCGGGTGGTCGGATGCAGCCGGCGCAGCAGCGAAGACTGGTCGCGCACCGCGCGCGGGCCGTGGCGGGCGCCGGTGCGGTTGGTCACGCCGCCGTCGAACGGGACGCCGATCACGCCGATATCGGCGTCGGCCAGCGATTCCGTCGGGGCCGCGCGGAAGAATGTCGGGATGCCGGTGTAGCGTGGCCGCGCCTGCGGGTCGGTCATTTCCTTGTAACGGGCAGGTCGTTTGATCGGGTCCATGGGGGCTCCGTCTGCGGTGTGTCATGCACGCACGGTTTGTGCAGCACGCTCTGCCGTAATTCAACGCGGAGGGCACCGGAGAGCCGCTGAGGGCCGCGGAGGAATCCTTTCGCACCTGACCCACTCCGCCGCACTTGGCGGCTCTCCGCTGCCCTCCGCGTCGAATAAGTGCACTCGCCATCCGCACGAACATTTCGGTTATGGCCTATTGCCACCGTCACCCTTTCGGCAAGCCGGGAACGGCTGTCAGCGTTCACCGCGTCACGTTGGTTGCTGGCGATGCGTCGAACAGAGCGAGCACGGCGCGAGGTGCGGCGCCTGTCGCCCGCAGGCCAGGACAGGCGCCCCTCCCGGGCTGTGTCGCCGAGTCGGACGCCACCGGGGAAGTACTCAGCCTCGACACGATCGCCCATCGAGAGCCTGTGACGAGCCGGCCCGCCACAGCACCATTTTTACGCCATCGAGGTGCCCGCGCGCGGGCGGGTCGACTGTGGTGAAATCAACGCCGCTTCCCGCCGCATGAACAACACCCAATGCGGTCCAAGGCTTGAGGCCCCTGTCACCGCAGCGCACAATCCAGGGGCCGCCGCGAACAAGGATGCCAGCATGATCTCTGCCGCCAGCCGCTACCGCATCGGCTTCGACATCGGCGGCACCTTCACCGACTTCGTCCTGCTGGACACAGAGCGCAACGACATCCGTCTGCACAAATGCCTGACGACGCCCGCCGACCCATCGGTCGGCGCGCTCGAGGGCCTCACCGAACTGCTGCGCGCCGCGCGGCTCACACTCGGCGACATCGGCGACCTGGTGCACGGCACCACACTGGTCACCAACGCGCTCATCGAGCGCAGCGGCGCGCGCCTCGGCCTGATCACTACGCGCGGCTTCCGCGACATTCTCGAGATGGGCACGGAACAACGCTACGACATCTACGATTTGTTCCTGCAGTTTCCCGATCCGCTGGTGCCGCGCCGCCATCGTCTTGAAGTCACAGAGCGGATGGATCGCGACGGCAACGTAGTCACGCCGCTCAATGCCGACGACGTTCACGCCGTGGCGCAGCGGCTTGTGGCGGACGGGGCCGAGGCGATCGCGATCTGCTTCCTCCACGCCTACCGTAATCCGGCGCATGAACGCGAGGCCGCCGCGATCGCGCGCGCCGCGTCTCCCGCCATGGCCGTCTCGATCTCGTCCGACGTGGTGGCTGAATTGTGGGAATACCAGCGCTGCAACACGACCTGCGCGAACGCCTACGTGCAGCCGCTGATGGGCCGCTACATCGCCAAACTGGAGCGCGAACTGCGCGCGCGCGGATTTCGCGGCGAACTGCGCTTTATGCATTCCGCCGGCGGTCTGCTGTCGGCCGAGGCCGCGCGCGCCTTCCCGATCCGCATGCTGGAAAGCGGCCCGGCAGGTGGGGGGCTCGCCACGGCATTCTTCGGCGCCGCGGCGGGCAAGGCCGATGTCATTTCGTTCGACATGGGCGGCACCACCGCGAAGGCGTGCCTGATCGAGGACGGCCGTGCCGAGATCGCGCCGATGATGGAAGCGGCGCGCGTGCACCGGTTCAAGATGGGCTCCGGCCTGCCGATCAAGGCGCCCGTCATCGACATGATCGAGATCGGCGCCGGCGGTGGCTCGATCGCGTCGATCGACGAGGTGGGACTGCTGCGCGTCGGTCCGCATTCGTCGGGCGCCGATCCGGGACCGGCGTGCTACGCGCGCGGCGGCACAGAACCGACCGTGACCGACGCCAACCTGCTGCTCGGTTACTACGATCC
>DATMND010000503.1:0-3658 GCA_035569235.1 Acetobacteraceae bacterium | reverse complement strand
AACACCGCCGCCATGATGCGCCGCCCGCCCGAGGCGCCCCCGGCCACGAACGGCCGGCCGTTCTCGGTCAGCATGATCGGCAGCATGTTGCACAGCGGACGCTTGCCCGGAGCGATCGAGTTCGGCCTGCCGGGCCGCGGGTCGAACCACATCATGCCGTTGTTCAGCAGCACGCCCGATTGCGGCAGCAGCACACGGCTGCCGAACGAGGACATCAGCGTGGTGGTCATTGCCACCGTGTTGCCCTCAGCGTCGCACGTCGTCAGATGTGTAGTGCAGCTTTCGGCAGCCAACGGTTCGGATTCGCCAAGGCCGGCAAGGCGTTCGGCATAGGCCGCCTTCATCATCCGGGCGAGCGCGCGGTACCACGCGGGCGACGGCGCGGCGCCACCATAGGGTGCGTCGGCCATGCCCTCCAGCACACGCTTCAAGGTCGGCGCAGCGGTCAGACCGCCGGTGAGTTGCAGCGTCCGGCCGCGCCAGCCCACTTCTTCCGCCGCCCAGGTGCGGGCTTGGCAGTTGCGCAGGTCGTCCAGCGACACCACGCCACCGAGCGCCTTGATGTCGGCGGCGACCGAGGCGGCGATCTCGCCCTCGTAGAAGTCGCGCAGCCCGGCTTTGGACAGGCGCTCCAGCGTCTCGGGCAGGTTGCCCTGACGGAAGAAGCCGGGCTTGCCCTGGTAGGGCGGCGCCGGCGGCAACCCGTTCGGCAGATAGACGCTCGCCGTCGTCGGATACAGCCGGATCGCCGTAGCGGACGTGGCGACCTTCAGCGCGGTGTACCAGTCCTGTGGCAGTCCGCGCTTCGCCAGTGCGATGGCCGGCGCAATCACCTCCGCCAGCGGCAGCTTCCCCCATTGCCGGTGCATGTAATCGTAGCCGGCGACCGAGGACGGAATCGCAACCGACAGCGGGCCGTGGATGTTGATGTCGCCCTCTACCTCCGGCCAGGCGAACAGGTCGGTCGTCATGCGCCCGGTCAGCCGGTAGCGCGCAGGGTCCGCCGCGGCCGGCGCGCGCGGGCCGAAATCCACCACCTCGGCGCGCTGCTGACCGGCACGATGCACCAGCGCAAAGCCGATGCCGCCCAGGCCGGAGTTCCACGGCTCGTGCGTCGCAAGGGCAAGCGCCGTCGCCACCGCGGCGTCGATCGCATTGCCCCCGGCGTCCAGCACCGCAACGCCCGCTTCGGCTGCGCCCTTCGCCTGCGACACCACCATGCCGCGGCGCCCTTTGGCGGATGGCTTGCTGAGCTGCCAGTGCTGCGTGACGTGCGGCGGAGGTGTGTACTGCATCTTCTCTTCCCGTCTCATATCGCATCGAGGATGCGCGTGAGCGGTCATCTATGCACGTGGCCGCGCTCTTCGACAAACCGATGGGAGCCACCGTAGCCCGCCATGGCATCCCGATTGACCGGCCGCCGGCTGGCGTCGAAGATCGGCTGACGTGGTTTGCCGCGCTCCGCAAAACAAAAGGCCAATGAAAGCGTCGGAGGAAACGACATGAACTGCTGCGGTTGCTGTCACGCGCTGACTCGCCGGCAATGGATCTGGGGCTCGATCGTGACGTCGGTCAGCACGATGCTCGCTGGCGGCATCGCACCGCGCGGTTCGACAGCCGCGGCGCAAACAGCCGCGACCACGTCGGCCGCACTTGACGTCCTGCGCAAGTCCGTCTCCGTCGATGTGCACACGCACGGCGGGACGACCGGGATCATCTCCAAGGCGCCGCCCAACGACGATCTCGCGAAGGGCATGCGTGCGGGATCGCTTGCGGTCGCCTGCCTCGCCGACGTACCGGATGCTCCCCTGCTCGGCAGGACGCCGGCCGGCGTGCCCGGTGCACTGCGCGCGCCTGCGCCGGGCGAGCTTTATCAGTACCATCTCGACCGCCTCGCCTGGGTCGATGCGATGGTGGCAAGTCACGGCCTGCGCCGCGCCCTGACCGCTCAGGATATCGCTGCGGCGCATGCCGCCGGGCAGCCGGTCATCGTCATGGACATCGAAGGGTTCGACTTCCTGGAGCGAAAGTTCGAACGGCTCGAAGAGGCGCACCAGCGCGGCGTCCGGCACGCGCAGCTTGTGCACTTCACACCGAATGACATCGGCGATTTTCAGCTTGGTACGGTCACTCACAACGGGCTTACCCCGTTCGGCGCCGAGGCGATCCAGGCGTGTCACCGGCTCGGGGTCGTTTGTGATGTTGCGCACGCCACTGAAGACACGGTGAAGCAGGCGGCCAAGGTCGCCACGAAACCCCTGTTGCTGTCGCACACCGCGATCGCCAATTCGCAAGCGATGGGTCCGACCCCGCTGAAAGGGCGCCAGGTCAGTACCGACCACGCGCGGATCGTCGCGGAGACCGGCGGCTCGGTCGGCGTCTGGCACTTCTTCCCGAGCCTGGACAAATATGTCGACGGGATGAAGGAGATGGTCGATGTCGTCGGCGTCGACCATGTCAGCATCGGCACCGACCAGCAGATTTCGCCTGGCAGTGTGCAGGACTACGCGCAATGGGTGCAGTTGGTCGCGGCGATGCTGCGTGGCGGCTTCAGCCCCGAAGAAACGGGCAAGATCGTCGGCGGCAACTACATGCGCATTTTCCAGGTTGCGGTCGGCTGACGGAGCCCAGGCCCGTGAGCCTGCTCATCTTCGCCGCCCTCGTCTGGCTCGGCATCCACTTCGGGATCGCCGGCACGCGCTTGCGCGACGCGCTGGTCGCGCGCATCGGCGAGCAGCCGCTCCGCGGGCTGTTCTCGCTACTCTCGATTCTTGCCATCGTGTTCCTGGTGCGCGCGTGGAGCGTGTCGGACACGACGCCGCTGTGGTCTGCGCCGGATTGGCTGCGCTGGGTACTGGTCGCGGTGATGCTGCCCGCATTCCTGCTGTTCGTCGCCTCGCTGAGCCGGCGCAATCCCACGATGGTCAGCGGCGCGCCGTCGACCGTAGAACCGCCGCGCGGCATGCAGCGCGTCACGCGCCATCCGATGCTCTGGTCGTTCGCGCTGTGGGCTGCGGTGCACATCGTCGGTAACGGCGACACCGCGGCGATCGTGTTCTTCGGCACGTTCCTGGTGACCGCGCTCGCCGGCATGCCGTCGATCGACACCAAGCTTGCGGCGCGCGATCCGGCGAGCTGGCAGGCGCTGTCGGCAGCGACATCGATCGTGCCGTTCGTCGCCATCGCGCAAGGCCGCAACCGCTTCGTACCGCGCGAGATCGGCTGGCCGACACTGCTGATCGGCGTGGTCGCATGGGCCGTGTTGCTGTATCTGCATCCGTGGCTGTTCGGCGTCGCACCGGTGGTTCTCTGACCGGTCGTTGACAGTCGGCGCGCCGCACGCCTATTGCGTTCTGCATTGTCGCTGCAAGCATACCCATAACAATACAAATAACTGTGCAGTAACGCCGCAATAACGAGGTCTCCGCATGATGACATTGCTCGCCCGGCGGCTGTCGTTCGCGATTGCTGCGCTCGCCGCGCTGGCACTCCCCTTGCAGGGCGCCCTCGCCTGCACGTCGTTCATCCTGCGCTCGCAGGACGGCGGCATCGTCTATGCCCGCACGATGGAGTTCGCATTGCCGCTGCACTCGCGCGTCATCGTCGTGCCGCGCAACCTGGCGCTCACCGGCACCGGACCGGATGGGCAGGCCGGCAC
>DATMND010000502.1:0-10001 GCA_035569235.1 Acetobacteraceae bacterium | reverse complement strand
ACCTTGGCGTAGCAGCCGCCCTCGAAGTTGAACACGCCGTCATCGCCCCAGCCATGCTCATCGTCGCCGATCAGCCTGCGATGCGGATCGGAGGACAGCGTGGTCTTGCCGGTGCCGGACAGGCCGAAGAACAGCGCCACGTCGCCATCGCCGCCGATATTGGCGCTGCAATGCATCGGCAGCACGCCGCGCTCCGGCAGGATCCAGTTCATGACGGTGAAGATCGACTTCTTGATCTCGCCGGCGTACTCGCTGCCCACGATGACGATGCTGCGCTGCTCCAGCGATAACGCGATGGCGGTCCCGCTGCGGACCCCGTCGATCTCCGGGTCGGCCTGAAAATGCGGCGCATGCAGGATGACGTAGTCCGGGTGGAAATCCGCGAGCTCGTCAGGTAGCGGGCGGATAAAGATGTTGCGCGAGAACAGCGCCTGCCAGGCGCCCGTGGTGACCAGACGCACGCGCATCCGATGGGCGGGATCCGCGCCAGCATAGAGGTCCTGGGTGAACAGTTCCTGGCCCTGCAGATAGGCCTGCACGCGCCCCTTCAGCACAGTGAATTTCTCGGGCGCCAGCCGCTGATTGACCTTTCCCCACCAGACGTCGCCGGTGATGGTTGGTTCGTCCACCACGAACTTGTCCTGCGCCGAGCGACCGGTGTGCATTCCGGTGGTCACCACCAAGGCGCCATCGACCGACAGTCTGCCTTCGTCGCGGCGCACCGCCTCGGCAACCAGAGCGGGTGCGGTGAGGTTGGCATGCACTGGACGCGATGCGTGGACGCCGGTGCCGGCGAGCGCCTCCGCGGCCTGGGTCTTCCAATTCCTGTGCCTGGGGTGCGCGATGTCGGCGGCAAGCGTCAACGGTCTGGCTCCTGCTCGGGGTTTGGCACGGGTCGGGACGAAGGGCGCTTGATCATAGGGGTGAAGTTGCGATACAATCTACCCCATCCACACAACTTTGAATTGTGCGGCGCACAAACGAAGCGTGCTCGGGTGAGGGGCGAGCATTCGCAACGGACTTCCGCAGCGCGGACCCAAGCGACGAGCTGATCTCGTCAGTAAACGAATGGGACCAACCGCCACGTGTGGGCGCGATAGGCTTCATACTCGGTGCCGAAGTGCACCCGCAGCAGCGCCTCTTCCGAGGCGATGCGGGCAAGTAGCGGCACGAGCACAAGGGCTGCGAGCAGGATGCCGACGCCGGAGCGGAAAGCGAGCGCCCAACCGAGCATGTTCACCAGGAGGCCGAGATAACTCGGGTGGCGGATCATGCTATAGACGCCAGTGGTGACGAGCGCATGTCCGGGCTGGATTGCGACCAGACCGCTGAATCGATGGCCGAGGACGAAGACCGGCCATATGCGCAAAGCGCCGCCGGCGGCGAAGACCACCACGCCGAACCAGCGGAGCGGATCGTCGTCGAGTATCCAGAAGCCGATGCGGTCGGCGTAGGCGGGAAGATAGCCGTCGAGTAGGCCGAGTACCGCGAAGGCCGCGAGCACCCAGCGGTTGCCGCGATCCTCGCGCTCACCGCTCCTGATGCCGCCCTGGGTGAAGAGCGCCGTGGCCGAGAGCGTGAGGGTGATGAGCGCGAGCGCCACGAATTGCGGGCGGGCGAGGAAGGCGTCGATTCCACCGGCGCCGAAAGCGGCGAGCGCGAGATAGGCGAGCGTGCCCGCGATCACGAAACCCGCCATCGCGGGCGAGACCTTCATCGCCGTCTCCCGTTTTGCCGTCAGCCGCCGCTGGTCGCCGTCATCATCAGCATCGCTGCATGTGGGCGGAACCGCGTGGAAAGCGTAGCAGATTCGCCGTCGACGAAAACCTCCAGGCAGACTGTCTCGCGCGACGCGGCGAGGTCACTTCGCTCTTGTTGCGGCCTTACCTTCCGGAAAATCCGAAACTCTTGAGTTATGCAGCAAGTTTAGCAACATCCCGGCCCGCTTACGGCATCACATAGACGGCTTAGTATCTTTCTTGGATCGTGAAGGATGCGGCACCCGTCAGCGATCACGCTGCGGGTTCCCGGGTCGAGTGGGTTCACGTCATCCCATGAGGGCGAGGCGAAACCGAATTCAATCTCGCCGTGGTTCGTTTCGAGCCACAAGCGGCGTGACCAGAGTGCTCCGTAATCCTCATCCTGCCACTTCCGCGGTCGAGCACCCACGGCGTTCCAGCCAATTGTGTCGAGCCATGCCGTTTCATCCCGGAACGCGCGCGGATTGGTCACGATCAGCACAAGGTCAATGTCAGAGTCCGCACCCGCCGATCCGCGTGCGTGTGAACCAACGAGAGCCACGGCCTGAATTGTCGGCTGTGCCTTCGCCCAATCGGCAATGATCTGAACAATGTGCTCAGCTTGCATCCATGCAGCCTAACTGGTCTTGCTGCGGAAGTCTTGAATTCTGCATCGTTGGAGGCGCGCCAAGATGCTTGCAGCCGCCATGGGGCGGCAAGCAGGCGGTAGTCATGTTTGAACCGGCAATCCTGACATCACGGTGTCAGTAGCGATGCGGTAAAAGGCGGCGGGCCGAGGGTCGGTGGCATTTTAATCGGATTGCCGCTCGCGACACGGCCAATCCGTCCTGTACCCCGCGGGGACCAACGCCGCTCCTGCGCGACAGGCTCTGGTGACCGACCAAAGCGTGAATTGCCGGCCCCTCGGTTTTTCGATATGGGTACCTATATCACAACACCCATACTGCTGTGCACCATGAAAACGACCGTTGAAATCTCCGACCCCCTGCTACGCGAAGTCCGCAAACTCGCGACGCGCCAAGGCGTCACGCTGCGCACTCTGATCGAACGCGGACTGCACCGCGTCATTGCCGACACAAGATCGGGTACACCGTTCAAGCTGCGCCGGGCAAGCTTCAAGGGCCACGGCCTGCAGCCGGAGTTCCGGGACGCGCCCTGGGACCGCTTGCGTGACGCGGCGTACGAGGATCACGGTGCGTGATCGCCGTCGATACCAACATTCTCGTCTACGCGCATCGCGAGGATTCCCCCTTTCACACCGCCGCCTTCCATCGCGTGGCGGAGCTTGCGGAAGGACCGGCAGGTTGGGCAATCCCTTGGCCGTGTCTGCACGAATTCCTTGCCATCGTCACGCATCCGCGAATTTATGCGCCGCCCACGCCGCTGGCCCGTGGCCTCGATCAGGTCGATGCCTGGCAGGCATCGCCGACGCTCACGCTGCTGGCCGAATCGGCGACGTACTGGTCGGCCTTGCGCGCGCTGCTCGTTGCGGGTCGCGTTGCGGGGCCGCGGGTCCACGACGCGCGGATCGCCGCGCTGTGCCGGGACCATGGTGTGCGTGAGTTGTGGTCCGCGGACCGGGATTTCAGCCGCTTTGTCGGCTTCACCGTGGTAAACCCGTTGCTGCGCGATTGGGCGGGCTGACCGCCTCCCGCCCGACCCGTGACCCCGGTCCCCGCCTGCGCTATGACCCGGCGAAAGGAGACCGCCCAACGTGAACCAGCCTTTCGGCGTGAACAGCCTGCGCAACGGCCCGGACGGACGAGGCCGGTTCGGCGAATTCGGCGGCCGTTTCGTGGCCGAGACGCTGATGCCGCTGATCTTGGAGGTGGAGCAGGCCTATCTGGCCGCGCGCGCCGATCCGGCATTCCAGACGGAGCTGGACGCCTACCTGAAGAACTATGTGGGGCGCCCCAGCGCGCTGTGGTTCGCCGAGCGCCTGACCCGGCATCTCGGCGGCGCAAAAGTCTACTTCAAGCGCGACGAGCTGAACCACACTGGCAGCCACAAGGCCAACAACTGCATGGGCCAGATCTTGCTGGCCAAACGGATGGGCAAGACGCGGATCATCGCCGAGACCGGTGCCGGCCAGCACGGTGTCGCGACGGCAACGATGTGCGCGCTGTTCGGCCTTCCGTGCACCGTTTACATGGGCGCGACCGACGTCGAACGGCAGGCGCCCAACGTGTTCCGCATGAAGCTGCTGGGGGCGGAGGTGAAGCCGGTCACCTCGGGGGCATCCACGTTGAAGGACGCGATGAACGAGGCGCTGCGCGACTGGGTCGCCAATGTGGAGGATACCTATTACCTGATCGGCACGGTCGCTGGCCCGCATCCCTATCCGATGATGGTGCGCGACTTCCAATCGGTGATCGGCGAGGAGGCGAAGGCGCAGTTGCGCGAGGCTGAGGGCCGGCTGCCGGATGCGGCGGTTGCGTGCATCGGCGGCGGATCGAATGCGATGGGGCTGTTCCATCCGTTCCTGGATGATCCGTCGGTGCGGCTGATCGGCGTGGAAGCGGGCGGGCACGGAATCGAGACAGGCGAGCACGCGGCGAGCCTGACCGGCGGCAGGCCTGGCGTGCTGCACGGCAACCGCACGTATCTGCTGCAGGACGACGATGGACAGATCATCGAGGCGCATTCGATCAGCGCCGGGCTGGATTATCCGGGGATCGGGCCTGAGCATTCCTGGCTGCACGACATCAAGCGGGTGGAATACGTGTCGGCGACGGACGAGGAGGCGTTGGCCGCGTTCCAGCTCTGCACGCGGACCGAGGGCATTATTCCAGCGCTGGAGCCTGCGCATGCGCTGGCGCATGTGACGAAGTGGGCGCCGACGATGGAGAAGGACGAAATCATCCTGATGAATCTCTGTGGCCGTGGCGACAAGGACATCTTCACCGTCGCCGAACGTCTAGGGGTGAAGCTGTGACCCGCATCGTTGCTCGCTTCGCCGCTCTGAAACGCGAAGGCCGTGGCGCGCTGATCCCGTTCGTGGAGGCATGGGATCCCGATGCTTCCACCTCGATGGCACTGCTCCGTGGCATGCCCGGCGCGGGCGCCGACCTGATCGAGGTCGGCATTCCGTTCACCGATCCGATGGCCGACGGCCCGATCGTCCAGGCGGCCGGCAAGCGCGCGCTGAAGGCAGGCGTGAAGGTCCGGCATGTACTGACGATGGTGCGCGACTTCCGCCGCGAGGACGATGCGACGCCGATCATCCTGATGGGCTACCTGAACCCGGTCCTGTCATATGGCGCCGAACGTTTCTGCGTCGATGCGGCGGTGGCCGGGGTCGATGGGCTGATCATGGTCGACCTCCCCACCGAGGAGGCCGACATGCTGGTGCCGCAGGCCACCGCGCACGGCATCGACATCATCCGCCTTGTCGCTCCCACCACCGGCGACCGGCGGCTCCCGCTGGTGCTGAACGGCAGCTCGGGCTTCGTCTACTACGTTAGCATCACCGGCATCACCGGCACGCGCAGCACCACGGCCGAACATCTGGCAGAGGCGATCCCGCGCATCCGCCGCGTGTCCAATCTGCCGATCGCGGTGGGCTTCGGCGTGCGCTCGCCGGCGCAGGCCGCCGAGGCGGTCCGCGTCGCCGATGCGGCGGTGGTGGGATCGGCGGTGTGCAGCACCATCGAGGCGAATTTGGGCAAGCCGGAGCTGGTAGGCGCGGTGCTCGACCAGGTGCGCGAACTTGCCGCCGGCGTGCGCGGCGCGCGAGTGCACGCATGAGCTGGCTCACCGAATTCGTCCGACCGAAGATCCGCACGCTGTTCGCGCGGCGCGAGGTGCCGGAGAATCTCTGGCACCAATGCCCGGCCTGCCAGCAGATGATCTTCCATCGCGACCTGATCGCGAACCTGAAGGTCTGCCCGCATTGCGGTCACCATATGCGTGTCGGCGCCGTCGAGCGTCTGGGCTGGACATTCGATCAAGGCAGTTTCACGCGCATCGAATTGCCGAAGGTGCCGCTCGACCCGCTGCGGTTTCGCGACACCAAGCGCTATACGGAGCGGCTGAAAGAGGCGCGCGACAAGACCCATCTCGATGACGCGATCGTGGTCGGGCATGGCAGGATCGAGGGACGCCAGGCTGTCGTCGCGGCGATGGAGTTCGAGTTCATTGCCGGGTCGATGGGGGCTGCTGTGGGTGAGGGGTTTCTCGCGGCGGCGCGGCTGGCAGTGCTGCAGGATGCGCCACTGATCGTGTTCACCGCTTCCGGGGGCGCGCGCATGCAGGAAGGCGCGATCAGTCTGATGCAGATGCCGCGCACCGTTATCGCCACGCGACTGGTGAAGGAGGCGGGGGTCCCCTACATCGTCGTGCTGACCGATCCCACCACAGGCGGCGTGACGGCAAGCTTTCCCATGCTCGGCGACATTCAGATTGCCGAACCCGGCGCGCTGATCGGCTTCGCCGGTGCGCGCGTGATCGAGCAGACGGTCCGGGAAAAACTACCGGAGGGCTTTCAGCGCGCTGAGTACCTGCACGAGCATGGCATCGTCGACATGGTGGTGAAGCGTACGGAGCTGAAGGCAACACTCGCACGGGTGATTTCGCTGCTGCGCGTGAAGGAAATAGCCGCGGCGGCGGCGTGATGGCGCAGCGTCCAAACCCCCTCTCCGCCCTTGGGGGCGGAGAGGGTTGGGGTGAGGTGGGGGTTCCGAACGTGGCATCCCCCACGTCACCCTGCCCTCTCCGCCCCCCGGGGCGGAGAGGCAATGTTTGCCGCCGATGACCGGCCGCATCGAGGGCATCGTCGCGCGGCTGCATGGCCTGCATCCGCGTCTCATCGATCTCAGCCTGGACCGGCTGCAGGACCTGCTGGCCAAGCTGGGCCACCCGGAGCAGCGCCTGCCACCGGTCATCCACGTCGCGGGTACGAACGGCAAGGGCAGCACCTGCGCGTTCCTGCGCGCGATGGGCGAGGCGGCAGGGCTGCGCGTGCACGTCTACACCTCGCCCCACCTCGTGCGGTTCAACGAGCGCATCCGCATCGCCGGCAAGCTGGTGTCCGACGATGCGTTGACGAACGCGTTGGAGGAAATCGAACGGGTGAACGCTGGCGCGCCGATCACCGTGTTCGAGGTGATCACCGCCGTCGCTTTTCATCTGTTTGCGCAGACGGCAGCCGAGCTATGCGTGCTGGAAGTTGGGCTGGGCGGCAGGGGCGATGCGACCAACGTGATCGCCAACCCTGCCGCCTGCGCGATCACCTCGATCTCGCTGGATCATCGCGAACTGCTGGGTGAGACGCTGGAAATCATCGCCGCCGAGAAGGCAGGAATTTTGAAACCAGGCGTGCCGGTGGCGATAGGCGCGCAGCCGCCGGAGGTGGCGGAGGTGCTGCTGGCCGCGGCCACACATGTTGGCGCGCCGGTTCGATTGCGCGACCGCGACTGGCGCGTGAATCCGGAGATTCGCGGCTTCCGCTACGGCGATGCAGGCGGCGAGCTTGCTCTGCCACCGCCGTCGCTGTCGGGTGCGTTCCAGCTCGACAACGCGGGCATTGCGATCGCTGCGTTGCGCGCCGCCGCCCTTGGCTTGCCGGACGCAGCGTTCGGCCGCGGAATCGCGACAGCAGAGTGGCCGGCCCGGCTGCAGCGCCTGCACGGACGGCTCGCCGCGCTGCTGCCGACCGACTGGGAGCTCTGGCTGGATGGCGGACACAACCCTGGCGCCGGCATTGCACTTGCCGAGCATCTGCGGTCCTGGGCGGATCGGCCGGTGCATCTCATCGTCGGCATGAAGCTGGCGAAGGATGCGACTGAATTCCTGCGCCCGTTGGTTTCACTTGCAACCACACTGTGGGCCGTGGCGGAGCCGGGCCAGCACGACGCGCGCCCCGTCGAGGCGATCGTCGAAGCTTCAGGCGGTATCGCGCGGCCAGGCCCCTATGTGGCCGATGCGCTGCACGCGCTGCCAAGCAGTGCGGGGCCGGCGCGCGTGCTGATCTGCGGCAGTCTGTACCTCGCGGGCGAGGTGCTGAAGCAGGACGCATAGTTGGCCGGTCTGGCGCCGCCCGACACCGCATGCTGAATTGCGGTGGACATAGGGAGCAGGCAGTCCGATGGACGGAGCGCGTAGACCGGCGGCCGCCGGAAAGGGCTTGGCAAGGTCCCCCGGCGCATTGGCCGGGCTGAAGGTGGTTGACCTGACGCGCGTGCTCGGCGGCCCCTATTGCACGATGATTCTGTCCGACCACGGCGCCGACGTGATCAAGATCGAGCCGCCGCAAGGCGACGAGGTGCGCGACTGGGGCCCGCCGTTCCACGACGACGACGCCAGCTACTTCATCGGCATCAACCGGAACAAGCGCGCCATCGCGCTCGACATCAGCAAGCCCGAAGGCCAGAAGGTTCTGCTGCGTCTGCTCGACGGCGCCGACATCCTGATCGAGAACTTCAAGCCGGGCTCGATGGAAAAATGGGACATCGGCTACGACCAACTTTCCCGGCGTTTCCCACGGCTGATCCATTGCCGCATTTCCGGTTTCGGTCCCGACGGACCGCTCGGCGGCTTGCCTGGCTATGACGCGATCCTTCAGGCGATGACCGGCCTGATGAGCGTGAACGGCGACGCCACCACCGGTCCGATGCGCCTCGGCACAGCGATCGTCGATATGGGTACCGGGCTCTATGCGACGATCGGCATCCTGATGGCGGTGCATGAGCGCGGGCGTTCCGGATACGGGCAGTTTCTCGACATGGCGCTGTACGACTGCGGACTGTCGCTGTTGCATCCGCAGGCGGCGAACTTCTTCCTCAATGGGAAGCAGCCCGCCGGCACCGGCAATCCGCACCCGAATCTGGTGCCGTATGACAAGTTTCCGACGCGGACCTGCAGCATCTTCATCGCCAGCGGCAACAACGGTCAGTTCCGCAGGCTGGCGGAAATCATCGGCCGTCCGGAGCTGGCGGACGATCCGCGGTTTGCCGACAACGGCAAGCGCAACGTCAACCGCGCCGCACTGACCGAGGTTCTGGCGGCTGCGTTCGCCGAGGTTGACGGCAACGAACTGGCGCTGCGGCTGATCCGCAACGGCGTGCCGGCGGGTCCTGTGCTGCCGGTGGACGAAGCGACCGCCGCGCCGCACACCGAACACCGAGAAATGGTCACCGAGCTCGACTGGTATCGCGGCATCGGCACACCGATCAAGCTGTCCCGCACGCCGGGCGGCACGCGCCGGCCGCCGCCGAAGTTCGCGCAGGACGGCACCGACGTGCTGGCGCAGCACGGCTACACGACGGATGAGATCGCGGCTCTGGAACGCGCCGGCGTGCTGCATACCAAACGCCGCGGTTAGGCCTCCCGCATGAACCGGCGACTGCTGAGCGTGTTGCTTCTGCTGACCGGCGGCCTTCATGGCGCGCTGGCGGACGCGCCCCAGGACCTGATCGTCGCGCGCAAGGCCGGCATGGAGGCGCAGTCCGCGCAGCTTGCCGCCATCACCCAGGCGATCATCGTGAACGACGACATCAGGCAGTTCGCGGCCACCGGCGAGGCGATCGCGGCGTGGTCGAAGGACATCGTCGATCAGTTTCCGCCCGGAACAGACGGCCACGGCTCCGAGGCGCGCCCTGCCGTCTGGTCGGATCGCGCCGGCTTCGAGAAGGCCGCCGCCAAACTCGGCGAGGCCGCGCAGGTCATGGCGAAGGCGGCCGCCAGCGGCAATCAGGCGGACTTCATGCGGGCCTACCGCGGCACGCTGCTGGCCTGCGCCGCGTGCCACGTAACCTATCGCTCCGGCCGGAACTGATCAGTCGATATCGTTGCGCTTATGGGAAAGTCGCCTCTCCCGGCCTCGTCGTAGACATCACTCCCGGGGGTCTGGCCCGAGTAAACATGACCGCCGCACCGATCCCGAGTTGGGTCGAGTCGACTCCCGATCCGCTACTCGGGGTAGGCAACATCTTTCGTTCTGCTGTTGATCGAGATCAATGCAGAGTAACAAGCCCTCAGGAATAGTGGCCGTCGAGTAAGTCGGAGAGAACCTCGAAGGTACCTAGCGCATGACCGGCTTTCTGTTCTGGATTCGGGACCATCTGGAGAAGCAATATAAAGGACAGTACCTTGCCTTGCTGCTCAGGGCAGTTCAACGCTCTCAACTAACGCTCCACTTGAACAGTTCGTCGAGTCCGGCGAGAGCGGCGGCATATCTATCCTGGCTGAACGTTGAGTTCTGATTGCGGCGCAGGATATTGTAGGCAAAGCTGCGCAGTCGGG
>DATMND010000501.1:0-2442 GCA_035569235.1 Acetobacteraceae bacterium | reverse complement strand
GCCCTCCTCCGGCTGCAGCCGGATGATCAGTTTGTTGGGCGACCATTGCGCGGCGTCGGGCGGGAAGATCGAGAACGGCGGCGCGCGGTACTGGATGACGATCTCGGAAACCTTCTGCGGCAGGCGCTTGCCGCTGCGCAGATAGAACGGCACGTTCGCCCACCGCCAGGTGCGCACCTCCGCCTTCAGCGCGACGAAGGTTTCCGTCGTACTGCTCTCCTTGCCGTCGAGCTCCGCGATGTAGCCGGGCACCGGCTGGCCGTCGATCGCACCCTGGGTGTACTGGCCGCGCACGGTCAGCATCGGCATTTCGTGCGGCTCGATCGGACGCAGCGCACGCAGCACCTTCAGTTTCTCGTCGCGCACCCGGTCGGCGTCGAGCGACAGCGGCGGTTCCATCGCGATCAGGCACAGCAGTTGCAGCATGTGGTTCTGCACCATGTCGCGCAGCGCACCCGCGCCGTCGTAGTAGCCGCCGCGCTGCTCTACGCCGACCGTCTCGGCCACCGTGATCTGGACATGGTCGATGACGTCGGTGTTCCAAAGCCGCTCGAAGATCGTGTTGGCGAAGCGCAGCGCGAGCAGGTTCTGCACCGTTTCCTTGCCCAGGTAGTGATCGATGCGGAAGATCTGCGGTTCGGTGAACACCGCGCCGACCTGATCGTTGATCTCGCGTGCCGAGGGCAGGTCGTGGCCGATCGGCTTTTCCAATACTACGCGCGAGTTCTTCGTCGCCAGGTCATGCGCGCCGATGTTGCGGCAGATCGGGCCGTACAGTTCGGGCGATGTCGCGAGGTAGAACACGCGTACCCGCTCCGCATCGAGCAGATGCACGAGCGCGTCCCAGTTGCCGTTAGGATCAGTCGCATCCAGCCGCGCGTAGCAAAGCCGCGTGCAGAACCGGTTGGCGACCTCCGTGTCGAGGTCTTCGCTGGCGACGTGCTCTTGCAACGCCTTGGTAGCTCGCCCGCGGTAATCCTCATTGCTGAGGTTGGAGCGAGCCGCGGCAATGATGCGCGCGTCTGGTGGAATCTGCCCGTCGCGAAAACGGTAATACAGCGCTGGCAGCAGCTTCCGCAGTGTCAAGTCGCCCGTCGCGCCGAACACCACGCAATCGAACGTCGCGACGGGAATGATCTTCGGCATGTCAGCGTCCTCATCGGTCTGGGCGCAACGCGGTCGCGCCGCCGTGACATCTCCCTCTCCGCCCCTCGGGGCGGAGAGGGTCGGGCTGAGGTGGGGGATGCAGCCGGCGGCGGGACTTCCGAATCTGCCTATCGGCCCGCAGATGTATTATAGTGGCTTATTGGTGCAACTGCACCAACCCCACCCTCAGCCCAGCCCTCTCCGCCCCAGGGCGGAGAGGGAGATTGCGCCGGCGTTCGTCGCGATCGCGGGTACGGCAAGGTCAGGCCCAAACGTACGGCCGTTAAAATCAGACCACGGGGCTGGCGCCGCCGTCCATGTTGATCGCCGCGCCGGTGGTGAAGGCTGCATGATCGGAGCACAGGAAGCACGCCATGGCGGCGAACTCTTCCGCCTTTCCCATGCGGCCGACCGGGATACCCTTGCCGACGGTGGCGATGTATTCCTCGAACGGCACGTTGGTGCCCTCGCGCGCGTGGCGGCGGGCCACCTGATCGGACACGATCTGTCCGACAAGCATTCCATTCACCGTGATGCCGTGCGGCGCGCCCTCGCCGGCGAGCACCTTCATGAACGCCATGCCGGCGGCGCGCGACACCGCGGTGGGTGCGCCGTTCGCCCGCGGCGCCTTCGCGCCTGTGTTCAGCACGTTGATGATGCGGCCCCATTTGCGCTGCTTCATCCCCGGCCACACCAGGCGCGCGAGGCGGATCGCGGCGAACAGTTTCAGTTCCAGATCGTCGCGCCAGATGTCGTCGGTGATCTGTTCCGAAGGCATCGCCATCGACTGGCCCGCGTTGTTGATCACGATGTCGACCTTGCCGAACGCCTTGACGACGCCGTCGTATGTTTTCTGAATCTGGTCGGCCTTCGCGACGTCGCAGACGAAGGTGGCGACGCGGCCGCCTTTTGCGGTGGCGCTGACGGTCTGCTTCGCTTGCTCAAGCACTTCCGGCCGGCGCGCCAGGATCGCGACGTCGGCGCCGGATGCGGCGAACTCCTTCGCCATGGCCAGGCCGAGCCCCATGCTGGCCCCGGTGATGATCGCGCTGCGGCCGTCGAGACGCACTTCCATTGGTTTCTTCCCCGGTCATGTTCGGGGGAACTTTGCGACGCAAGTCGCCAAAATACCAGAGCCGCAAAGCCAGGAAGGTTTCATACCAATCCGCGCTGACGTTGACTCTCCAGGGTTCCGAATCGCTCGATCTTTCGACTCGATGTCCTGGTGGCGATTCTCGCCCCAGGAGGCATCGGATGAGCGCGGCGATCCCAATCACTCGCTTGGACCGGACAGCG
>DATMND010000500.1:0-2236 GCA_035569235.1 Acetobacteraceae bacterium | reverse complement strand
TTCTGCCTGACTTGTCATTGCGAGGAGCGAAGCAATCCAGCCTGTCATTCCGGGATGGTCCGAAGGACCAGGCCCGGAATCCATAACCACCATCGTGAGTATGGATTCCGGACAGCCGCTACGCGGCTTCCGGAATGACGCAGACATTGATTGCTCCGCGGAGCCTGTCGGGCGCGCATTCGCGCGACCCCGTTGGCTCGCAATGACGGGTTTTCTGCGAACGCGTCCACAGCTTCACATATGCCCGACCTCTTCGGGCACCTCGTAGAACGTCGGGTGACGGTAGATCTTGGATTCTGCCGGCTCGAACATCATGCCCTTGTCGGCTGGGTCCGACGCGGTGATCGCGCTCGACGGCACCACCCAGATCGACAAACCCTCGCCGCGGCGGGTGTAGACGTCGCGCGCCGCCTGCAGCGCCAGCGTCGCATCCGCCGCGTGCAACGAGCCGACATGCTTGTGCGCCAATCCATTGCGGCTGCGAATGAAGACTTCCCACAACGGCGTGTTCGGTGTGGCCATGCTCACCTCCCTATGCCGCTTGTGCGGCGGACCGCTGCCGGCGCTTTTCCGCATAGGCCGCGGCCGCCTCGCGCACCCAGGCGCCTTCCTCATGCGCCTTGCGCCGCGCCGCGATCCGGTCGCGGTTGCAGGGGCCGTTGCCGGCCAGCACCTGCTTGAACTCGCTCCAGTCGATGGCGCTGTATTCCCAATGTCCGCTCGCCTCGTTCAGCGTCATGTTGCGATCGGGAATCGCAAGGCCGAGATAATGCGCCTGCGGCACCGTGGCATCGACGAACTTCTGGCGCAGCTCGTCATTGGAGAAGCGCTTGATCTTCCATTTCGTGGAAGTGTCGCTGTGCTGGCTCGCCTGGTCGGGCGGTCCGAACATCATCAATACCGGCCACCACCAGCGGTTCAGCGCGTCCTGTGCCATTGCCTTCTGCTCCTGCGAGCCGCGGCTAAGCGTCAGCACGATCTCGTAGCCCTGCCGCTGGTGGAAGGATTCCTCCTTGCACACGCGGATCATCGCGCGTGCATACGGCCCATACGAACAACGGCACAACGGAATCTGGTTCATGATTGCCGCGCCATCGACCAGCCAGCCGATCACGCCGATATCCGCCCAGGTCAGCGTCGGGTAATTGAAGATCGAGGAATACTTCGCCTTGCCGGCGAGCATCTGATCCACCAGTTCCTCGCGAGAGGAGCCCAGCGTTTCGGCCGCGGCATAAAGATAAAGTCCGTGACCGCATTCGTCCTGCACTTTTGCCAGCAGTGCCGCTTTGCGGCGCAGCGTCGGTGCGCGGGTGATCCAGTTGCCCTCCGGCAGCATGCCGACGATCTCGGAATGGGCGTGCTGTGAAATCTGCCGCGTCAGGGTCTTGCGATAGGCCGCCGGCATCCAGTCGTTCGGCTCGATGCGATCTTCCGCGTCAATGCGCGCCTGAAATTGCGCGGCGCGAGCGGCGTCCTCGAGGTTGCGGTCTTCGGTTTCGGACGTGTTGAGCGCCTGGGTATACATGCGCCGGCCTCCCGGAATAACAACTCCAATATATAACAGAAATTACAAAATGCAATGGAATTTTGTAACATATCAATCGGCGAAACGCCGCGACAGTTCCGCGCCCGCGGCGGGCAGCGGACCATTTTCGTTCAACCCGCTGCCATCGAGCCAATTTTCGGACGCCGGCAGCAGGCTGCGATAGATGGCTCCGCAAAGCCGCCGCGCCGCCGTTCCCGGCCAATCCGACGGCAACAGGACAGCCGGCAGCAACGGATCGCGCAGCACAACCCGGCGATAGTAGTGGATCAAAAGAATCCGGGCGGTGAAGGCGTCGCTGTTCGAGAGCCGCGCGCCGCCGCTGATCCAATCGCACAGCGGTTCGAAGGTCTTGGTGAATTTCAAATAGGCTTCCGCCGTACGCTCGAGCGGCCAACTTTCGCTGAGCAGACGGCGGCCGCTGTCGTCCTCGGCGGAAACTTCGAGCCGTATCGCGCCAGCGGCCTCCTCGGGGATCGGAACGCCTGAGGGCGCAACCCACACGCCCGGTAGCGGGCTGCCGAAACCGGCATTCTTGAGCGCGTCGCGCGAGGCGTCCCGGTCCTGGCCGTTACCGATCAGCAGCAGCTCGAAGCGCCCGGTCCAGTCGGAACCTTGCGGATCGTAGATGTGCCTGGTGGCGGCAACGAAGGTCTGCCGGCCTCTCTTAGTCAAACGGTAAAAGCTGTTGCG
>DATMND010000499.1:0-2350 GCA_035569235.1 Acetobacteraceae bacterium | reverse complement strand
AACGCAATCAATACTGAAACAGTACGAAATATTGCGGACAGTTACAGGGCGGCCGGGGACGTTCCATCAGCGCGGCTTCCGATCGCGCTCTGCCGTTGCTGGCGTTAGGGCCCGAGGGGAAACTATCGAGTCATTCCCGCCCGGACGCGCCTCGTTGCTTCCTCGTCATGGCCGGCCTTGTGGGGCTGTAATCCAATCCAGAAACTGCGCGGGTCCCCGGCGCAGGCCGGCGCTTTGTCGGCACGATTCCAGCCGACCTGCCACAACTTTTTGCGCGTGCCTGCGCCGCCGTTGCAACTTCCTTTGGTGGACCTTGGTAGCGATCCACCGAAGGTTGAATCAGGCCGGGGCGCTCCGCAGGCCATGCGCATGCAGCAGGTTTTGTGCGATCGCGTGCAGCAAGCAGACCGACCGCACTTTGGCAATCCCATGAACCGGCATCCGGCCGAACCCGCGGTTCTTCATCTTGCCGTGTGCGTGCTCGGTGAGCTTGCGCCGCCGATACACCGCCTTGCCGGCATCGCTTGCCATCCGCGATCGCCAATCCTGCACCGCCTGTGGTTCGTGCCGGAGTTGCGAGCGACGGTTGCGCTCGCCCTCGGGCGTGATCGTGTCGCGCTGTTTGGCCGGCGGGCTGTAGACCCGCAGATCGGGACAGCGCTCCGCGAGGCTCGCGATCTCATCCAGCGTCATCGCCGTGGCATCCGTCAGCAGCCGTTTCGGCGCCTCGCCGCAGCGCTGTTCGATCTGCTCCACCAGGCCCACCGCCAGCCCACTGTCATTGCGCCGGTCGGTCGGCTCGATGGTCACCACAAATCCCCTGGCGGTCGCCACCTGCACGTTCCACGCCGGGTGCGTGGCGCCATCCGCCATCCGCATCTGGCGCACCTCGGGATCCGAGGTCGATACCGATGGTGCGCTTTTCTTCGCTTCTTCCTTGGTGTGCCGCCTGGCCCGTTCGAGCTTCTCCTGCTCGCGTTCGTCCAGCCGCCGCTTCGCCCGCATGACCCGCCCCGCGCGTTCTTCCGCGGCCCGCAGGGCACGCGCCTGACGCTTGCGTTCCTCGGCGCCGGCGTCCTGCTCCAGTTCGGCCTTCAGCGTCGCGACGCGTTCCGCAACCGCCGTCTCGATGCGTTCGAGCTTCGCCCGCCCGGCCAGCGAGTTGTGTCCGGCGCGGGCGCGTACCTTCGTCCCGTCGATTGCCATCTCCTCCAGGCTGATCAGACCTTCCGCGATCAATGCCGTCAGGCTCTGGGTCAGCAGTCCGTCCAACAGCGGGCCACTGTCGCGGCGGAACTCCGACAGCATGTCGTGATTGGCCGGAACACCACCAGCCAGCCAGCGATACGCGGCGTGATACTCGCACAGCCGTTCGATCGCCCGCGCCGAACCGACGCCTTCCAGTGTGGCATACAGCCACAGCGCCAGCAGCACCGCGGGGTCCGCTGCCGGCCGTCCCGGCAGATCGTCACGGGATTTGATGCGGGCGTGGAACGCGCTCAGGTCCAGCGTCGCGACGAACGCCCAGACCAGACGGGCCCGATGATCCGGCGGCAACTGACTGTCGAGGTCAGTCATGTCCCAGCGCAACTGCACACGGTCGGGAAGCAGCAAACGAAGCCCCAGGCTCATCGCGAATCCTCTCGGCGTTTTGCGCAGCGAATCCGAAAATCGCCTGGAGGGGAACCCACAAAGTGCACCAGCAGAACAAAAAACCAGGGTGGCGGGGGATTGGATTACAGCCTCCTTCGCCGACCATGACGACGAGGGGCGATCGATGGGTCACTCGCAAGGGCGGTTGGTATAACATGACCCGCTGACGCCGCCAGGCCGAAAACAAGAACCGCGAACACCGCCACGCATGATCAGCGCGTCTCGGCAGCGTCTCGTTTCGCTGCGGCGGAGACTGCGACGCATGGGGTGAGACGCCGGGCGGCGGATTGCTTCTGTCATGGCCGGGCGTGACCAGGCCATCTCGTCCAGCACGGTGTCGCGAGGGATGGCCGGGTCAAGCCCGGCCATGACAATGGGGCGATGCCTGCGCGTTGTGTGGAGACGCGCCTGCACGTTGTGTGGAGACGCGCCTGCACGTTGTGTAATGTTTGCGACCTGACGTTGATGTCAGTCTGCCGCGGCTCTGGCCTCGGCCGGACTGTCGAGTGCGCGCAGGATCGGGCTGGTGCCGGTGACGATGGCCTGCACCAGGTCGGGCTCCGGCGGGCCGAAGGTGCACGGCGCCGGCAGGCAGCCCAGCGAGCGGATCAGTGCGGCGCGGCGCGGGTAGGTGATCGCGTACTGCTCGGCATCGGCCACCGGGTCGGGCTGCGGCCATGCTTCCTCCGCCACGATG
>DATMND010000498.1:0-4468 GCA_035569235.1 Acetobacteraceae bacterium | reverse complement strand
GGAGCGCACGCGGGGACAAGCAGTGCCGACGCTAAAAAGCTACAGCCTGCTGATGGCAGCGATCACACTGATGCACCGCGGGTCGCAGGACGACTTCGAAGAAGCGTACCAGCTGTTGCAGGCAGTCATCGACCGCGGTCGACGGCAGGCTCTGCCGCAGGCTTGGCTGGCGCAATGGTACGTCTTGCGAATGCAGCAAGGCTGGTCGCCGGTTCCGAAAGAGGACGCCTGGCAGGCCCAGGACTGCGCCCAGCGGGCCCTAGATGCTGATCCCGAATGCTCTCTGGCCTTGACCGTTGATGGGCTAGTCCAGACACACTTCCGCAAGCGACTGGATCTTGCGCAGGCACGCTATAGTTTAGCGGTGCAACGTAACCCGAGCGACAGCCTAGCATGGCTGCTGAAGGGCGCGATGCATGCCTTCCAGGCCGAGGGGCGTATAGCGGTTGACAATACGCAGCGGGCACGAATGCTCTCGCCGCTTGACCCGCAAAGCTACTACTACGATTCGCTGGCAGGTACGGCATGTCTGGCGGCGGAGGATTGGACAGGCGCGCTGCGACTGGCCCATCGCTCACTGCAGGCGAACTGCTTACACACCTCCACCTTGCGCGTTGCCACCATCGCCGCGTGGCAGTTGGGGCGGCACGAAGAGGCGCGAGAAATCGCTCGCAAGCTGCTGCGGTTGGAGCCCGAGCTGACGATCGCGCGCTACCTGGCGCGAAGTCCGGCCGCACCGTTCAAGACCGGCCGCACCTGGGCAGTGGCGCTACGGGAGGCTGGCATTCCACCGTGATTACGATCATCAACCGAACCACCGACTGAAGGAAGAGCGTAATGTTCGACTTTGGCATCGGCCCTGCGAGCGGCGCTTCGGGTGCATCGGGTGCATCGGGTGCGTCCGGCGCCAGCGGAGCTTCAGGTGCGTCCGGCGCTTCGGGTGCATCGGCAGGGATTTTGGCGACCGGCCTTGGCGGCTACGACTCCCCCTTGCTCACCGACGCGCTGACACTCAGCCGCGACGGCATTGCCGGACCCTGGCAAGCCCCATCGGCAGCGGTACAGGCACTGCAGGAGGAGATGCCGGCCAATCTTGAGCGTTGGGGCGCGTGGGTACGCGCTGTAGTGTTCGATTTCGAGCTGTTCTCCCGCGTGGGCTTCTCGCAACGGAAGGACAACTCGATGGCGGTCTGGCACCTGCATCGCAATGACACTAGCGATCCACCTAGTGCTCAATATGTGTCGCTCAATCGCTTTGTGCGCCCGTCAGTCCCTACGTTCGCTGCGCAGGCGTCGATGGTGTATAATTATGCTGACTTGCGTGGCGACCGAGCGGCTGAAATCCAGTCGGAACTCGGCGGCGGTCAGGCATTCCTGGCGTCCATCGCCTACCTCAACCCGGACCGCACGCGCTGGACGCTGGAACTGCTGGCCGCCGCACAACGCTTCGCAACCTTCGTCGAGATGCGTGTCAAGCACGCACTCGCTTGCCGGCGGACGATCGAATACTCGCCGCAAATTCAGCCGGTCATACTGACGCCCACCCATGCGGCATTGCCTAGCGGCCACGCGACGGAGACTTTCACCATGGCGGTCGTACTGTGGAACCTGCTGCGTCAGCCGGCGGTGCCGCCGGCGGTGCCGCCGCCGGCGCCCGCAGCGACGCAGTACAACGACCCGCTATGGGGACTGCAGCTGATGCGCTGCGCCGCGCGCGTGGCGATCAACCGAATCGTTGCAGGCGTACACACGCCGGTCGAGACGGCGGCGGGAACGTTGCTGGGCCTGGCATTGGGTAATTATCTTGTTGCCCGGTTCCGCGGCGATACCAGCTTTCAGCCCTGGTTCTTCGACGGCACGCAATACGGGGCAAATGAGGATTATGATTGGACCCTGCTTTACGACCCCGCGCAGATGGCAGCCCCGACGGGTCCGCCTCCACTACCGAACTGGGCTATCCCCGATGGGGGGGTGTCCAACGTTGGTTCGGCCAGCGGCGTGTTGAATTGGCTATGGGGCAAGGCCGCGGTGGAATGGCCGTGAGCGGGCGCACACCGGATCTGGACGGGCCGGACAAGGCGCGGCCGCCATATCTTCGCGGTGACGGCCTGTTCGCGTACGAACGCATCGTCGGCCTGGAGGCCCGCGCCGGCTGGGCTCTCGGACCGGGATTGGCAGCCTTCCTGCCGCCTGACGCGACGCCGAACGAGGTGCTGATTCCCTTCCTCATCGAGCCCGGCGACAACCATGCGGTCGCGGCGACTCTCGAATTCGTGGAGGCGGTACTCACACGGCCGGACAGTACGCTCGGGCCTTATGCGCCGGGCCTACGGGCGCCGATCGGGCCTCATAACGGGGAAAGATTGTTGGAGGTGGGGGAGATCTACACGATGGCGCTTAGCCCAGTGTATTTTTTTGAGTTGGCAGTACCTGAAACGACGCCGGCATTTCAGGCTTTCCGCACTGCCTTTAAGCGGATCGAGCTCAGCCTACCCATGCGCGCGCTCGCGATACCATGAGCGGCACGCGGTCTAAATCCGTCGTCATCGGCATCATCGATGATGGCATAGCCTTCGCGAATGCCTGCTTCCGCCGTGCCAATGGCAGCACGCGCGTGGAATACTTCTGGAATCAAAACAACAACATTCCGGGTGCAACGCCGCCGCAGCCACCGGGATTGCCGTGGAGCTACGGCCACGAGATCAACAAGCAAACAATTGATACCAACCTCGCCGCGAGCGCCTTCCCGCCGCCTAACGGTCCGGTGGACGAGGCGAAAGTGTACCGCCTGAGCAAGCTAGTTGACTACGCCGTCGGGCTGCACAAGGCCGCAGGCTGGCGGATCGCGCACGGCACGCACACGCTCTCGCTCGCCGCCGGCCATCCGATGTCGGACGATCGCAGCGACCGCCCGATCATCGGCGTGCAGCTGCCGGTGGCAGGCACGGCCGATCAATCCGGCGCTAAGCTGAAGACCTACGTGGCCGATGCGGTGCACTACATCCTCCACCGTGCGCTCACGCTGACTAAGCAGAACGAGCCGCCACTGCCCGTGGTGATCAACTTTAGCTATGCCGTGCATGACGGCCCGCACGACGGCACGTTCATCCTGGAACGGGTGTTCGAAAAGGCGATCGCCCGCGCCGGGCGACCCGTGCAGATCGTGCTTCCGGCCGGCAACACCTTGCAGGCGCGCTGCCATGCGCAGACGACGTTCGGCCGTGCGACCAATATGCCGCTGTCGCTGCGCGTACAACCAGACGGACTGCGCGCGACCGCGTTGAGCATCTGGCTGCCGTACAGCGGGCCCAAGGCGCCAGCCGCCAGCCGCGTCACACTGACGCTCGCCACACCGGACGGAACGGTCAGCAGTCCTTTGACTGAAACGCTGGGCGCCGCCGCGACGCTCATGACGCCGACCGGCGGCGTCTACGCCGTCGCGCAATACGATTTCGACTCGCGGGCCACCCAGCGGAGCTGTTTCGAGATCACCATCAATCCGACGGCGCGGCTGCTGTGGGCGCCCGAGACGCCTATCGCCCCGTCCGGTCTGTGGACGATCACATTACGCAACACGGGCCTCGACCAAAACGCAGTGGTTGAAGCTTGGGTGGAGCGCGACGATCTCATCTATGGCTATCCGCGGCGCGGCCGCCAAGCGTATTTCGACGACCTGAATTACTTGCGCTATGATCCGCAAGGTCGTCCGGTGTACGACGACCCGCCGCCTCCGGCGGTTGCCGCGCCGAGTTATGTGCTGCGCAACGGTATGATCAACGGCATCGCCACGGGCGCCACGCCGGTAGTGGCGGGCGGGTTCATCGTTAAGACGCTGCAGGCGGACATATTCTCGGCCGGTGGCCCGGACGAAGCACCGCATGGCGGGGTGAGGGTTGTACCCTCGCCCGACGCAGTACTGCCCAGTGATGAGTCGCGCGTGCACACGGGCATCTTCGCCGCCGGCACACGCAGCGGGTCGGTGGTTGCCCTGAGCGGTACGAGTATGTCATGCGCTCAACTGACGCGGATGAGCGCCAGATTGCTCGCAGGCGGAACACTCCCGAACCATGTTGCGGTTGAGGGCGCGGCCACAGTGCCCTCCGGCACACCGACGCTGCCATCAGCTCGCTCGGGCGCCGGCTGCATCACGCGTCCAGCGCCGACGAATGGGTGGGAAACGCGGTATTGGAGTTAAGCGGTCCGCGAGCGTGAAGCAGGCGTGCAAGCCGGCGCCACGTAGCTTCGACGAGAACGGAAATTCCGCCGATATCGCAGAGATGGGCTCAATGCCAAGCGCTTACAGTTCTGGGGGCGGTGTCAGTCTGACGTAGCGCGTGGCGGCCATTTTGCATTCGAGAAGCCGGATTATCGAAACCAAACTGGAACCTCTCCCGTAGGCCAGCTGTCCAGACCGACCGGCCATCAGCGCGGCGGGACCATGTTGCGCGGTGTCTGTCTTCGCACCTCT
>DATMND010000497.1:0-2790 GCA_035569235.1 Acetobacteraceae bacterium | reverse complement strand
ACACCACTGACCTGCTCCTCGATGGGGGCGGCCACCGTATCGCGCACCGTGTTGGCATTGGCTCCCGGGTAGAACGCTGTCACGAGCACGGTGGGCGGAGCCACGTCAGGGTATTGCGCCACTGGCAGCGAAAAGACCGCCACGCTCCCGGCCAGCACGAAGATGATGGATAGGACCGAGGCGAAGATGGGCCGGTCGATGAAGAAGTGAGAGATCATAGGTTGTGGCCTCCGCTGGGTCCCGCCGCAGCGGCCTTGCGCGCCGCCCGCTGGCTTGCCATCCGTTCCAGGGCCAGAACGAGAAGGGCGCCAAAGATCGCGGCGGCAGCGCCGATTGCCACCTCCCACACCGAGCGCAGGTGCGTAAGCCGCGCCACCAGAAAGCCGACCGCGAAGCTCGACGCCCCGCCGAGCAGCGGCGAGCCGATACGCCGGCCGGCGCCAGCGGCGAACAGCCGCAACTCGCCGAGCCCTTGTAGGACATAGGAGAAGACTGGGGTGAGGAAGATGCCGAAGATCGTCACCCCCAGCATGCCGCTGAACACCGCCGTCCCCAGCGATCGCCGCATCTCGGCGCCAGCCCCGGTGGCGATCACCAGGGGGACGACACCGAGAATGAAGGCGAAGGAGGTCATCAGGATCGGCCGCAGCCGCAGTCGCGCTGCGTCCAGCGTCGCCTCGAAACGCGGCCTACCCTCCTGGTGCTGCTGCCTGGCGAACTCCACGATTAGGATCGCGTTCTTGCACGCCAGACCGACAAGCACGACCAGGCCAATCTGCACAAAGATGTCAACGTCGTTGTGCCTGAAGAGCACGCCGGCCACCGAGCAGAGCAGGCACAAAGGCACGACCAGGATGACCGCCAGCGGCAACGACCAACTTTCGTACAACGCGGCCAGCGCCAGGAAGACGCACACCACCGCCAGGGCAAAGACGTACATCGCGGTGTTGCCCGCCCGGATCTGCATGAACATGATCTCGGTCCACGCGCTCTGCATGGTGATCGGCAGGGAATTACGGGAAATCTGGTCAATCTCCTTGATAGCTTCACCGGTGCTGACTCCCGGCCCGAGGTTGCCGGTAATTGGCGCCGCGGTATAGAGGTTGTAGCGGGTGATATAGACCGGGCCACCGATCTCGCGGGTGTTGACCAGCGTGCCCAGCAGGACCATCTGCCCCCACTTGTTGCGCACCTGGAGCAGGTTGATGTCCTGGACCTGGTTGCGATACTTGCCTTCCGCCTGGACGTTGACTTGCCAATACCGCCCGAATTCGTTGAAACTGGTGACGTAGAGCGAACCCAGGTACATCCCCATGGTCTGATCGACGTCCACGAGCGACACGCCCAGCGACGAGACCTTGGTCCGGTCGATATCGGCGAAGAGCTGCGGCGTGTTGGAGCGAAACTGGGTCGCTGCACTCAAGCCCTGCGTTGCCCGCAGCTTGTTGACCAATTCGTCCGTCTGGCGCTGCAAAGCGTCCAGCCCAAGGCCGCCACGGTCCTCGACCATGAGTTTGAAGCCGCCTGCGACGCTGAGGCCGGGGATTGCCGGCGCGCCGAAGGCGACAATTTGGCCATCCTGGACCTTCTCGGCCCAGGCCTTCCGCATTCGGGCCATGATGGCGGTGGAGCTAAGGTCGGGTGTGAGGCGCTTTTCGAACGGGTCCAGGACGACAAACATCGACGCGAAGTTAGGACTATCAGCCTGAAGTACAAACGAAATGCCCGAAATCGTGATCGTATGTGCCACTCCCCGCGTGCGGCGGGCGATGGCCTCGAACTTGGCAATGGCTTCCTGCGTTCGCTCGACCGACGCCGAGTCCGGCAACTGGATGTTGCAAATGATCCGGCCCTGGTCTTGCTGCGGGACAAAGCCGATCGGCGCCTTGTTGAAGACCCATCCGGTCAACGCCAGCAGGCCGCCGTAGACGAGCAGAACCAACAAGCTTCCGCGCAATAAGCGCCCCACCGCCCAGGCGTAGCCCCTGGTGCCAACGCCAAAGGTCCAATTGAAAAGCCGAAAAAACCATCCGAGCGACATGTCCAGCAACCAAGCGAGTGGGTCGCGGCGGGCGCCGTGTGGCCGGAGCAGGATGGCTGCCAGGGCCGGGCTCAATGTCAGGGAGTTGAAGGCGGAGATGACCGTCGACACGGCGATCGTCACCGCGAACTGGCGGAAGAATTGACCGGTGATGCCGCTGATAAAGGCGCACGGCACGAACACGGCGCACAGCACCAGGGCCACCGCGATCACTGGCCCCGTCACCTCGTCCATCGCCTTACGCGCCGCGTCCCGTGACGATTCGCCGCGCTCCAGCCAGCGTTCGACGTTCTCGACCACCACGATGGCGTCGTCGACCACAATGCCGATGGCCAACACCAGCCCGAACAAGGAGACGTTGTTCAGGCTGAAGCCGATGACAGCCATCGCGGCGCAGGTGCCGACGATGGCGACAGGCACGGCGATCATCGGAATGAGCGCGGCCCGCCAGTTTTGCAGAAAGACCAATACAACTATGCCAACGAGCGCCACGGCCTCCAGGAGAGTCCGCTCCACGTCGGCGACCGAGTCGCGGATGAACGGAGTAGTATCGTAGGCGATCTGGTACGCAACTCCGTCTGGGAAATCCGCCTTCAATTCCTCCATCTTGGCCCGGATTTGATTCGCGACGGCCAGTGCATTGGTGCCGGGAAGCTGAAAGACGGCCAGTCCCGCCGAAGGGTGGCCATCAAACGTGCAGGCAAGACTGTAGTTCTGTGCGCCCAGTTCGGCGCGGCCCACGTCGCGGA
>DATMND010000496.1:0-2017 GCA_035569235.1 Acetobacteraceae bacterium | reverse complement strand
GGAGCGGGCAACCGGACGTGACCGCACGCTATTTGTGAATCGTGTGACCGTTCCGAAATTGCCTCCCAGAAACACAGCGAGCGTGGCGATGAGTGCGGTATTATGGCGCAAACGCCGCGAACTCGCCGCAACGCGCGCGCCTCAAGCTTTCAGCTTCACGCGAACGGCGGCCGAGGCGATGCCGTTGACGATCACCTGAAGCCTGCTCGCACCGGTCTCGCACGTCTCCGGGATGTCGAACACCGCGTTTGTGGCGCCCGTAGTCCACACGCCCATGGTCGAGAAGTTGTAGCTGCGCGCGAAGCAGACGTCGCCCGTGTTGATGTTGGTGATGCGCACGAGCGGGAAGTTGGTGGACGACTGCGCATCATCGCCATAGACGCCGCCGAGATCGAAGCCATTGAAGTTGGTGCCCGAGATCGCATTGCCCGTGGCGCCAACCGTAAGTGTGGTCGCCACGCTCGAGACCACCGGGCGCCATGCCGCTTTGGGTGCGCCCACCGGCGTGTAGATCGCCACCTCGTTCGGCGTCGTCTGGCTGTTATCCCAAAGAACCTGCCCCGTCGGCAGGACAAGGAGGTTGCCCTCGAAGTCGGACGTGTTGGGCGCCTGCGCTGGGTCGTTGACCTGCGTCGCAGCGACATGGCCCTTGCTGCCGATGCTGAGCTCCCAGAAGTGCGACGGAGTTACGCCGTAGCCGGGACTTGCAGACATCAGGATGTTTCCGTCGGGCAGCGTCGCCGCCGGTGCGTCCGCTTCCGCGTAGTTCACGCCCTCATACGACAGCACGGGCCCGCTTCTCCAGGTGCCACTCGCGACATCGTAGATGTCAATGACAGGCGTCGACTCGACGGAGCCGTTCAATTGGAGGATGGTTCCTTGCGAACCATACCGCGGTGTCAGCGGTGCGGCGCCGAGCTCGAAGTTGGTTGAATCGCTCACGCGATCCGCCGTTTTTCCGGCGAGATTCCAGACGCCGGTCGCTGTATCGTAGATCTCATAGTCGTCATAGTTGCTGCCGTAGTCCCACACGTCGACCATCAGCACATTTCCGTTTGGCAGCGGCGTGTAGGCCTGTTCGTCATTGCAAAAATCGCCCGCCGTACACGAGTAGCTGCTCCCGGTCGTCCAGGTGACGAGGCCGCCGCTGATCGAGGCGATCGCCTGCTGTGCAGGATAGTCGCAGCAATTCGCGAGCATGTAGTTCCCGTTCGGGAGAATGATACTTTCGGCGTCGCCGATCATTGCCCAGCCGGCCGGCGGCGTGACCGGTGTCCAGCTATTGGCCACCGGGTCGTAGATGGCACCCAGGCTGTACCAGCCCTCTTCGCACTGACCGGCGCCTTCACCGTTGTATTCGCCGCCGTTTACGATCATCTGTCCGCTCGGCAAGATTTGCGTAGCGAAAAAGAGCGGCTGATAACCGGTCGGCATGGCCGCGATCGCGCTCCAGGTGCCGTCGGTATATTTGCCCTTTTTGTCGGGTGTCAGCTTGTACCATTGCGACGTGCAGTAATCCTGGACAAGAACCGTGCCGTCCGTGAGTTGCTGGGGAGCCCAGGGGCCGTTCTTGAACGGCAGGGTTCCGCTCACATCCGTCCAGGTGCCGGAGATCGTGGGCGTTTTCGCCCGCCAGGGCGGTTCATAGCGCCCCACATGACCAAGCGGCCGGTCGGGATCGAGGCGCGCGGTGACGCCATGTCTGTAAGGGTAGTAAATCCGACGCGCGGAGGCCGTGGCGGAGAGCGACGCCGCCAGCGCCAGAGCCGAAACGCCGGCGACCAGATAACCGGTTATTTTCATGAAAGCATCTCCCTCTGGGCCCTTCGTTTTCGGTTGACCTTTGATGGGAAAGGAACAAATCAATTGGCCAAACGTTCCGCGGCGTTCCGCACCCGGAAATTCTCGACGCTTGCGTCACCATTTGCGACGCGAGGGTAATCTGGCGACGGCATACGCTTTTCCGTTTCCCCTGCGGACATCCAGCCATTCACGAATATCTATCCTGTCGCCGGAG
>DATMND010000495.1:0-4086 GCA_035569235.1 Acetobacteraceae bacterium | reverse complement strand
GTTGCTGAGGATGTCCTTCACCAGTCTGGCCAGGCTGCCGCCATGGCGGATGATGACCAGTTGCAGTTCCCGCCACAGCGGATGGTTCGGCATGATGCCGAGATCGCGACAGATGTCGGCGATGACGGCGCCGATCGGGCGACGGCGGACCTCGGCGGCGATCTGCGCGGGCGTGGGCAGGCAGACCCCCGGGTCGAGCCTGGGGACAAGGGCCTCGCTGGAGGCGGCGGTGTCCGTGGGTGGGGCGGCGGGTCGGGCGGGCGGCGATTGACGGCGGGAGGGAGCGCGCGGCGGCACGGGCGCGGGGTCCGGATGGGCGGTGCTGCGGATCAGCCTGGCTTCGAGTGCCTCGGCACGGAGCAGGCCGCGGGTGATGCGCGCGAGGATTTCCGCGATGTCGGCGGCGCCGAGCGGGTGCGGGTTGCTGCGGAGCGTGGTGGCGAGCTGCCTGCGGTAGTCGATGAGCTGCCGGACGAGGGTGAGGAGGCCGCTGAAGCGGTTGGGTTTGGGGGCGGCGGAGGTCTCGGCGGCGGACATAAGCGGCACATGAGCAGAGGAGTGGAGTCCGCGTCAAGGAAGTTATTCTTATAATCCCCTTAAGGGTGAAATCATAGGATATATAACCTAAGAGTGACATGCCGGCTATGATTAAGCTGGATCACATCTGAAAAGTTATCCACAGGGTAAGGGGAATTCTCGTTGACCACGAGTCGGTCCCGTAGCACACATGAAGAAGCTGACCAGATACCGCCAAAAGTGACAGAACGCCAAGTGCAGGAGGTTGCGCGGCCGATGCTGAGCACTACTCCAAAGAAGAAGATCGACCCGTCTAAGAGACGGCCCTAAGTCGCAAGGCGGGAAAAGGGCGTAACGCCAATAGTTGCATTCGAGTCACAGCACTGCGATATAAGCTGTTGATAACAGCGACTCGTAGGTTCTCCTGTACAAGATAGCGGTGCCTCTAAGCCAACCCTACGATTCGGCGGGCCAAGGCGGGAGGGGAGGAACAGCGAAGGACGTTTCCCAATGAGTGCAACGGATCGAGCCAAGCTCGCCGAGATAGACAATAACCTGGAACGGTTCCTAGAACTTCTGCCCGAGCTGCTGGAGAAGCATCCTAGCGAGTACGTACTTATGCACCAAAAGAACATCATCGGATATTTCAAGTCAGCGATAGACGCACAGATCGCCGGCAACAGGAAATTCGAGGACAGTATATTTTCAATACAGCATATCATGGAACCCGCTGAGGAATTGGGGTACTTCTCTCATGCCATACATACAGGGGAGGCATAATGGTCGAGCGGCATTCGTTGATGTCGCAATAGTGGATGCTGCAAGATACGTCGAACATAAGCAATCGAATGAACCGGTTCTGCGCGGAGTGAGAGCCTTCAAGGCTCTCATAGACACTGGCGCCACCAGTACTATGATAACCAAGAATGTGGTAAACTTGTTAGGCTTACAAGCGGTTACGAAACTGCCCTATGCCAGTCAGTCAGGCATAACTTGGACCCCAGCATATCTTTTCCATGTCGCCTTCTACGGACCTATCGTTCCTTTGTCGGCCGACCCGGAAGAAAGTGAGTCACTGGTTAATAATATGCGAGTGTGCAAAAAGGTTATCACTGGCGGCGAAATAGAAAACCAGGAATCTTTCGACGTGCTGTTGGGGATGGACATCATCACCACAGGCAATTTGACTATCAACGTAGACGGCTCTTTTGGATTTGCCTTCTAACGGTGTGTCTCTGAATGATGCCGGAACAGTCGATAGCGGTCGATTTCAGACGGCCCGTAGATAGTGATAAGCCACAGCCGACCTTCATTGCGAAGGAAACGGGGCTGGCCTAACAACTTGCCGCCTGGAACGGTGCCCTCTGCGGGTGTTGCAAACCCGCCGTGGAGGTGGCGATCATCGAGGTGACAAAGCGGCGCCACTCGGTCACCCGTCCCGGCTGGGTAGGCAACTTGCCGCAGCTCGCGGGCATCCGGCGCGCCGTGAAGGTATAGACCAGACTTGCCCTACCACCGCGCCGCGGCAGCGTCGTCGGCCTCGCGCGCCTCGACCCACGCGCCGCCGCCGTCAACAAACTCCTCCTTCTTCCAGAACGGCGCCTTCGTCTTGAGCCAGTCGATCAGGAACGCCGTCGCATCCAGCGCCGCCTGCCGATGCGACGCGGCGGCCAGCACCAGAACGATGTTGTCGCCGGCCACCAGCCGCCCGACCCGGTGGATCACCGTGCAGCCGAGCAGCCCCCAGCGCCGTTCCGCCTCCACGGTGATCCGCGCGATGGCGCGTTCGGTCATCGCCGGGTAGTGCTCCAGCGTCATCGCCGCGACGCGCTGGTCCTGCGCGTTGTTGCGCACCGTGCCGACGAAGCAGCCGATGCCGCCGATATCCGTCCGCCCGGCGGTCAGAGCGGCGAACTCCGCGCCGATGTCGAAATCCTCTGCCTGTACCTTGATCCGCGCCATCGCGTCAGCCGCCCGTCACCGGCGGGAAGAACGCCACCTCGTCGCCCGGATGCAGCAGCGTGGCAGAGTCGGAAAAATCCTGGTTCACCGCGCAGCGGACGGTACGGCGGTTGGCAAAGGCGCTGGCGTGGCCGGGGCTTTGCTCGGTCAGCCACGCAATCAGGTCGCCGACCGTGCGCACGCCGGCAGGCGGCATCACGCTCTCCTGCGCCACGCCCGTGCGCTCGCGCAGCCAGGCGAAATACAGAATGGTCAGCGGTGCTTCGGTGTCTGCCATGGCGATTCAGCGCGGCGTCGGCACGGTCTCGATTGTGCCGTTGGAATGTATGATGGTGCTCGTGCCATTGCCATTGGGCACGACGATAGCGGAACCGCCGCCGGGCGTTGTCGTGGTCTGGTAGCCGGGGCCGCCGCCACCCGTCACTGCCGGGCCGTTCTGCGTCGGATACACCTGTCCCGCCGGGCTGCGGCCAGGCGGCGTCGGGTTGGTGGCCTGTGGTGCCCGCGGTGTCGGCAGCGGCGCCAGGCCCTGCTGGTTGTTGGGGGGCGGGGTCGAGCTGCCGCGCGCTGCCGGTGGCGGCGGCAGGTTCGGCGGCTGGTTTTGCGGCTGGTTCTGGAATTCTGGCGAACCCGGCACCGGTCGCTCCACCTGAGGCTGCAGGCCCTGCTTCTCAATATCGGCCAGAGTGGGTTCCGGAGCCGTCGGGCCAGGCCAGACATCGCCAGGTTCCGTGGTCAGCGGCTGCAGCTCAACCTGCTGGCCCAAGGCGCGGCGCATGGTCTCGCTGCTATCGACCGGCATGTTGGGATTGGTGCCGGTCGAGAAGGGCAGCTCGGACCAGGTGTTGTAGGCGCAGCCTGGTAGCGCCAGGCACAGGCAAGTCAGGGCTATGCGGCGCATAACGGGAGGCTCCCACCGGAACGAATCGTCGGCTCGACGGGCCGGACGACACCAGCCGATGCGGAATGTGGTCCGGACACGCGTCACGCTCAAGGACTCATGAGGGCGAACGTCGAGTCGACGGAAAGGCGATGATCCAGGCGGCGACCGCGGCGGGATCGTTCAGCGGCAGGATCGGGCGATCGGCATCCATCGGTGCGTCGGTGGCGACCGCCGCGATGTCCGGCTGCCGCGGCCAGATCGGCGGTTTGCCGAGCGCGGGGCGATGCACCTCGATCTTTGGGAACGGATGGCTCTTGAAGCCTTCGACCAGCACGAGGTCGACCGGTTCGAGCCGGGTGAGCAGTTCGGGCAGGCCAGGTCCGGGTCCAACAACTTCGTGCAGCAGCGCCCAGCGCGTATCGGCCGCCACCAGCACCTCGTGCGCCCCGGCCTCGCGATGTCGATAGGTGTCCTTGCCGGGCCGGTCCATGTCGAAGCCGTGATGCGTGTGCTTCACGGTCGAGACCGTCAGGCCCTGGGCGCGCAGCAGCGGGATCAGCTTGGTCAGCAGGGTGGTCTTGCCGCTGCCGGACCAGCCGACGATGCCGATTACCTTCACGCGGAAGCCTTCACGAAGAGGGCATTTGCCGCTTGGGCAGGCCGCCGGAGCGTGGGCCATAGGCGTGGCGGAGGCCGGCGGTCAGGTAGTCCCATCCGGTCCACAG
>DATMND010000494.1:0-15882 GCA_035569235.1 Acetobacteraceae bacterium | reverse complement strand
GTGCGCGAGGGGATCGGCATGCTGCTGACGCTGAGGCGTGCCGGAGTGCCGGTGCTGTGGTCAGCGCAAGTGACGGAGCTGCACGGCGAGACGTGCGTAAAGTCGACATCTGTCGCGGGTCGGGCGTTCGATGTGGATGTCGTCGCCCTGAACCTGGGCTTCCAACCGGAGACCGGTCTGGCGCGTGCCCTCGGCGCGACCCACCGCTTCGTCAATGGCGGTCTCGGCCACCTCGCGACCGAGACCGACAATGATGGGCGCACATCCGTCGCAGGCGTGTTCGCGGTCGGCGATGGTGCGTCACTCGGCGGATCGCGCGTCGCGATGGCCCGCGGCCGGCTCGCAGGTCTGGCCGCGGCCCGCGACCTCGGCCTGGCTGCGCCGGATGAACCGGCGACGCGAGCCACGCTGGCTCGCGCGCTGGCGTTCCAGGAGGCGCTCTGGCGCGTGTTCCGCCCACCGCCTCCGGCTGCGTTGTCCGACGCGACGATTGTCTGCCGCTGCGAGGAGGTGACAGCCGGGCGGCTGCGCCAGGAACTGGCGGGCGGACTCTCGTCCCTGCCGGCCCTGAAGAAGGCGACGCGCGCCGGCATGGGCCGCTGCCAGGGGCGCTTCTGCTCCGCCACCATTGCCCGCCTATGTCCCGATGCACCCGACGTCTTCGCGTTCGCCGCACCACGCGCGCCACTGCGCCCCGTGCCGGCCGCGCCGCTGATGTTCGAGGCGCCCGAGTTCGAGGCGCCGCTGCTACGGGCGCCGAACCCGCCGGCGCGGCTGCATCCGCTGTCCGAACTCCCGGCCGAGACGCGCCAAGCCGATGTGCTGGTGATCGGCGGCGGGCTGGCCGGGCTGTGCACCGCGTATTACCTGGCGAAGGATGGCGCTGACGTGCTTCTGGCGGAGCGCGACGAAGCCGGCATGGCGGCCAGCACGGCGAATGCCGGCAGCCTGCACGTGCAGCTGCTGTCCTACGATTTCGACGACGATACGCCCGAGGATGGCGGTCCCGCCGCTCACACTCTGCCGCTGGCGCCGCTCAGCATCGCGTTGTGGAAGCAGATCGCCGCAGAGGCCGGCGAGGACCTCGGCATCCGCACCGAGGGCGGCCTGATGCTGGCGGACAGCGCCGCCGGCATGGACTGGCTGCGGCGCAAGTCCGCCATGGAGCGCCGCTGGGGGATCGAGAGCCACGTGCTCGGCGCCAACGAATTGCGCGACCTTGCGCCCGCACTGGCCGACACGATGATGGGCGCCGATTTCGTCCCGGCCGAGGGGTATGGCGACCCGCTGCGGGGCACCATGGCGGTGTTGAAGCTGGCGCAGCGCCACGGCGCACGCGTGTTGCGCGGCGCGGACGTGCAGGCGATCGCGCGCGATGGTGCCGCGTGGCGCGTGACGACGAGCAAGGGTGCGATCACTGCCGGGCGCGTGGTGAATGCATCGGGGCCCTGGGCGGCGCACATCGGCAGTATGGTGGGTTTGGATCTGCCGGTCACCGGCACGGTGCAGCAGGTCATCGTCACCGAGCCGGTGCCGCCGTTGACGCGGCATCTGGTCGCGCTGGCGCACCGGCATCTGTCGCTGAAGCAGCAGGCCAGCGGCGGCTTCCTGATCGGTGGCGGATGGTTCGGCGGCTTTGATCCGGCCAGCGGCCGCACGCACAATCTGCGCCGCAATATCGAGGGTAACCTGTGGGTCTGCGCGCGTGTGCTGCCGGTGTTGCGGAGCCTCAATATCGTCCGCACCTGGACCGGGATAAACCCGGCGATCGATCGCGCGCCGATACTGGGCGAGGCACCTGGGCTGTCGGGGTTCTTCAACGCTGTCAGCGCCAACGGCTACACGCTCGGGCCGATCATCGGTCGCATCACCGCCGATGCCGTGCGCGGCGCAGCCGTCGATCCGCACTTTCGGCTGGAACGGTTCGGGTGAGCGCCGCTCCTGCCTCTCCCGGTCATGACGGGGAAGGGGAGGGGCAGGGCGTGTGTCCTCCGCACACGGACCTGGTGTAGTGTCGTGGACATGAACGAAGAACCCGCTCCAAAACGTGGCCTCGCGCGCAACACCGCGAACTACGGCGATCCCGACTTCGCGCTGTACCTGCGCCGGTCGTTTGCCAAATCGATGGGCTATTCGCAGGCCATGCTGGACCGGCCGGTGGTCGGCATCGTCGATACCGGCTCGGGGTTCAACAACTGCCACCGCACGGTCCCGGAACTGATCGAGGCCGTGAAGCGTGGGGTGCTGGCGGCCGGCGGACTGCCACTTGCCTTCCCCACGGTGTCGCTGTGCGAGCCGTCGCTGTTCCCGACCTCGATGCACTACCGCAACCTCGCCGCCCTCGACACCGAGGCGATGCTGACCGCGCAGCCGATGGATTCTGCCGTCCTTGTCGGCGGCTGCGACAAGACCGTGCCGGCGCAGCTGATGGCCGCCGCATCGGCCGACATCCCGGCCGTGCAGCTGGTGACCGGACCGATGCTGGCGACGCCGTATCAGGGCGAGCGGCTGTCGGCCTGCACCGACTGCCGGCGCTACTGGGCGGCGTATCGGGCCGGCCGTGTCACCGCCGAGCGCATCGGCGAGATCGAGGGCCGGCTGGCGACCACCGCTGGCACCTGCGGCGTGATGGGTACCGCCTCCACGATGGCATGCGTGGCCGAAACGCTGGGGATGGTGCCGTTGGGGCATGGATCCATTCCGGCGGTGCACGCCGACCGGCTGCGCGCCGCGGAGGAGGCCGGCGCGCTGGCGGTGAAGCTGATCACGCAGCCGATCCGGCCGTCGGAAATCATCACCGCGGCGTCGGTGGAGAATGCGCTGCGTGTGTTGCTGGCACTCGGCGGTTCGACCAACGCGCTGATCCACCTCACAGCCATTGCGGGACGCCGTGGCGTGCGTGTCGATTTGCACCGGCTGAACGAGCTGTCTGACACGACCCCCGTGCTGGTGGATTTGAAGCCGACCGGCGAAGGCTACATGGAGGATTTCCACGCTGCCGGCGGAATGCCGGCGCTGTTGTGGGAACTCCGCGATCTGCTGCACCTGTCGGTGCGCGACGTGACCGGCGCCACGCTGGAACAGCGCCTGAGCGAACCGGTGTTTGTCGATCGCCGCTACATCCGCGTGCGCAGCGAACCGGTGTCGCCCGTGGGTGGGTTGGTTGCGCTGTTCGGCTCGTTGGCCCCGCGCGGGGCGATCCTCAAACGCAGTGCCGCGACGCCGGAGCTGTTCGAGACCGAGGCGCGCGCCATGGTGTTCGATGGACTGGAGGACCTCGCCAACCGGGTCGACGACCCGTCGCTGGACGTGACCGAGGGCGACATTATGGTGCTGAAGAACGCCGGTTCGCTTACGCCGGCGGGGATGCCGGAGGCGGGCTACCTGCCGATCCCGCAAAAGCTTGCGAGGGCCGGGGTGAAGGACATGGTGCGCATGAGCGACTGCCGCATGTCGGGCACCGCGTTCGGCACCATCGTGCTGCACATCACGCCGGAAGCCGCGGCGGGAGGGCCGCTCGGCCTGGTCGAGAGCGGCGACCGCATCCGCCTGTCGGTGCGGGAGCGTCGCCTGGACCTGCTGGTCGCGCAGGACGTGCTGGACTGCCGCCGCGCGGCCTGGCGCCCGCCTGCAAAGCCCGCGCGCGGCTGGGACCGCATCATGGCCGAGCAGGTGCTGCAGGCGGACGAGGGTTGCGATCTGGCGGTGCTGCGGGCGGGCGGTTAGACTGGTGCGATGAACGTCGCGCTGCGCCGACCGATGAGCCTCGACGATTTCCTCGACTGGGAGGAGCGGCAGGAGCTGCGCTACGAGTTCGACGGGTTCCAGCCTGTTGCCATGACTGGCGGGACCTCGGAGCATTCAGCGATCCAGCGCAACCTGATCATTGCTCTGGCGAACCGCCTTCGCGCCAAGCCGTGCCAGGTTCACGGCAGTGAGCTGAAGATCGCCGTGGCGGGCAGCATCCGTTACCCGGACGCGTTTGTGGTGTGTTCGTCCATCCCACGCGGCACGACGGTCGTCACCGATCCGGTTGTGGTGTTCGAGGTCCTGAGCTCGAGCACCTCGACCACTGACCGCATCGTCAAAAAACCAGGAATATCGCGACACGCCGCCGACCCAGCGCTACGTCATGCTGGAGCAGGACCGCTAGGCGGCCACCGTGTTCGACCGTGCCGGCGACGACTGGGTCGGGCATGTGGTGTCAGGCGACGTGGTGCTGGCCATGCCGGAGATCGGCATCGAACTGCCGCTGGCCGAGCTGTACGAGGGGGTATCTTTCGTCGAGCCGCAAGCCGAGGGCTGACCAATACCGCCGCTTCCGACCGGGCGTCTTTGGTCCCCTGGGCCCCCAGGAAATGAAGAGGCGAGGATGCTGAGCGGCAAGCCACTACAGGCGGCGTTCGATGTCCATGCGCCGGTGCAGGATGCGCACGATCTCGATGCCGCTACCGCTGTGCGCGCGATAGAAAAGGACGTGCGAACCGATCGCGTGCCTGAAATAGCCTGACCGGACGGCATCGGTGCTACGACCCCTGATGCGACCCGCCGCGAGGGCCGCACAGGCCGCGGCGATAAGCCGAACGTAGCGATCAGCTTGCGTTGCTCCCCACTGCGCGGCGCTGTGATCCCAGATCTCGCTCAGGTCAGCGAATGCGCGTGGCGACAGCACATAAGCGGTCACCCGGTCGGTGCCGGCCGTTTCGCCTTGAGGAATGCCTCGACGTTCAGGGCGCTCGCCGCGCCACTGACCTCGCCTTCAATAAGGGCTGCCCGCAGCGCATCGAGGTGAGCCTCCTCCACTTCCAACAGGCGCAGTCCGGCGCGTACCACATCGCTGGCCGAACTGTACCGGCCGGTGATGACCTGCTGGTCGACGAAGTCCGCGAAGTGATCTCCGAGCGTGATCGACGTATTGCGGGACATCGGATCGCCCTCATGTAAAGTGGCTACGAGTACCAAGTCATGGTACTCTATCCACCATCCCCGAGCAAGGCCGACTGCGTCAAAAACCAGTCGAGCATTCCGCTGTTCTCATCGCGCGGATAGGTGTGGGACAGATCGGCGATCTCGCGATACGTGACATCCGCACCGGCCGCGGTCAGCGCTCGCTGTGCGGTGTGCGCGATCGAAACGGGAAACATCCAGTCCAACGCGCCGTGCACCAAGTACACGGGCAAACCTGTCACGCGCCGCGGCTCGACCATCGTCAGCAGCATCGGATGAAAACTTGCGGCGACCGGCGCCAGATGGGTGAACGGCGACGCCTCATCCAACCCGCTGAGCAGCGTGAACGTGCCGCCGTCGCTCATGCCGGTCAGCAGAAGGCGTGCCCGATCCACGCGCCACTCCCGCGCAACCTGCTCCAGCACGCGGGCCAGATTGGCACTGTCCAGCTCCGGTTCCATCAGCGACCACGTCTGGCCGATTGCAGTGGGCGCGACGAGGATGACACCGCGGCTGCGTGCTTCGCGCACCCAGCCCCACAGGAACAGCCTGCCGTGTCCGGAGCCGCCGTGCAGCGCCATCACCAGCGGATGCGCGTGGGCCGGATCATAGTCCTCGGGCACATACACCGAGAAGCCGCCGCGCTCGTTGGTATCGTTCGCGGCGTGCACGACGCCCGTTCGCACGTCGTGTCGCGCCGCCCCGGTGGTCAGCCGGTCCAGCAACGCCTGATCGCCGCGGCGCTCCGGTTCAAGGAAGAACCGGCTCACCGACGGTTGCACTGCGGCGACCGGATAGAGCGCTTCCTGCGCGCGGCCCACCTGACGCAGCGCGCGGAAGATCTGCCGCAGCCCATCGGGCGAACCGACAGCGGCGCGCAACCCATCGCATGCGTGCAGTGTCGATCCCACCGCATGCTCAATCGACTCGCGAAATGCCACCAGATCCCCCGACCAGACGGCGCCAGCCAACGCTGCGCGCAGCTCATCGCCTCGATCACCCAAAGTGGCCACCAGCGCCTCAAGTTGCGGCGGATGCATGCGCCGCGCGATGACTCCCAGCGCATCGAGAGTATCCAGCAGTTGCGCGATCAAACGGGCACTCATCAAGGCCTCCTAAGACCAGTCCACTGCATGTGCGTAATATCGCAGACTGCCGCCCCCGCCGGACTTCCACGCCCCGGGATGGTGACGAAACCCAACGGCAGTGGTGACGCTGAGTGCATTCTGCTCACCGGCCTGCGTCTCCTGCGGGCCGTCACGGTCAACTTCGATAAGCGACTGTTCACTCGGACGTACGATCGCGATGTGGCCTGGCCTGTGCGGATCGCTATTCTCGAACGCCTCCAGCACCAGTTCGCCGCGATTGGCCGCCGCCTGCGCGTCCACCTGCGTATCAAGCACCCGCCAGCCACGCTCCGCGCCATGATCACGCAGCCAGCGCATCTGGGCGTTCGCCAGCAGTTCCTGCCTGTGCTCCGGCGGGCGCAGCACGTAGATCCGCAGGCGCTCCGCCATCGCGGCGACGAAGGCGCTGCAATGCGACTTCGTCTCCGCCCCGCCAGGTTGGACGTGGTCCTTTTCGCCGGTCCGCCAGTCGACATGCCAGCCGGCAAGCCAGAGATGCTCCACACCGCTGTCATCGAGGAACCGCTCAAGCTGGCGCCCCTGCGCCGTGATCGGCTCGCAGCACGGCTGCCCGTGCGCCGCAAAGGGCGCCAACGCCAGCGCGATCAGCCACCAGCACATTGTCGGGGTTCCCGCTCCCATGGCGACAGTCTAGACTGCCGCACCCACCCAAGGAGACAAGACCATGGCACCGCCGCCGCCCTTCGGCGCGAATTCCGCCGCCGCCCGCGACATCGCCAACGTGCTGCATCCCTACACCGACCTGGTAACCCACCAGGAAGTCGGACCGGTGGTGATCACCCGCGGCAAGGGCGTGCGCGTGTGGGACGATGCGGGCAAGGACTACATCGAGAGCATCGCGGGACTGTGGTGCGCCTCGCTCGGGTTCGACAACGAGCGACTGGTGCAGGCCGCCGCGAACCAGATGCGCAAGCTGCCATTCTATCACGCCTTCACCGCGAAATCGCATGAACCGCTGATCGACCTGTCGGAAATGCTGATCGCCCGCGCGCCGGTGCCGATGAGCAAGGTGTTCTTCGCCAACTCAGGCTCCGAGGCAAATGACAGCGCCATCAAGATGGTGTGGTATTTCAACAATGCCGTCGGGCGGCCGAACAAAAAGAAAATAATCGGCCGGCTGAAGGGCTATCACGGTATTACGCTGGCGTCCGCCTCGCTCACCGGCATTCCGCACAACCATCGCGCCTTCGATGTGCCGCTGCCGGGCTTCATCCACACGATGGCGCCGCACCACTACCACGGCGCCAATCCCGGCGAGAGCGAGGAGGCGTTTGCCTCGCGCTGCGCCGAGGAACTGGAGAAGATGATCCTGGCCGAGGGTCCGGACACGGTGGCGGCGATGTGGGCCGAGCCGATCATGGGCGCCGGTGGCGTGATCGTGCCGCCGCGCACGTATTTCGAGAAGATCCAGGCGGTGCTGCGCAAATACGACGTGCTGTTCGTCGCCGACGAGGTGATCTGCGGCTTCTGGCGCACCGGCAACTATTGGGGCAGCCAGACGCTGAACATGCAGCCGGACATCCTGACCTGCGCCAAGGCGCTGTCCTCGTCCTATTTGCCGATCAGCGCGGTGATGGTGAATGACCGCGTCTTCCAGGGGCTGGCGAAGCAGAGCCACGAGATCGGCACGTTCGGCCACGGCTTCACCTACTCCGGGCACCCGGTGCCGGCTGCGGTGGCGATCGAGACGCTGAAGATCTACGACGAGATGAACATCGGCGAGCATGTCCGCGCGGTCGGCACGCACATGCAGAAGGAACTGCGGCGCCGCTTCGCCGAGCATCCGCTGGTGGGCGAGGTGCGCGGCATCGGCCTGATCGCCGGGATCGAGCTGGTTGCCGACAAGGCGAAGCAGCAGAATTTCGAGCCGTCCGCTAGGGTCGGCGGCCGTTTCACCAAACTGATTGAGGAGAACGGCGTGATCGGCCGCACCGTGCCGGGCGACATTCTCTGCTTCAGCCCGCCGCTGATCATCAGCGAGGCGGAGGTGAACGAGATGCTGGACCGCATCGGCAAGGCGCTAGATGAGCTGACGGTGCAGTTGCGGCGCGAGCAGATCGCCGTGGTGCAGTAGAGAGCATCGAGGAGTCCTCCCCCTCCCCTTGCGGGAGGGGTCGGGGGGAGGGGTGCAGCACAACGGTGCCAGTACCTTGCCCCATGTCGATGCGACCCCTCCCCCTACCCCCTCCCGCAAGGGGCTATGGATTCTACACATCCGCGGAACGACTTGCCAAACGCCCCGATTGCAGAATCGATGCACCCGACGGTTTCGGCATAAGGTGCGATTCGCATGATCGGGACAAGCCTTGGGGGGTTCGGCGACAAGCGGCTGGAATGTGTGGGCGGGTCGTTGCTGGCGGCGATGCAGCAGCATCGAACGCTGTGCGTGCACCGGCTGGCGAAGGACCGCAATCAGGCGATCCAGTTCGGCCGTTTCCTGGCCAACCGGTCGGTGACGGTGCACGAGATGCTGGCGAACGCCGGCTTCCAGACCAGCCAGCGGGTTGCCGGTCGGCACGTGTTGGCGATCGAAGACACCACGGAGCTGCATTTTCCCACCCACGCGGCGAGCAAACGCGGCTTCGGCATGGGCGGCAACGGCGAGGATCTCGGCCTGTTCCTGCATCCGGTCCTGGCGGTCGATGCGGCGAACGCCGGGGTGATCGGCCTGGCGGACTGCGTCGTGCTGAACCGCACCGCGGGCAAAGTCACCGATCGGCGCGGACGCTCGGCCGACGAGAAAGAGTCGCGTCGGTGGCTGCATGGCGCCGAGATGGCGGGCGATCGCCTGGCGAGTGCCGCAATGGTCACGGTGGTGGCGGACCGCGAGAGCGACATCTACGACCTGTTCGCCCGCCGCCCGGGGCAGGTGCATCTGCTGTGCCGTTCGGCGCAGGACCGTGCGTTGGCAGATGGCGGCCTGCTGTTCGAGCGCTGTGCCGGCTGGCCCGAGCAGAACCACACCACGATCAGCGTGCCGCCGCGCGGCCGGCACGGCGAACGACAGGCCAGCGTGGCGTTGCGGTTCGGTGCGGTTGCGCTGCAGCGCCCGAAAACGCCGGCCGCCAGGACCCTGCCGGCGAGTGTGCCAGTCTGGGTCGTGGATGTGGACGAGATCGATCCGCCCGAGGGCCAGGAGCGCGTGCATTGGCGGTTGTTGACCACGCACGCCGTCACCACTGTGGCCGAGGCACAGCAGATCGTCGCCTGGTATCGCATGCGCTGGATCATCGAGCAGGTGTTCCGCTCGCTGAAATCGCATGGCCTGCGCATCGAGGACTCGCAGATGGAAGAAGCCCACAGCTTCACCAAGCTCGCCGTGGTGGCGCTGATCGCTGCGGTACGCTCGATGCAGTTGGTGCTGGCCCGCGACGGCAGCACCGAACAGACGATCACCGATGCCGTCGATCCTGCCGACATGCCAGCCCTGCGCAGCCTCAACGCCAGCCTGCAAGGCCGCACCGACAAGCTGAAGAACCCGCACGATGCGAGTACTTTGGCCTGGTTGGCCTGGATCGTCGCACGCCTCGGCGGTTGGTCGGGCTACACCTCCAAGGGATACAAGCCGCCGGGGGCCCAAGACCATGCATCACGGCCTGCTTCGTCTCGACCCTATCCTGCAAGGCTGGCACCTGGCCGTTCGTTCCGCAGATGTGTGACTCCGGTAGCCCCGCAAGGGGAGGGGGAGGGCACGGTCCCTACCGCGCGCGGCTTACCGTGTAGTCCGCGACAGCCAACAGCGCGCTACGCAGCGCACTGTCCGGGAACGGCGCGAGCGCCGCCTTCGCCGCGGCGATGAACGTCGCCGCGCGGTCGAGCGTGGCACGGATCGCGCCACAGCTCTCCATCAGGTGGAGAGCACGATCGAGATCGGCGTCGGTCTGCTCGGTCGCCTCGATGGTGCGGCACCAGAAGTCGCGATCGGCCGCATCGCCCGCCTGATACGCCACCAGCACCGGCAACGTGATCTTGCCCTCGCGGAAGTCGTCGCCGACGGTCTTGCCCAGAACCGCCTGGTCCGCCGCATAGTCCAACGCGTCATCCACAAGTTGGAACGCAATCCCAAGGTTCATGCCGAAAACGGCAAGCGCCGCCGCCTCGCACTCCGGTCGCCCCGCGACCACGGGACCCACCTCGCAGGCCGCGGCGAACAGGGCCGCCGTCTTGCCCTTGACCACCTCGAGATACCGGGCCTCCGGCGTTGACAGATCGTTCTGCGTGGCGAGTTGCAACACCTCGCCCTCGGCGATCGTTGCCGCCGCGCGCGAAAGGATGGACAGCACGACAAGCGAACCGTCCTCCACCATCAGCTGGAAGGCACGCGCGAACAGAAAATCGCCGACCAGGACTGACGCCTGGTTGCCGAATACCGCGTTGGCTGAGGCCAGCCCGCGCCGCAGCAGGCTCGCGTCCACCACATCGTCATGTAGCAGCGTGGCGGTGTGGATGAACTCGACGCAGGCGGCGAGCTTCACGTGCCGCGCTCCGACGCCGTCGCCGGGGTAACCGCATAGCCGCGCCGCGGCGAGCGTGAGCAGCGGGCGCAGCCGCTTGCCGCCGGCGGCGACGATATGCGCGGCAAGCTGCGGGATCAGTTCCACGGGACTGTCCATGCGCGCCACGATGGTGCGGTTGCACGCGTCCATGTCGGGCCGCAGCAGGGCAATCAGCGCGCTCAGCGCGTCCTCGCCACCCAGGGCGTGCGCATCCGGGCGCTGTCGGGGCGCCGGACTGGCCTGGGACGGAATGGCGACGACGTCCAAGCTGGTCTCCTGACTTGTGCACGTCCGGCGGGCACTGGCACCATATCGGCGGCCCGGAAAAGGGGTCAAGCAAAGCTGCATTGCCCCAACTTCCGGACCATACCACGTGCGAGTCCTGGTGACATCCAACGATCCGGTCCGCCTGTCGTTCCTGACGGTGCTGCTGGCGGATGCCGGCATCGCCGCGGTTGTGCTGGACGCGCACACCAGCGCCATCGAAGGCAGCATCGGCGCAATTCCCCGCCGGCTGATGGTGGCGACAGAGGACGAACCGCGCGCGCGCCGCGTACTCGCGGAGGCTGGAGAGACCTGAAGCCCTCTTGCCTTCCGGGCGATTTTCTCCTCTTTCGCGGCGGTCAACCAAGGGAGGCCACCTTGCCGCAAAATCTGTCACGCCGCGCGCTCGGCGGCGCCGCGCTCGCGATACTCGCCGTTCCCCAACTGGCCCGCGCGGTGGCGCCCGCGGAGATCACCATCGACTGGGCGACCTACAATCCGGTCAGCATCGTGGTGAAGCAGCAAGGGCTGCTGGAGCAGGAATTCGCCGGCGACAAGATCGGCGTGCGATGGGTGCAGTCGCTGGGATCCAACAAGGCGCTGGAGTTCCTTAATGCCGGCTCGATCGATCTCGGCTCGACCGCGGGGGCGGCGGCGCTGATCAGTGCCATCAACGGCAATCCGATCAAGTCGATCTACATCTTCTCGCGCCCCGAGTGGACGGCGCTGGTCACCATGCCGAACACCCCGATCAACAGTGTCGCCGACCTCAAGGGCCAGCGCATCGCGGTGACGCGCGGGACCGATCCACACATCTTCCTGGTGCGCGCGCTGGCCACTGCCGGGCTGACCGAGCACGACGTCAAGCTGGTGCTGCTGCAGCATCCCGACGGCCGGACCGCGCTCGAACGCGGCGACGTCGCGGCCTGGGCCGGGCTCGATCCGATGATGGCCGCGGCGGAAATCGAGAGTGGCGCCAGGCTGTTCTACCGCAACGCGGCGGCCAACACCTGGGGCGTGCTGAACGTGCGCGAGGCGTTCGCCGTCGAGAACCCCGAGTTGGTGCGCCGCGTGCTGGCGACCTACGAGCGTGCGCGGCGCTGGTCGGTGGAGCATCCGGCCGAGCTGAAGGCGCTCATGGTCGCGGCGATGAAGCTGCCGGATTCGGTGGTCGCGCGCCAGCTCGAACGCAACGATCTGTCCAGCGGCGCGATCGGCGAGAAGCAGGCGCAGACCATCATCGAGGCGGGCAGGGCGCTGCAGCAGGCCGGCGTGCTGCCGGCGGATGTGGACGTGACGGTGGTGACCAACAAGTTGATCGACCCGTCGTTCGCTCGCGCCGCCGGCGCGTGAGGCAGCCTCGTCTCCACCGTCATGGTGGGCGAAGGCCCGCCATCCATGTCTTTCCTCCGGTCACGAAGCGAAGACGTGGACGGCGGGCCTTCACCCGCCATGACGATGGAGGCGCGTCGGCATCATGACCATTGGCTGGCTGCGCGGCTGGCTCGTCGCGCTGGCGATTCCGGTGGCGCTGGGGGTGGCATGGGAACTCGCGGTGCGCACTGGCGTCGCACCAGGCCGGCTGATGCCGCCGCCGTCGCGCCTGCTGCACACCGCGGCCGCCCTCGCCGCCTCGGGCGAACTCCAGAAGCACGTGGCGGCGACGATGACCCGCGTCGCCGTTGGCTTCGGCGTCGGTGCGGTCGCCGGCACCCTGATGGGCATGCTGACCGGCGCGAGCGAAACGGCGCGGCGCCTGCTTGACCCCTCCATTCAGGCCCTGCGCGCCATCCCCTCGATCGCCTGGGTGCCGATCTTCATCCTCTGGCTCGGCATCTTTGAGACATCCAAGCTGGCGCTGATCGCGCTGGGCGTGTTCTTCCCGGTCTATCTCGGCATGCTCTCGGCCATCCAGAGCGTGGACCGCAAGCTGGTGGAGGTCGGCCGCGTGTTCGGGTTTTCCCGCGTCGGCATAATGCTGCGCATCACCTGGCCGGCGGTGTTGCCGACCTGGATCGCGTCGCTGCGCAGCGGCCTCGGGCTTGGCTTCATGTTCGTCGTCGCGGCCGAACTGATGGGCGCATCCGAGGGTTTGGGCTACCTGCTGCTCGACGGCCAGCAGATGGGCCGTGCGGATTCGATCCTGGTGGCGATGATCGTGTTCGCCCTGCTCGGCAAGGCGTCGGATGGTGTGCTGGTCGCGCTGACCCGGCCGCTGCTGCGCTGGCAGGACACGGTGCGGGGGCGGCTGTGACCACGCTGGCGATCGAGGGCCTGAGCAAGACCTACGCCGACGGCACCGAGGCGCTGCGCGACATGCACATCGTGGCGCACAGCGGCGACATCGTCGCCATCCTCGGCGGCTCCGGCTGCGGCAAGACCACGCTGCTGCGCCTGACCGCCGGGCTGGACCGGCCGAGCGCCGGCACCATCGCCATCGACGGCCAGCCGATCGAGGGCACTCATCCGGCGATCAGCGCGGTATTCCAGGAGCCTCGCCTGCTGCCATGGCTGACGGTCGGCCGCAACATCGCCTTTGGCGGTCGGCGGATCGCAGGGCCCGAACGGCAGCGCCGGGTTGGCGACCTGCTGGCGCGCATCGGCTTGGCGGGCAACGGCGCGCGCTGGCCGAAGGACCTGTCCGGCGGCCAGCAGCAGCGTGTGGCGATCGCACGTGCGCTGATCGGGCGTCCCGAGATCCTGCTGCTGGACGAGCCGTTCTCCGCACTGGACGGCTTCACGCGAGGCAGCCTGCACGAACTGCTGCTCGACCTGTGGCAGGAGATGCGGCCGACGATCCTGATTGTGACGCATGACGTGGACGAGGCGGTGTTTCTGGCCGACCGCGTCGTGCTGATGCGGCCACGCCCGGGGCGGGTGCACGAGACGATGACGATCGGCCTGCCGCGTCCCCGGAACAAGCTGGTAACGGAGTACGACATCACGCGGCGCAACGTGCTGCGCGGGATCGATCGGGCGTTGGCGGCGGACCGGGCGACCAGGCTGGGGTATGGCGCGGTGTCACCGTGGGTGTGATGCGGCGGCCCTCCAAATAGCGAAATGCTTATGACGCTTGAATCTCAGGAAGTCCGGCGCAGTGCGGGATCGGTTCCCGGCATGGCCACGATTGCAGCGCTGTCCTTGGTAGCGATGCTCTACCTGACGCTCTGCATGGATCGGACGGTCGGCGTCTTCGACGAAGCGCTGATCCTGCTGGGCGCAGCCCGGGTGCTGGATGGCGCCGTACCGCACCGGGATTTCTACACCCTTTATGGTCCTGGCCAGTTCTACGTTCTCGCCGCCTTGTACAAGATCTTCGGGGTATCCGTCTTGGTCGAGCGGGCCTGGGACACGGTTGTGCGTTGCTGTTCCGTCGTATTGGTGTTCATTATCGTCAGTCAGGCGGCGTCTCGCGGACTCGCCATTCTGGCAGCCGCCGCAAGTCTCGTGTGCCTTGGGTCATTTGGGTCATTCGGCTACCCTGTATTTCCCGCTCTCGCGGCTGCATTGATGGGCTTGGCATTCCTGGCGCCGAACCTGGGACAGGTGTGGACAACGTCAGGGCTTGTCGCGGCCGGCGTGTGCGCCGGCGTCATCATGCTGTTCCGGTACGACGTCGGTTTCGCCACCTTCGGGGCAGAGTGCGCGCTACTGGCCTTTTGTATTTGGTTTCAATCCTGGAACAGGGCGCGCTGTCTACGCACCATCCTACATTGCCTGATCTTGTTCGGCCTGGGATTCGCGGTTGTCGTGGTGCCAGTTGCCACCGCATTCGCCCTCTGCGGCGCGCTGCCCGATCTGGTATTCGACGTTGTCACCTTTCCCGCCGAATTTTACGTGAAGATGCGTTCCTTGCCGTTCCCTCGCCTGTCGTCGCTGCGTGCCGACCCGGCCGCGTTCGCGGTCTACCTTCCACTTGTACTGTGCGTAGCTGCCATGCCGACCATAGTCGCCACGGCACGATATCGATGGGGGAGCGAAAGTGTCGGCGAATGTGGCGGCCAGCGGCGACCCGCCCGAGAAGCCTCGCCGTGGACGCTTCTTGGATTGGTGATCCTTACCCTTGTGTTCTTCGGGAAGGGCGTAGTGCGCGTCAGCACGATCCACATGGCCATGGCCCTGATCACGTCATTGGCGCTGGCTTGCGTGCTGGCGCAACCTGTACCTGGGCGTGGCCTGGCCGGGCGGACCATGGTCGTTGTGGCCCTATTGGCTGGTTCCGTGTTCACTCTTTCCTGCTTGCGCACGGGCCTGCAAAATGCCTTGCAAAATATCGCTTGGGCGAGGGATCCCGCGTCATGGGAGTTGCCAACCAGCGGACTGCCACCGGCGTCGGGGAGTTGCCGGATGCCAGCCGGGTTGGAGCGCTTGGCTTGCTTCCGGACAAGTGCGGCAACTATTGAGACCATCCTCTACGTCCAGCATCGGACGGCCGCCGATGACCCGGTGTTCATCGGCCTGCCGTGGCACGACCGTATCGTCGTTAGCGATGTGTTGCTCTACTTCGGCATGAACCGCCCACCGGCCACGAAGTGGTACGAGTTCGACCCCGGCTTGCAAACGTCGGCACCGATCCAGCAGGAAATGGTCGGCGAGTTGCAGCGTGCGAAACCTAAGCTGATCGTGATCGACGCTAGTTGGAGCGAGGTGCGCGAACCAAACGACAGCGTGCTCAGCAGCGGTGTAACGGTGCTCGACGACTATCTCAGGAACGCCTTCGAGCCGGTGGCGACATTCGGCTCGAACACAATCATGCGCGCCCGCAGTTGAGTCTTCTGACAAGCGAAACCGGGAAAGTAATAGTAGCGGTTCCGCATGGCCTTTCTTGCGTGTCGGCAATGAGGCGGATGCCTGGGCCAAGCCCCCAATGACGTGGCAATGGTGCCGTAATGGGGGCAGAAGACCGGGCATGCACGGTAACCGGTCTGGCCCGGTAGAGCGGCGAAGCATTGGAGCGGGATCGGTTCACATCCGAGTCAACAGGCTAGGAATCGGTTGACGCGGTAACGGGTGGCTCGACTCTAAAG
>DATMND010000493.1:0-10341 GCA_035569235.1 Acetobacteraceae bacterium | reverse complement strand
GTGGTAGCGTCGCGACATTCACCACGTCGGAAATCGCCAGCCGCCCGCCGCGCTTCAGCACGCGGAACGCCTCCCGGAACACGTTTTCCTTGTCCGGCACCAGGTTGATCACGCAGTTGGAGATGATCACGTCACCCGTGCCATCGGCGATCGGCAGGTGCTCGAGCTCGCCCAGCCGGAACTCGACATTGCCCGCGCCGACGCGCACCGCATTGTCGCGCGCCTTGGCCAGCATCTCATGGGTCATGTCAACGCCAATCACGCGGCCTTCGGGTCCGACCTGCCTGGCGGCGAGCAGGCAGTCGAAGCCGGCGCCGCTGCCGAGGTCGATCAGGACCTCACCCGGCCGCAGAGCAGCGATCGCCTGGGGATTGCCGCAACCCAGCCCGAGGTTCGCACCCTCCGGCACGGCCTTCAGCTCCTCGTCGGTGTATCCCATCTGGCTTGATTTGGCCTGCTCGGGACCGCAGCAGGACGAGCTCGCCGCCGCGATCGAGCCGTAGCGGTTGCGGACCAGTTCCTTGATTTCGGCACTGTCCATGATCGACTCCCTGGTTATGCGGCGCCCCTGCTGGGCGCGGCATTCGGTAGCGTGGGGTTGCAGGTGGGTGTGCAGGTCTGCGCAGCCGAACCGCGGCCGCAACAGTTCTCGGTGAGGTAGCAGACGAGATCGTTCATCACGGTAAAATCCGCCGCGTAGATCAGCTGGCGGCCAAGCCGGCGCTGCGTGATCAGCCCGGCCCGATGCAGATGCTGGACGTGGAAGGTCAGCGATGACGGCGGCAAATTGAGACGCTCGGCGATCACCCCGGCCGACAGTCCGTCCGGCCCACGCTCGACGAGCATCCGGTAGAGGGCGAGACGCGTCTCATGGGCCAGTGCGGCTAGGGCCTGTACAGTCTGGTTGCTCTGCATCGCCAACCTCGACATTTCGTGGAATATCGAAATTACTTTGGGCTAGGGCGCCTGTCAACGACAATACCGGAAAGCTCGAAGCATATGCAGCCTGGGGCCTGTAGCCGGAACTGGCAACGCACGGCTAAGCTCGCCGGCGAGAAATGCAACCACACAGACAGGGAGCACGGCCATGGATTTCGGCGCATCGATGTTCTTCACCGACTACTCGATGTCAGCGGCGGAACTCGCCCAGGCGCTCGAGACCCGCGGCTTCGAATCGATATGGGCGGCGGAGCATTCGCACATCCCCACATCTCGGCGCTCGCCATACCCGGGCGGCGGCGACCTCCCAAAGGCGTATTACGACGCGATGGACCCGTTCGTGACGCTGACCGCGGCGGCGATGGCGACGAAGACCCTGAGGATCGGCACCGGTGTCTGCCTGGTAAACCAGCGCGATACGATCCAGACCGCCAAGCTTGTCGCCTCGATCGACCAGGTCTCTGGCGGGCGCTTCCTGTTCGGCATCGGCATTGGCTGGAACGCCGAGGAGATGGAAGACCACGGCACGGTGTTCACGACGCGCGCCAAACTGGTGCGCGAGCGCGTCGAGGCGATGAAGCTGATCTGGACAAAGACGAAGGTCGAATACCACGGCGAACTGGTCAACTTCCCCGAGATGATGGCCTGGCCGAAGCCGGTGCAGAAGCCGCACCCTCCGGTCATCGTCGGCGGCGCATACCCGCAGGCGGCGCGGCGTGCGGTGCGCTACGCCGATGGCTGGATCCCGCTGGCTGGAAGGCCGAACCAGTACGGCGACGTGTTTGACTTCGTACCCAAATTCCGGGAAATGCTGAAGGAGGCCGGGCGCGACGAGGCATCGTGCCCGATCACGCTGTTCAATGTGCAGGAGGACGCCGATCTGCTGAAGCGATACCGCGATCTTGGCGCGGTGCGGGTCAGCGTCAGCCTGCCGGCCGAGAAGGCGGACAAGACCCTGCCTGTGCTGGATCGCTGGGCCAAGCTGATCCGGGAGGTGAACGGCTGAAGCAATCCCTTCGTGTTCGGGACGTGGCTCGCGTCCGAGCGTTAGGGTTCGGCGTGTTACGGGACAGCGCCGTGCTCCTCGCGCGCCGCTATCCAGACCTCGCGGGCGGCATCGGCATTCATCGCCACGATACCGACGCCGACGATCAGATCGGACCACGCCGAATGCCACATCAGCGCGGTCACCAACCCCGCGGCGATGATGGCGATATTTGCCAGAGCGTCATTGCGGGCCGACAGGAACGCGGCGCGCGTCAGGCTGCCGCGATGATGACGGTAGTGGGCGAGGATGAACGCGCAGGTCAGGTTGACCGCCAGCGCGCCGAGGCCGGTTGTCGAAAGCGGTATTGGCGCCGGCACTGATAGGTCGTTCAACTTCGTCCACGCGGTCCAAAGCGCCGCAATACCCGGAATGAGCAGGATACCGGACAGCGCCATGCCAAGGCGCGCCCGGCTGCACGGTGGCCAGTTCAGGGCGATCGCGATCAGCAGATTCACCGATGCATCCTCCAGGAAATCGATGCTGTCGGCGAACAGGGATACCGACCCGATCGCGACGGCCACCGCGAACTCGATCCCGAAGTAGCCGAGGTTCAATAAAGCTACGATTCGAACCGCGCCGCGCAATGCCACATCTGTGGACTGTCGCGGTGTCTCCATCTCTCCCAATTCCGCTCCATCCATTCTTGCCTCACCGGCGTCGCACGAGCACTCTGCGGCCGCAAGCCACCGGAATGCAGACATGGCGAACACCTATGCGACGCTACAGACATCGGAGCCGCAGCCGCACACACGGCTGATAACGCTCAACCGGCCCGAGATCGCCAATGCGATGAACACGCAGATGGGCCTCGACCTGCTCGACCTGTTCCATGCCATCGGCGGCGCGCCAAATGAGCAGCGTTGCATCGTGCTCACCGGCGCCGGCCCGCGTGCCTTCTGTGCCGGCGGCGACCTGAAGGAGCGCAACGGCATGACGGATCAGCAGTGGCAGGACCAGCACCTGATCTTCGAGCGCGCCATTCGCGCCATCGTCCAATGCCCGGTGCCGACTATCGCCGCGGTGAACGGCGCAGCCTATGCCGGCGGGATGGAGATCGCGCTCTGCACGGACTTCATCTACGCCGCCGAACACGCCCGCTTCGCGCTGACCGAGGTGACGCTCGGCATCATGCCCGGCGCCGGCGGCACGCAGAGCCTGCCGCGCGCGGTGGGGGCACGGCGCGCCAAGGAGATCCTGCTCACCGGCAAGCCGTTCACCGCGCAGCAGGCGTTTGACTGGGGCATGGTGAACCGCATCTGCGCGGCGGAAACGCTGCTGACCGAGGCGCTGGAAACCGCCGCCGTCATCGCTGCCAACGCGCCGATCTCGACGCGGCAGATCAAGCAATCGGTGAATTACGGACTTAACATGGACCTCGCCAGCGGCATGATGTTCGAGATCGAGGCTTATAACCGCATGGTGCCAACCGAGGACCGCCGTGAGGGCATCCGTGCCTTCAACGAGAAGCGCAAACCGAACTTCCAGGGACGCTGAGGAGCATCGCGACATGAACGTCATCACCGACATCGCGTCACAGGGCCTCACCGGTGCGCTGTCCGAACAGGCGCGCACGCTGACCTATGCCGACCTGCCGGACGAGGTGCGCACGCTCGCACGGCAATGCGTGCTGGACTACGTCGCCTGCACGCTCGCCGGAGCGAAGGAAGAACTGGCGGGGATCCTGCTTGCGGAAATGGCCGAGCAGGGCGGCGCGCCGATCGCAACTGTGATCGGTCATGCCGAGCGCCTTCCGGTGCTGTCCGCCGCACTGGTCAATGGCGCAGCGTCGCATGCCCTCGACTTCGACGATGTGAACCTGGCCATGACCGGGCATCCCTCGGTCGTTCTGCTGTCGGCGCTGCTTGCGCTGGCCGAGGAGCGCGGCAGTTCCGGCATCGACGTCATTACCGCATTCGTCGCGGGGTACGAGTTGCAGTGCCGGCTCGGGCTGTTGCTGGCGCCTGGCCATTACAATGTGCTCGGCTTCCATGCCACCGGCACGCTCGGCAGTTTCGGCGCTGCCGCAGCTTGCGCGCATTTGCTTGGGCTCAACGGGGAAGAATTCGTCATCGCGCTTGGCATCGCGGGAACGCAGGCGGCCGGGTTGAAGTCGATGTTCGGCACGATGTGCAAGCCGCTGCATGCCGGCAAGGCGGCGTATCACGGCCTGCTCGCCGCGCGGTTGGCCAAGCGTGGCTTCACCAGTCGCGGCGATGTGGTGGAGTGTGCCCAAGGCTTCGCACGCACGCACAGCCCCGACTACCATCCGGACAAGGCGCTGACCACGCCGCATGGCGGTTTCCACATCTGCAACAACCTCTTCAAGTACCATGCTGCCTGCTACATGACGCACGCGCCGATCGAGGCCGCGCGTTTACTGCGCGAACAGCACGGGCTCACGCCCGATCGGATCGCACGCATTCATCTGCGCCTGGACGAGACGTGCGATCGTATCTGCAACATTCCTGCGCCGCGCACCGGCCTGGAGGCGAAGTTCAGCCTGCGCCAGACGACGGCAATGGCACTCGCCGGCGTCGACACGGGCAGGCTGGCCAGCTACTCCGAAGAGACTGCGGCCGATCCAACGCTGATCGCGCTGCGCGACAAGGTGGAATTCGATTTTCGCGCCGGCCGATCCAATACGGTGGCCGAGTTGGAACTCGAATTGACCGATGGCTCCCGCGTGACGGCACGGTACGATTCCGGCCTTCCCACCAACGACATCGCCGAACAGGGCAGACGGCTCGCGAAGAAATTCACATCGCTTGCCGAGCCGGTCCTGGGCAGTGCGAAGGCCCGGGACCTGCTCGGCGAAATCGACCGGCTTGAAGCGTTGCCTGAGCTGCGCGGCCTGATGCGCCTCTGCGCGACCTGACGCCGAACTGATCCGACGGAACCGCAACTTCGCCTGAGCGCACGCGTTCCTCTGGCGCAACAACGCGAGAGGAATGCGACATGGGCAGCATTGACGATACAAAGAACACCTCCGGCCGCCTGATCGGCGCCGACCAGGTGCAGGGCACCTACATCTACAATCCGGCCGGAGACAGCCTCGGCAGTGTCGAGGACGTGATGATCGACAAGGTCAGCGGCCGGATCGCCTACGCGGTGGTCGGCTTCGGCGGCTTTCTGGGCATCGGCGACCGGCACTATCCGTTGCCGTGGGAGAAGCTGAAATACGACACGTCCATGGGCGGCTACGTCGTCGATCTCGACCGGCAGACGCTGGAAGGCGCACCCTCCTACGCCACCAACGAGGCCGCAGGTTGGGAAGACCCGGCCTGGGGTCGTCGCGTTGACGACTATTACGGCACCCATCCGTTCTTTGACGTGCCATAACGCACAAGGCCCCCGGCGGCCCTCCGGGGCGGCTGGAGAAAAGTCCTCCCCCTCCCCTTGCGGGAGGGGGAGAATTATACCGAGCGCCCTAAATGTTGACGTACGCCATTGACCCCACACACGTCATGGCCGGGCTTGACCCGGCCATCTGTGCTTGCACAGTGGCTGCAAAGATGGCCGGGTCAAGCCCGGCCATGACGGTTTTGCGGTGACGCCGCACCTGCCCGGAGAGTCAACCTTCAGGGCGCTTGGTATTACACTTCGGCCTGCGCTTATCCTGATGCTTATGGGGCTTGTCCTGGCCATCAGAAGCTGCACCCTGCCACGACGGATGGCCGGGACAAGTGTACATGTCCGGCCATGACGGAAGTAACGATGGAAGGTCACAGGTTCGGGCCGCTGGTATCAGTTCGGAGGAGATCCTAACCGAACGCAGCGAAAATCTCCTCCAGCGCCTTCAGTTGATTGCCGGCAACCGAGGACGGCACGATCACCGGGGCGCGCACGCCGGCAGCGTACCATGCGTCCAGTTCATCGCGCACGCGGGACGCCGGCCCGAACAGCGAGACATCGGCCAACCACCGATCCGTCAGGTAGCGCGGCACGTCGTCACGACGATCCTCGGCGATGGCGCGTTCGATCGCTGTCATCTCCTCGACGTATCCGGCCTCCTTCCAGTAATTGCGGTAGTTCGGCAGGAACACATACGAGGCAAGCGTGCGGCGGCAGACCGCCCTGGCGGCTTCGATGTCGTCGCTGATGCAGGTCGGCAGCATGTTGCCGATAAAGAACGCGTTGTCGTCGCGCTTCGCCGCCGGCAACGCCGCGAGCGACGCCGTCATGTGGGAACGCGCGGCATTGGCGAATACCACGCCCTCGGAGATCTCGCCCGCCAGCGCCACCATCCTCTGCCGCAACGCCGCGATGTTGATCGGCGGCATCTCGCCGAGCCCGTCCTGGGCGCGGAGTTTCTCCACGAATGCGCGCGTGTCGCCGAGCGGCTTGCCCACCGTCACCCCCATGCGCAGATGGCTCGGTGCATGTGCAACGCCGATGCCGAAGCGGAACCGTCCGCCGGATACTTCGTGCATGAAGGCCGCGCTTTGCGCGAAGTCCTGCACGGTGCGCGCGTAGACCGGCGCGATAGCGGTGTCGAATGTGATGCGCTCAGTGTTCCAGGCCAGCGCCTCGCACAGCGACATGTTGCCGAACATGCTGGGCGAGAAGATGCCGGAGAACCCACGGCGCTCGATGTCGCGCGCGATGTCGATGGTGAGCCGGCGGCGACCAGGCACCGCGACCAGGCTGATAGCGGGAAGCTTCTGCGGCATCGCTGGACTCCTTCAGGATTGTGCCAGACGCTGCCCAACCTCTCCCACATCGTCAAACCGTGCTAAGCGGCACGCAATGCGCATTCTGTTCGTCACCTCCAACCGCCTCGGCGACGCGGTGCTGTCCACCGGTCTGCTGGACCACCTGATCCGCACCTACCCCGAGGCCCGCATCACCGTCGCCTGCGGCCCCGTGGCCGAGGGCGTGTTCGCGCGCATGCCGAACCGCGAGCGCACCATCGTGCTCGACAAACGCCCCTGCAGCCTGCACTGGCTGCCGCTCTGGGCCTGCGCCGCGACGACACTCTGGGACCTTGTGGTGGACATCCGCGGCTCGGCGCTTGCGTGGACCGTGCTGGCGCGCAGACGCGCGGTGATGCGACGACGCTCTGGCCACAAGGTGGCCCAACTTGGCGCGGTGCTGGGGCTCGACCCGCCGCCTCTCCCAGTGATGTGGACAGCGCCTGAGGACCGCACCCTCGCCGCCACATTGCTGCCCGCGGGCCGTCCGGTGATCGGCCTCGGCCCGACCGCCAACTGGGAGCCGAAGGCCTGGCCCGCCGATCGCTACGCCGCGCTGTTCAATGCACTGGCCGCCGGCCCACTGCCGGGTGCCGTTCCCGCCATCTTCGCCGGCCCAGGCGAAGCGGAACGAGCGATGGCTGCCCCCCTCCTCTCTGCCCTGCCCGACGCAATCGATCTCGTCGGCAAGCTGACGCTGCCGGAAGCGGCGGCATGCCTCGCGCGATGTGCTCTGTTCGTCGGCAACGATTCGGGGCTGATGCACCTCGCCGCCGCCGCCGGCACACCGACGCTTGGCCTGTTCGGGCCGACACCGGCGCACGAATATGCGCCAGCCGGACCACGCGCCGCCGCGGTGTTGTCGAAGACCGAACGCATGCAGGATTTGTCCGTTGGAGCCGCACTCGCATCGGCCACACGCTTGGTCGCACAGGTCGAACTCGCGTAGGCCTATCCCGCCTCGTCCAGCTCCGACCCCCACATCTTCTCCAGCGCATACATCGCCCGTGCCTCGGGCTTGAACAGGTGCACGACGATGTCGCCGGCATCGATCAGCACCCAGTCCGCGCCATTGGAGCCTTCAACCTGCACGCGCTTCAGTCCGGCCTTATGCAGTTTCTCCGACAGATGCTCGGCCATGGCTGTGATCTGCCGGTCGGCCAGGCCGGTCGCGATCACCATACGGTCGCAGAACGACGCCTTGCCCTCGAGATCGAGCGTCACGACGTTCTCCGCCTTGTCGTCCTCCAGGCTGCCGACGATCACCAACTGCAGTCGCTGCAACGCGGACGCCTCGGCCTGTCGTGCCCGGCGTGGCGTGGCGGCGCGTGGACCCGCCGCGATCGTCTTCTTGCGCGGCGTACCAGGCGTCTTGCCGGCCGCAGGCAGCGTCGGCTTGGCGATCTTCTTGCGCGGAGCGGCGCGATGCCGCGCGGGCGAGAACGGTTTCGGCAATTTGGCTATGACTCTACTCCTCTGCTGGCGCGGATCGCACTGGCCGAAGCGGCGTGCTGCGGGACGCACAAAAAGACCCAGGCGGGCGCGGCAAATTCGCACAATACCGCAGCCGTCCGCATCGGCCGTCTTGCACGGGCGAGCCGGCGCGCCGCCTGACTGGCCAGTGCGCGATGATTGTAGCCGGAGCGCGGCAGAACGGCGAAGGGAATACGGCGCGCAATATCCAACCAGCGACGCCAGCGCGGCAATTGTATCAGAATGTCGGCGCCCATCAGCCAGACGAAGCGCGCACGCGGGAACTGCCGCAACAGACGCCGCAGCGTATCGACAGTGTAGCGTGTGCCGAACGCGACCTCGATCGCGCTTGCCATAATGCGCCGTCCGTCCGCGATGGCGCGCGCGGATGCCACACGCTCGCCGAGCGGCGCCATCCCGCGTTGCGGCTTCAGCGGATTGCCTGGCGAAACCAGCAGCCACACCTGATCGAGCCCAAGACGCCGTCGCGCGAGATCGATGATGTGACGATGACCCGCATGCGCCGGATTGAACGAACCGCCGAGCAGGCCGATGCGCATGCGGCGCCGGTCGCCAAACCGGGGGATCGGCTCATGCGACGGCAGCGCGTTCAGGGACGCACCTGCCCGGTGCCGATCACCAGGTAGCGATACGTCGTCAGTTGCTCGGGTCCCACCGGGCCGCGTGCATGAATACGGCCGGTGGCGATGCCGATCTCGGCGCCGAAGCCGAATTCTCCGCCGTCGCAGAACTGCGTCGAGGCATTCCACAACGCCACCGCACTATCGACTCCGTTGAGGAAACGCTCGGCAGCCGATGCGTCCTCGGCGACGATGGCGTCGGTGTGTTCGGAGCCGTGGCGCGCGATGTGTGCCAACGCCGCATCGACGCCATTGACCACCGCGACCGACAGAACCGCATCCAGCCATTCGGTGTCGAAATCCGCGTCGCTCGCCGCGGGAAGGTCGGGCACGATGTCGCGCGCGGCCGCATCGGCGCGAAAGTCGCAGCCGAGCGTGCGCAGATCGGCGACGATATCCGGCAGCAGCGCGGGCGCGATGGCGCGGTCGATCAGCAAAGTCTCGGTTGCACCGCAGATACCGGTGCGCCGCATCTTGGCATTCGCGACGATGCGGCGCGCCATCGCATGGTCGGCGGACGCGTGCACATAGGTGTGGCAAAGCCCCTCGGCATGCGCCAGCACCGGCACGCGCGCCTCACGCTGCACGCGTTCGACCAAAGATTTGCCGCCTCGCGGCACGATCAGGTCGAGCAGTCCAGCCGCCGCCAGCATCGCCGCGACATAGGCTCGATCGGCATTGGGTGCGACCTGCACACAGGCTTCCGGAAGTCCGGCGTCGCGCAACCCAGTCACCAACGCAGCATTGATCGCCTGCGCGCTGTGCAGGCTTTCCGAACCACCGCGCAAGATCACGGCATTGCCCGACTTCAGGCAGATGCCCGCTGCATCGGCGCCGACGTTCGGCCGGCTCTCGTAGATCATGCCGATTACGCCGATCGGCGTGGCGATGCGCTGAATGCGCAGGCCGTTCGGCCGCGTCCAGTCAGCCAACGTGCGGCCCAGCGGATCGGGCAGCAGCGCGATATCCTCCAGGCCCTCGGCCATGGCATCGACGCGTGGCTCGGTGAGCGTGAGCCGGTCGCGGAATGCACCAGTGCCGCCGCAGGTCGCAAGGTCGGTGGCGTTGGCCGCAAGTATCGCGACGGACTGCGATCGCAGTGTCGCCGCCATCGCACGCAATGCGGCGTTGCGCTCCGCATCCGGCAGACGTGCCAGGACATGCGAGGCGGTGCGCGCGGCAGCGGCGGCGCGTTGCAGATGCTGAGTTGGTTCGCTCTCGATGTGCATGGCCGCTAGTCCACTTTACTTCCGCTCTGATTGTGCCCAATCGGGCGCCATCTTGCTAGTGGATCAATCTCGTCACGCTTTCCACAAGGCGGGTTGCGGTCTCGAGTGCCGCGTCCGTCTGTGCTCAGGGCTCTGCCCTGAAACCCGCCCGGTGGCGTTGCCCCTGGGACCCCCACCAAGTAATGGGGGCAGAAGACCGGGCATGCACGGTAACCGGTCTGGCCCGGTAGAGCGGCGAAGCATTGGAGCGGGATCGGTTCACATCCGAGTCAACAGGCTAGGAATCGGTTGACGCGGTAACGGGTGGCTCGACTCTAAAG
>DATMND010000492.1:0-63749 GCA_035569235.1 Acetobacteraceae bacterium | reverse complement strand
CTCACCGCATTCCTGATCGAGCCGTCGCTGAAGCAGGTGGGCATGTTCGCGATCTACCTGGCGGTGCTGATGTTCCGCCCGCGCGGCCTGTTCGGCACGCTGTGATGGAAACCTCCATCACCCGCCGCCGTCGCCACGAGTTGATGATCGGCGGGGTAGTGCTGCTGGCGCTTGCGGTGCTGCCGCTGCCGATCCACGACGTCTACACGCGCAACCTGATCATCATCACGGTGCTGTTCGCCGGCTTGGCCCAGGCGTGGAACATCCTGGGCGGCTATTGCGGACAGATTTCCCTCAGTCACGCGCTGTATTTCGGTGTGGGTGCATACGTATCCACGCTGCTACTGACGCGTCTGGCCATCCCGCCGACGCTGGGCATGTTCGTCGGCGGCGCACTGGGCGGATTGATGGCGCTGCTGGTCGGCTGGCCGTGTTTCCGCCTGTCGGGCCACTACTATGCGATCGCCACGGTGGTGGTTGGCGAGATCGGCTATCTGCTGGCGCTGAACTGGGACTGGATCGGCGGCGCCACCGGCATCAATATTCCATACGTCCGCTCGGTCGGCGATTCCTGGCTGTGGCTGCAGTTCCGCATCGACAAGCTGCCATACCACTACGCGGCACTTGCGTTCGCATCGGTCGCCTGGCTGGTAGCCTGGCTGATCGAGGGCTCGCGCTGGGGCTACGTGTGGCGCGCGGTGAAGGACGATCCGATCGCGGCGCGCAGCCTCGCGGTGCGCATCTTTCCCTCCAAGATGGCGGCGGCGGCGATCAGCGGCACGCTGACCGGTATCGGCGGGGCGATCTACGCGCAGTACGTCGGCTACATCGATCCGGACAGCGTGCTGTATGGCCAGTTGTCCATACTGATTCCGTTGCCCGCGGTGCTCGGCGGCGTCGGCACACTGTGGGGGCCGCTGGTCGGCGCGGCGATCCTGATCCCGCTGTCCGAATTGACCCGTTCGTATCTTGGCGGTTCCGGCAGCGGCGTCGATCTGATGATGTACGGCGCTCTGATCGTTGTCGTTGCGCTGGCGCGGCCGCAGGGTCTTGCCAGTCTGATCGGCGTGCGCGTCCGAGCACCCGCAGGAGCGGACGATGCCGCCGCTGCTTGAAGTCGACAACGTCAGCAAATCGTTCGGCGGCGTCGCGGCCAATGTCGATATCAGCTTCGACGTGCGTGAGGGCGAAATCCTCGGCCTGATCGGGCCGAACGGCGCGGGCAAGACCTCGCTATTCAACGCGATCTCCGGCGAGGTGGTGCCCGACGCCGGCGAAATCCGTTTGGCCGGAAGCCGCATCTCCGGACTGCCGCCGGAGCAGTGCTCGTTGCTCGGCATCGCCCGCACATTCCAGGTGGTGCGCAGCTTCGATTCCATGACGGTGCTGGAGAACGTCATGGTCGGCGCCTATGCCCGGCTGTCGCGCACGCGTCCCGCGATGGCGCGCGCATTGGAAACGCTGGCGTTCACTGGCCTTGCCGCGCGTGCCGACACCCTGGCGCATGCACTGACGCCGGCGGAGAAGCGGCGGCTGGAAGTGGCACGCGCGCTCGCCACCGAACCGGGCCTGCTGCTGCTCGACGAAATGCTGACCGGCCTGACGCCAGTCGAGGCGCAGTCTGGCGTACAGCTGATTCGCGATGTGCGTGCGCGCGGCATCACGGTGATGATGGTGGAGCACGTGATGGAGGTGCTGCTGCCATTGGTGGATCGTGCCGTGGTGCTGGACTTGGGCCGCGTGCTGACCATTGGCGCCCCGCAGGATGTGGTGCGCAATCCCGACGTGATCCGCGCCTATCTCGGCGATCGCTATGCTGCGGCTTGACGACGTGTCCGCGTCGTACCGCGGGCTGCGCGCGCTGCAGGGCGTGTCGCTAAACGTCGCGCGCGGCGAGATCGTCGCCGTGGTCGGCGCCAACGGCGCGGGCAAGAGCACGCTGCTGAAGTCGATCGCAGGCCAGGTCGCGACGGAAGGCACGATCGAGTTCGAAGGCCAGTCGCTGCGACGGCTGCCGGCGCATCGCATCACGCGGCTCGGCGTTTCCATGGTGCCGGAAGGGCGACGCCTGTTCCCTCGGCTTTCGGTCGAGGTCAATCTGCGGCTCGGCGCCTATGCCAAACGCGGCACTGATCGATTCAAACCGCTGGAACTGGTGTTCTCGCTGTTTCCACGTTTGCAGGAGCGCCTGCCGCAGCGCGCCGAAACGCTGTCGGGCGGCGAGCAGCAAATGCTCGCGATCGGCCGCGCGCTGATGACGCAGCCGCGCTTCCTGATGCTCGACGAACCGAGCCAGGGCATCATGCCGCGCCTGGTGGATGACATTCTCGCGGCAGTGACGCGTATTCGCGAACTTGGTGTGACGGTGCTGCTGGTGGAGCAGCGTCTGGTCGAGGCGTTGGCGATCGCCGACCGCGCCTATGTGTTGCAGACCGGCCGCATCGTATTGTCTGGTCCGGCCGCGGAGATTGCCGGCGACGCAGCGGTGCGGAAGGCCTATCTGGGGATTTAGCAGATGCATGTGCTGATCGTGGGTGGCGGGATCGGCGGTTTGGCGACTGCGCTGTCACTCCACGCCGTCGACATCCGGTGCACCGTGTTCGAGCAGGTGCGCGAGTTGCGCGAACTCGGCGTCGGCATCAACACGCTACCACACGCGATCAAGGAACTGGCCGCGCTCGGCCTGCAGGCGGAACTGGACCGTGCGGGCATCCGTACGCGCGAGCTGATCTATGCCAACCGCTTCGGCCAGGTGGTATGGCACGAATTGCGCGGCACCGACGCCGGCTTCGATACGCCGCAGTTCTCCATCCATCGCGGCAGGCTGCATGGCGTCCTGCTGGAGGCGGTGCGCACGCGGCTGGGCGGTACAGCGGTGCAAACCGGATGTCGTTTGATATCGTTTGTCGAGCGAGGCGACCGCGTTGTGGCTCAGTTCGAACGGCGCGATGCGGCCGATACGTTCGACGTGGACGGGGATGTGTTGGTCGGCGCCGATGGCATTCATTCGACCGTGCGCGCCGCGTTCCATCCGGACGAGGGCCCGCCGGTGTGGAACGGGATGATGCTGTGGCGCGGCGCAACGGACTGGCCGGTGCATGTCGATGGCCGCACCATGGTGATCGCCGGTGGCATGGGCCAGAAGTTCGTGTTCTATCCGATCCATGCCGATCCGGCCGCGCCCGGGCGGCGACTCACCAACTGGGCGGTGATGGCGCGCATCGGCGACGGCTCGGGCGCTCCGCCGCGGCGCGAGGACTGGAACCGCGAAGGGCGCTGGGACGACGTGGAGCCGTTCGTGCGCGACCGGTTTCGGCTCGATTTTGTCGATCCGCTGGCGCTGATCCGTGCCACCGGGACGTTCTACGAATATCCGATGTGCGACCGCGATCCGCTGCCGCGCTGGTCGTTCGGCCGCGCCACGCTGCTCGGCGACGCGGCGCATCCGATGTATCCTGTGGGGTCGAACGGTGCGAGTCAGGCGGTACTGGATGCGCGCGCTTTGGCCCGACACCTCGCGGGCGATGCCACCGTGGCGGAGGCGCTCGCCGCGTACGATGCGCAACGTCGGCCGATGACGGCGGAGATAGTGCTCAACAACCGCAAGGGCGGCCCGGAGCGGGTGATCGACGTGCTGGAGGAACGCGCACCGGACGGGTTCACCGATGTCGATGCGGTGGCTTCGCACGCCGAGCGGGAGGCGATCGTGCGCGGCTACGCCTCGATGTCCGGCTTCGCCCGCGAGCAGGTGAACGCGCCGCGCTGACCGATCAGTTGCGTTCGTAGTGGAAGCGGCAAGACGCCACCTCGATCCGCTGGTCGGCGCCGCGTTTGCCGGCGACCCGATAGACCAGCCGGTGATCGCCCGTGATGCGGCGCGACAACCAGCCTGCAAGATCGCCCTTCAGCGGTTCCGGCTTGCCGAGGCCGATGAATGGGCGTCGGCGTGCATCTTCTATCAGGTCATTGAGCTTCCGCAGTATCGCGTCATCGTGCCGCAGCCAGTGTTGGTAGTCCTCCCAAGCAACATCGGTGAAATGGACATTCACCTGATGGGCGGCACCTTTGGTTTTGCCAGACGGCGTTCGCGCGCTGCACCCGCGTCAGCGGCGCGGACCGAACGCAGCAGCCGCTCGGCATTCGCCGGATTGCTCAACAGATGAACCGTTTCCTGCCATCCAGCGAATTCGTCCTCGGAGAGCATGACGACGTTTCCCTTGCCGCCCTGCCTGGTCACCACGATCGGAGCGCGGCTCTCCACAGCCTCGTCGAGGTATCGAGCAAGGTTCTGACGAAGCTCGCTGTAGGTGATATGGCTCATCCGGCGTGCTCCGTTGGACGTACGTGATATTGTACGTAACCTGCCGTGAGTCAAGCGTCAGCCAGGCGGCGGCAGAAAGTTCACCTCATGCAGGGCCGCGAGGCGCACTACCTCGGCAGGATCGGGCACGTTGTGGATCGCCTGGAACAGGTCCCACAGGCGGCGCGTCGGCGACACCCAGAACAGACAGGTGATGTTCGCCTGGCTGTGGTTGAACAGCCCGTGCGGAATGCCGCGCGGCAGACGGATCAGATCGCCGGCCGATGCGTTGGCCTGCTGGCCATCGAGCACGAGGTCAAAGCGGCCCTCGAAGACATAGATGAACTCGTCCTGCGTCGGGTGGATGTGCGGCGGCACGAAGGTCCCGGGCGGCAGCAGCGCGTGCCAGGAAAAACTGCTCTCGCTGATGTGCAGCGGTTTGTAGGTCTGGCCCAGGATGCTCCAGGCGATTCCGTCTATGCTGCTGCCTTGCTGCGTGACGCCGGCGGTCATCGGTGGGGGAGTGGACATGCTGGGACTCCTTCGGGCTTTCCCGGCTCATCATAGGATTGGCGGGCCGCGGTTGCACGCGATGGCCTTTTTGTAATACATTATGAGTTACGCCACGCATAACACGATGGGCGCCATGCCGCGAACCACGTCATCGGCCAAGGCCGACACTCTCACGTTTCGCATCGAGCCTGGGCTCAAGACCGCATTCATCAGGATTGCCGGCGAGGAGCACAAGCCTGTCGGCGAACTGCTGCGCGAGCTTGTCCGCGAGCGCATCGAACGCCGTCGCCGCCGCGCGTTCGAGTCCGAGGCTCGCCGCCAGTCGCTGGAGGCTGCCGACGCCGCTCGCGATCCGCACAGTGATGAGGCCGCGATGCTGCGCTGGCTCGATGCCAACCTTGCCGAACTTGCTGACGAATGGAAGTAAGTCGCGGGGATCTCGTTACGATCGCCTTGCCGGGAAACTACGGCAAGCCCCGCCCGGCTCTTGTCATGCAAGCCGACGCGTTCAATGACCTGCCGTCGGTTACCGTGCTGCCGCTGACCAGCGAAATGCACGACTGGCCGCTCTTCCGTATCACGATACGGCCGAACCGGGCCAATGGTCTGCGGCAGGCATCGCAGGTCGCGGTGGACAAGACTGCGACGGTGCCGCGTGCCAAGATCGGCCAGCGTATCGGCCGTGCGGATGTCGGCACGATGCGGGCGGTGGATGCGGCGCTGGCGGGCTTTCTTGGGCTGACGTGACCCGTAGGCGGTGGCTGCGGGACGCGATTTGCGCCATGCGGCGCCGTGCACCACATTGCGATTGCAATTGCGGAGGGCATCATGCGGCGCATCTGGGCGGCTTGGCTTGCGCTGCTTCTGCTGACCGGTGCTGCGCCCGCCGCCACGCTGCGCATCGGCCTCAACGAGGATCCCGATGCACTTGACCCCGCGCGTGGCGGCAGCTTTGTCGGCCGCGTCGTGTTCGCCTCGGTGTGCGACAAACTGATCGACATCGACGCGCAGAACAACTTCGTGCCGCAACTCGCCACGTCATGGGTCTGGTCGCCTGACAACCTCGCGCTGACCGTGACCTTGCGCGACGGCGTGAAGTTCCACGACGGGCAGGCGCTGGATGCCGATGCGGTGAAGTCAAATCTGGAGCGTTACCGCAGCGCGCCTGAAAGCCTGCGCAAGGGTGAGCTGAAGCCGATTACCTCCGTCGGAGTCATCGATCAGCACACGGTGCGACTGCATCTCGCACAGCCCTACGCGCCGCTGGTCGCTGTGCTCGCCGACCGCGCGGGAATGATGATCTCGCCCAAGGCGCTCGCACGCGATGTGACGCCTGACCTGCCGTGCGCCGGGCCGTTCAAGCTGACCGAGCGAGTTGCGCAGGATCGCATCGTGGTCGATCGCTTCCCCGATTACTGGAACGGCGACGCGATCAAGTTGGACCGCATCGTGTATCAGCCGATCCCCGACACTACCGTGCGGCTGGTGAACCTGCAGGCCGGGCAACTCGACATGGTCGAGCGCCTGGGACCGACCGACGTCGCTGCGGTCAAGCAGAACCCGAAACTGAAGCTGATCAGCCAGACGGCGCTAGCCTACTACACGCTCGGCATCAACCTTGCGGCGGACACGCCCCTGAAGAACCCGCGTGTGCGCGAGGCGCTGGAGGCGGCGATCGACCGCAACGTGATCAATCAAGTGGTGATGGACGGACAGTTCATACCGTCCAACCAGTTCGAGGCGCCCGGTAGCCGCTATTGGGACCCGGATCATCCGGTGCCGCCACGCGATCTGACAAAGGCAAAGGCGCTGCTGAAGCAGGCAGGCGTGGAGCATCCGAGCTTCGGTTTGACGATCGGCAACAGTCCGGTTGAGCAGCAGGTCGGCCAGGTGATCCAGTCGCTGGCAGGCGAGGCCGGCTTTGACATCAGGCTGCAGGCGATGGAGGCGAATGCCTTGGTCGCGGCCGGCAAGACCGGCGACTACAACGCGATGGTGGTCATCTGGAGCGGCAGGCCTGACCCGGACGGCAACGTTGCGATCTGGCTCGCCTGCGACGGCTTCCTGAATTGGGGGAAATACTGCAATTCAAAATTCGACGATCTGCTGGCACGCGCGCGCGGCGTCACGGACGTTGCACAGCGCCAGGCGTTGTACCGACAGGTTGTCGATGTCTATCTCGCCGACCGCCCGCATATCGTGCTGTACCACGCGAAGTGGCTGTGGGCGCTGTCCGACAAGGTGTCGGGTTTCTCCCCAACGCCGGACGGGATGATCCGCCCGCAAGGCATGGTGATCGCGCCATGACAACATCAATCGACGGCGACCGGCTGCTCCGCGACCTGCGCACGCTGGCGAAGATCGGGGCATACAAGACCGGCGTGCATCGGCCTACCTACTTGCCCGAGGACGTTGAATCGCGTCACTGGCTTGCGGCGCGCATGACCGATGCCGGGCTCGATCCGGAGATCGACGGCATCGGCAACGTCATCGGACGCACGCGTGGCGCCGGGCCGCACCTGCTGCTCGGCAGCCATGTCGAGACACAGCCGCACGCCGGCTGGCTGGATGGTGCACTTGGCGTGATCTATGGGCTGGAGGTCGCCCGCACGCTCGGCCACGGCATCAATGTCGCGGCCTGGGCTGACGAGGAAGGGCATTTCGGCTCGTTCATCGGCAGCCGTTCTTTCTGCGGTCTGCTTCCCGAGGCGGAGATCGACACGTGCCGCAACCGCGACGGCACGACGTTGCGCGAGGCGCTGCAACAGGCCGGGTTCGCCGGGCGTCCGCGCGCCGTGGTCGATCCAGCGCGCTATCGGGGGTATTTCGAGGCGCACATCGAACAGGGCGCCGAACTGGAGGATTCCGGCCGGCGCATCGGCATCGTCACCGCCATCGTCGGCAGCCATCGCTTCCGCATCGTGTTCGAGGGTGTGCAGAACCACGCTGGCACAACGCGCATGGCGATCCGCAAGGATGCGGGCGTCGCGCTGGTGCATCTTGCCTCGGCGATCTATCAGCGGTTCCCCGAAGTGGCGGGGCCGCGCACCGTCTGGACGACGGGGCGGATCACGCTCGACCCCGGCGCGCCAAGTATCGTGCCCGGCCGTGCCGAAATGCTGTTCCAGTTCCGCGACACCGATCCCGCGCTGTTGGCAACGCTCGACCGGGAGCTGGAAACGTTGGTGGCCGAAGCGACGCGCGGACCATGCACCGTGACAATCGCCGAGCGTGGCCAGTCCGTGCCGCAGGCGATGGACGCCGGCTTTCAGGATGCGCTGGAACACGCCGCCGAGCGTCGTGCGCCGGGGCTGCATGTGCGCATGCCGAGCGGCGCCGGGCACGACGCGCAGGTCCTGGCGGAACGGATGAAGTCGGCGATGCAGTTCGTGCCTTCGATCGGCGGCATCAGCCACCACTACGCGGAGAATACCAAGGACGCGGACATCGTGCTCGGCTGCCAGGTGTTCGCCGATGCGGCAGCGGAGATTCTGGCGCGTTCGGATTGACGCAACGCCGGCCCGACTGCAACGTTGCATCGGCAGCCGCGTAAAGCGGCGCCTCCGGGGAGGAAGACACCGCATGGCCCAGACGATCGAGGGGTTTGTCGGCACGTCCATGGACGATGCCCGGCTGAGCCCGTTGCACTATCGCGTGTTTGCGCTGATCTCGGCCGGCTATTTCTTCGACGTCGCCGATTACGTGATCCTGGGCGCGCTGATCCCCGACATGGTGCGCAGCGGCTTTGCCACCCCGGCGCAGATCGCAACCGTCGCAAGCGCCACGCTGTTCGGCCTGTTCCTCGGCACCGTGGTGCAGGGCGAGTTCACCGACAGGTTCGGCCGCAAGACGGTCTATCAGTTCAACCTGCTGCTCTACGGCATCGCGACGATCGCCGCGGCGTTCTCGCCGAACTACATCTGGCTCGCGGCGCTGCGCTTCGTCGCCGGGATCGGTCTGGGCGCGGAGCAGCCGTTGTGCTTCGCCTACGCCGGTGAATACGCGCCGAAGAACATCCGCGGGCGGTTCATCGCCGGCGTGCAACTGATCGGCGGCGCTTTCTCCTGGCCCCTGTCAACGCTGTTCGCGCTGGCCTTCCGGGACTCGATCGGCTGGCGTGGCTGCTGGGTCGTGATCGGCGTTTGCGCGCTGATCGTGTTCCTGTTCCGCTTCTCGCTGCCGGAATCGCCGCGCTGGCTCGCGACGCACGGCCAGGGAGCCCGTGCGCTCGATCTGCTCGAGCGTATGGGCATCAAGCGGCCGCCGCCCGGCGAGACGCTGACCACCGATGCCGCGAGCAATACGCACAGCGACCCGATCGCCGTGGTGTTCCGGCACTATCGCGGCCGGCTGATCGCGGCGATGGTCTGCTTCGTCGCGTTCTTTGGCGTCGCGCTGGGGCTTGGCACCTGGCTGCCGAACATGATGGCCGACCGCGGCATGACAATCACCAAGTCGCTGACCTACACCTTCGGCATGACGCTGGCATTTCCCTGCGCCAGCCTGTTCATGATGTTCGCGCTGGAGCGCTTCGGCCGGAAGAAGACATCCATCACCGCGTTCGCGCTGGCCGGACTGTTCGCGGTGGCCTTCGTCAACGCGGGAACCGATACGATGCTGCTGGCGGTGGGCTTCTGCATGATCTTCTTCATCCAGTTGGCCGGCAACTCGATGCAGATCTTTGCCTCCGAGGTGTTTCCGACCAATGCGCGCGCCTCCGGGTTTGGCATGGCGCAGGGCGCCGGCCGGCTTGGCACCGCCTTCATCATCCCCGCCATCCTGTGGATCCAGACCGGCTACGGCACGGACGCAGTGTTCATCTGCGTCGCCATCGTGCTGGTGATCGCCGCCGCGACCGTCAACCTGATCGGGCCGGAATCGCGCGGCGTGGCGCTGGACGTGCTGGCGCCGCCCGAGGGGTGATTGCATTTGGCCGGGACGATGACCCAGCGTGGATGCGGTGCTCCCGCTTGGTAAAGCGCTTTCAGGGCGCCGAACGAACGTCCTCCCCCTCCCCTTGCGGGAGGGGGTTGGGGGAGGGGTAGCGGAACGGCAACATGCTAGAGCTGTTGCTTATGCGACCACGTTACACTTCGTTGGTGCGACCCCTCCTCCAACCCCCTCCTGCAAGGGGGGCGGATGGTTTGGAGCCGTTCGGTTTCGCTACACGATATCCCAGCGGATCATCATCGCGTGGTCTTCATGCACCACGTTGTGGCAGTGCATCACGTAGCGCCCCTTCATGTCCCTGAAGCGCATGAAGACGCGGACCTCCTCATTCGTGTTGAGCTCGATAACGTCCTTTCGGGAGTAATCAACGGAAGCATTGAACTGCGTGTTCGGTTTGACCAGCACGCCGTTGCGCGACAGCACGCGGTGCTCCTCGAAGTGGATATGCACCGGATGGCTCCAACTGCCGCCGGGGTTCTGAATGACCCAGACTTCCTCGGACTCCTGAGGAATAGCGGCGCTAACCACGTTCTCGTCGAAGAACTTGCCGTTGACTTGCCAGCCGCCGCCGCCGCGCTCAAACCGCCAGGTGCGCGTGGGCATCCTTGCAGCGAGGGCGACAAGACTGCTGAAATTGTCGTCCGGCAGGTCGCGCATCATCTTGCCGCCCACCGCGTAAACCGAGGGATCGACACTGTAGTCCGGTGCCGTCGCACCGACATTGATCTGCAACACCGGTGTGCCAGGCGTGAGAATCTTGCCGGTCGGTCCGCGGCCGTTCACCTGCTCCAGCCGGTTGACGAGATACAGACGCGACGCCCTGACCTTGCTGAAGTCAACGACGATGTCGACCCGCTCGGCTACGGCAATCCGGACGCTCGGCACCTGGATCGCATAAGGCAGCAGGTTGCCGTCGCTGGAGATCTGCCAGAACGGGATGAAGTTCGTGCCGTCGAACAACGCCCACTCACACCAGCGCGACGGGCCCGGATTGTAGAGCCGGAAGCGGTAGCGGCGTTTGTCGACATCGAGGAAGGGTTGGATCGCACCGTTCGCGGTGAACCGATCGCCGAGGATGCCGTCGAGGTCGAACAGGTCGAACACCTGCTGGCAGCCTTGGTCGAACACGAAGTCATTGAAGAAGATCGGGATGTCGTATTTCCCGCTCGGCAAGCGCAGGCCGGTGGTCTCGTCGCCGGTGTCCTTGTCGTCGAACAGGTTGTAGCAGCCGAACATGCCTTTGTAGACGTTCTGGGCGGTGAAATCGAGGTGGTGATCGTGGTACCAGAGCGAGCTCAGCGCCTCGCGCGGATCGCCAACCTTGTTGCCCAGGGCCGTGTAGCCGGCGAGGACGTTCGGATAGTGTTGGTCCTTGAACCCATGCGGATTGATGGCGTTGGGATCGTTGATCGAATTGAAGTAGTTGACCGGGTTGCCGTCGCTCTCCGACGGGGTGTGGGCGTTGTGCAGATGCGTCGTCATCTCGGCGATGCCGAAGGCCTGCGGATTCTTGACCGAGGGCAGGTGGTTGTGGAACCGCACCAGGATCGGCTCGCCGTACTTCTGCCGAAACAGCGGGCCGGGAACCATCCCATCGAATCCCCACACCGTGGTGGGCGAATAGTCGGGATGGAGCTTGGCCGATGTCTGCTGCATGACCAGCTCGTAGAACTTCTGCGGCGGGAACGGTCCGCCATAGGGGCTGGTGCCGGGAGCGGCGTGAGGATTGTAGGTGAAGAGCTGATGGTTGATCCGCTTGGTTGCGCCATCGATCGGCGTGGTGCCGTCGGGGATGCCGCCGCTCATGGCGGTATAGGGAACCGGCTTCTTCACTGGCAGGATCGGCATCGGGTGCACCCACGGCCTGACCGGCGGGCTCGGCGGGCCGTCGACACCCTGCACGCTGGTCAGGCTGCCGCCCCCGTTGCTGCCGCCGCCGTTGCTACCGCCACCACTGCCTTGAGCGGCGAACGCGCGGGCGCTGAGGCCCTGCTTCACGATGAGGCTTCCGCCCGCGGTCAGCAGGCCAAGGCGCATCATCTCGCGCCGGCTCAGTTTCGCCTTGACGATTTCCTGCCGGTTTCGCTGAGCTGTCAGCGCCAACCTGTCTTTCCAACTCGCCATCTTACTCTTCCATCGGTTTACGTGACGGTTTTCGAACCAAACCAAAAGTTAACCATACGTAACAAAATAACCAGACACAGTTCGGGCCCTATCGGCACGCGGCCGGATAGCGGTTCGCGGGCTCGGGGAGACCTGGGAGCTTTATAGGCTTGCGGTTCCGCAATTGCAACTATTCCATTATTATTCTGTCATCCATATCAAAATTTGATGAGAGTCCCGCGCCCACAGCGTCGTGCTGTCGCGATAGCTTGGTGCCGATGAACGGCTCTCAACCTGGGGTAGTATCCGCTGGTTGCTGAGGCCCGAGTAGTCGTGATGTCCGGCGAGAGCCCGCGTCAGCCTCGGCCCGCGGGTCGCGGCTCTGCGGCGTGCTCCCCGCCGTCAGCTCCGAGGACCGATATCAGCACCTGTGCCGGCGCCGCACCGGAACGGCGCAACGCCTGCGGCACGACGACCTCCGTCAGCACATGCGTCGGCCGTGCGGCGAGCAACAGCACACGGTCGGCCAGCAACGCGGCCTCGGCGCGGTCGTGCGTGACGAGCAGCGCCGCGGTCGGACGCGCCCGCCACGCATCCAACAACAACTCCCGGCTGCGCGCCGCCATCGCCGGATCGAGCGACACGAACGGTTCGTCCAACAGAACAAGTTCCGGCTCGATCGCGAAGGCGCGCGCAATCGACGCCCGCCGTGCCATGCCAAGCGACAGCGTTGGCGGAAACGCATCGCGAAACGGTGCAAGGTCCAGCGTGCGCAGCAGGTCGTCGGCAAGGTCCGAGTTCTCGGTCTGCTGCGCCAACAGAATATTCTGGCGCACGGTGCGCCAGGGCAGCAGGCGCGGCTCCTGGAACACCGTGCCGATGCGCGGCATTCCGGTGCCATGCCAGTCGAGCGTTCCCCGATAGTCGGTCTCCAGGCCGCCGATGATCCGCAGCAGCGTAGTCTTGCCGCAACCGGAGGGGCCGACGAGAGCCACGATTTCGCGCGCGCCGAGCGCGAGATCGATGCTGCCCAGCACCGGCAGATCGCCGCGGTCGGTACGGAAGGATTTGCCCTCGACGCGAAGCCGCAGGATCACCTCCGCCATCGCGTCGCCCAGCGCTCCAGCGGTTGCAGGCCGGCCCATTCGATCAGTTGCACTACCACGATGAAGGCAAGCGTGTAGGCCAGGATCAACGTCACGTCGAACAGCTGGAAGTAGATCTGGATCTGGAAGCCGACGCCATTGCTGCGGCCGAGCAGTTCGACCACCAGGACGATCTTCCAGATCAGTGCAAGGCCGGAGCGCGCCGCGGCGAAGACGTAGGGCGTAAGCTGTGGCAGCGTCACGTGCCGCAGCGTTCGCCAACGCGTCATATGAAAACTCTGCGCCATCTCGGCGAGACCGGGATCCAGCGCGCGGGCGCCCTCGCGCAGCGTGACCACGGTGGTCGGCAACTTGTTCAGCGCCACCGCGGCGATGGCGGCGATTTCGTTCAGGCCGAACCAGACATAGATCAGCACGATCACCACGAGCGCGGGCAGGTTCAGCAGCACGGTCACCGCGTTGTCGAGCAGCAAATCAAGCCGCCGCCAGCGCCCCATGGCGATCCCGAGCGCGCTGCCCAGCAGCAGCGAAACCGTGAAAGCGGCGGCGACGCGGCCAAGGGTGATCGCCAGATTCCATGGCAGCGCGCCGGAGATCGTCTGCTGCACCATCGCTCGCAACACGGCCGTGACGGTCGGCAGCAGCCGGCTCTGCGCGAGGCTTGCCGCGATCTGCCAGGCCAGCAGGAACACCAGCGCCGATGCAAGCCGCGTTGGCAGTTCCCAGTCGATGTGCGGTGCTAGGCGTCCGCTTGCCAAGTGATCGGCCAGAATGTGCCCGGCGGCACGGCATCGATGGGACCGACGAGACTGGCACCGCCGGTCTTTGCCAGCAGATCGAAAAGCTGCGCGGCGGCGTGGCGTTCCGGCTCGCCCCAGCGGCGTGGGATACCGCGTCGGTACCAATCGCGCAGCCGTTCCAGTTCGGCATCGTCCGCGGCGCCTGTCATCGGCTTCACGCGCTGCCACTCGGCATCGGAGGTCGCCAGGAGCGTGCGTGCCTGACGCGAGGCCGCAACGAAACCGTCGATCAGCGCGGGGTTCTGCTCGGCCCAGCGCTGTGCGAAAGTGTAGCCGATATAGGGCACGCCGGCGCCGATCCCCAGCGCACTGACCGCGTCCTCCACCGCCAGGATGCTGCGCGCGCCGGCGGCCTCGGCCTTGGCGGCGAACGGCCAGTAAGTCAGCAGCGCATCCAGCCGTCCGGCCTTCATCTGCTCGGCCAGCAGCGGCGGCGGCCCGAAACTCTTGTTTGCGGCGGCGTCGATGTCGATGCCAAAGCGCTGCGTTGCGTAGGCGCGGAGTATGAGCCAGCTCTTGTCGAGCGGACTGCCGGCAATGCCGAGCGCATGTCCCGCCAGATCGGGCACATCGCGCACCGGCGAGTTGGCGGGTGCGATCAGGGCACCCACGGCGTTGGAGAACGGGACCAAGGTCCAGTCCGCGCCGGTGCCGCGCTGACGCGCCACCCACAGCCAGTCGACCACGATCATGTCGACCTGGCCGGCTTGCAGCGCGACCTGGGCAGCCTGCGCCGCGGCCAGTTCCACCGGCTCGATCGCGATATGTGCCGCGGCGTCCAATGCGTGGTGGCGGATCACGTCGATTTCCCACGACACCGTGCCGAAGCGCAACACGCCGATGCGGATCGGCGGCGCCGACGCGGCGCGGACCGACACGGCGGCGGCCGACAGCGTCGCGCCCAGCAATGTGCGGCGCGCAATGCGCATATGCATTCCCTCCCGGAGACCTGCGCAATTATCCCCGCGCCTCACGGTGCGCTGTCAATGGGCGTGGACCTCTCCCGGTCCAGGGCGCCAGCATAGCCGACCGGGCCGCCTCGTTTGCACCAAAGCTGGAGAAAGAAACGCCGCGCGCTTGGGACGGCGCGTGCCTCCGAGGCTGGAAAGGCAGATAGGCTGATCCATACCAGCGAGCAAAGGCTCAATCAGTTCTTGGTTAAGGGCAACCGTGGTGATGCGGGGAAAAATAACTGACAAATCCAGGAAACCCTTCCCTGAAAAAGCGGAGATTTTGCCATGGACATCATGCGCGCGAGGTGACCTCATTGGATCTTGTGACACGCAGCACAGAATGCACATCGCGATCCCGCTCCCTGACGGCGAATTTGTTCTTTCCGAACTGGTCGTGCCCGCCGGAGAGTGAGAGACCCAGCTCCATGTGGAAACGAGCATATCGTCGCGTAGGATTTCGAAAGGGGTGCTGGTCGATGAGAGTGGCGCGAGCCTTTCTGGTCTTGCTTGGCGTAGGGTTGGCCGGCATGGCTCTGGCCGCTCCGCCACCAAACGCTGACCCGTCATTGGCGCCTTGGTACGAGTCGCTCCACACAAAAAATGGCCTGAGTTGTTGCGGGCAAGCGGATTGTAGGCACTTTCCCGTGCAGATCGATGGCGAACGCTACTGGATTCTGTATGAGGGCAAGTGGGTGGGAGTGCCGGATGAATCGGTGAACCGTGAGCGGATGGACAACCCGACCGGCGATTATGTCGCGTGCGTCGTGCAGCACCGCACCCCGACGCTGGTCCTCTGCTTCTTCCTTCGCCCCAGCGTGTGATCGGCAGATGCCACCCGAGTCCGCCTCACTCGTCAGGGAATTATGTTAGTTGAGATCAACCATCGAGGCCGCCATGACCCTCCGTAGCCGTCTACTGACACCGATCGTCCTTGCCATGACCTTCCTGGCCACATCAGCCTGGGCAATCGGCGGTGCAGAAGTGCTGAAGCAGCTTAACCACGATAGCGACCAGACCCTGGAGATTCCGGAAGTGATCGACGCGGCCACCAAGCTGTTCTACGAAATCAATCCGGACCATGACACAACGCTCGAGCGCAAGGAGACGGTAGGCCGACTGACCGAGGCCGATTGGAAGGCTGTCAACAAGGACAAGGACAACACCATCGAGATGGATGAGTGGCTCGCGGTTGCCCGGCAGCGCTTCAATGCCGCTGATGCCAACAAGGATGGCAAGCTGACGGCGAAGGAGCTGGACAGCCCGGCCGGCCAGGAACTCATCAAGATGATCGTCAAGTAGCATTGGTTCGCCGAGGATTACCCCGCACGGGGGTCTTTGGCAGTCCTGCGAGGCGCATTCGCGGTCGCCGGGCACCACCTTCTTGCTAGCGGCAATTCGAAATCTGCTGGTCGCGGATGTCGAAACTCTTCTCCTTCGTCAAATCCACGCCCTGCAAGATGCAGGTTCGGCCGGAGCGCTCGACCAGCTTTACGGAAAAATGGCCGGGCGCCACGCCGGTCAGCGTCAGGCGCTCGCCGGCATCGAGCGATTTGTCTCTATCGTTGAGCGCTTGATTCGGACCCCAGTTCTCTGTCCCCGCGGGAGCCATGCAGACGCCGGTAAAGTCGGTTCGTGTGGTGTTGTTGTAGGCGAAGAACCGCTGTCCTTGAGCAGAAGCCGGCTGAAGAGGAACGTCCGCGCCGGCCAGGAGGAGTAGAGAGGCGAGCGGTCTACAGCACCAACGCGGGACCATATGATGCCCTCCCTGTTGATCGATCATCAGTGTGGGTGCCCTTCCGGTGGCACCACTGGATCGACGATCAGAATGTCACGCGCACGCCGGCGAAGCCGCCGACCGGTGCCGCGGGGCTCAGGCTGCGCGGATTGGTGGCCCCCGGCGCCTGCGCGAGAAACACCGAACTGGTCGGCGAGAAGGTGCCGAACGTGGAGTACTTCTCGTTCGTGACATTCTGCACCAGCGCGAACAGTTGGACATTCTTCGTCAACTGGTACGACGTGTTGAGGTTCAGCGTGAAGTAGGGCGTCAGTTTAGGCGTCAGATTGGCCTCGTCGCCAAACAGGAACGCACCACTGGCGACGATGAGCGTGCCTCCTACGGCCCACTTGTCCGTTATCTTGTAGTAGGCGCCAAGCTTGGCCTGATTGGTGGGAATCCCGGGCAGGCGATTGCCGGGTTGCACGGTGATGTTGCCATTCGCATCGGCCGCCGGATTGCTGCCGCCCGACTCGACGAAAGTGCTCTGGAATGTCGCGTCGGTGTACGAGTACTCAACATACGCGATCCACTGATCGTTCTTGAACTGCAATCCGGCGTCAACGCCCTGCCGTCGTGTCTGGCCGACATTGGCGAAGAAGGCGCGCCCCGTGGTGACGCTGTTGATGAAGGCGATGTCGTTGTTGAGGTTGCTGCGGAACAGGGCGACGTTGTAGCTCAGGTTGGCGCCGTCGAATGGCGTGAAGTTGCCGCGCACGCCGGCCTCCATTGTATAGGAGATGACCTGCTGGAGGTCGGGGTCGCCGACGAAGAAATTGGCTAGGCTGCACGAGTTGGCCGGGCCGGCGCAGGACAGCTCGGCCGGCGTGGGAGCGCGATTCGCCACGGCATAACCGGCATAGGCGGTCAGCCATGGCGCGACCTGATAGGTGACGCCGCCCGCCGGGTTGAAGTGGTTGAAGCTGTGGTTGCCGGTCAGGTCGCCACCGTTCTCGTCGTTCAGATCGACGAGCTCCATGTTGAACCGGCCGGAAACGGTCAGCGCCAGACGCTGCGTGACGTTGAACGTGTCGGCGAAGTAGATGCCGTAGTTGCCGTTCGAAATCGCGACGCGAACCGGTGAGTTGGTGCCGGGCTCGTCGATCACGATGCCTGGTCCGATGAACACGCGGTCAAGCGGCGTCAGTCCGCCGATAAACGAGGTCGCGCTGAACAGGGTCTGCGCGCCGTCGAAGCTCATTCCCGCAACAAAGTGGTTCGGGAAGCCGAACAGCTCGTCGGTATTGGTGACCTGAAGCGACGCGCCGTAGGCGTTCGTGTTGGTGGTCTGATTGTCGAGCTCCGAATAAGGGCCGCCGTTCAGGAAGTCCGGAATGAAACCGCCCCCCAGCGTGGTGCTGGGAACGCCGTCGTTGCACAGCAGTCCGGTGCCGTCGTTGCAGGGCGTGTCGTTCGGCGCGTTGCCGTTGGTGACATGCTGGAGGAAGTAGCGGTAATACGCGAGCGCCTGGATCGATGTGGTCTCGGTCACGTCCATGCTGCCGGAGAGGCTGACCGCCGCGTATTGATTGGCGATCTGATTGGGTGCGGTGAACTGAGCGGACGGGTCGGCGGCCAGCAGTTCGACCGGCGACGTGCCGGGACCGTTGAGTATCGAGTGCGCGCCCGTGACATTCAGGTGCAGCTCTCCGCGATCGCCGCGCCAGCCGACATCGCCATAGATGTTCTGGATTTCGGTCGATTGCAGATCGCGCCAGCCGCCCTGGTGCAGCACTGTGCCCGCGACGTAGGTGGCGACGTTGCCGGACTGCTTGCCGTACTGGAATTCGCCCTCGACCTGGCCGAACGAGCCGCCCGAGATGTCGCCCTCGAACCCGTGATAGGAGAACCCGTCCTTCAGCTGCACATTCACCGCGCCGCCGAGCGCGTTCAACCCGAACACCGGGTTGGAGCCCACGAGGTTGATCCTATCGATAGCGATGTCGGGGATCAGGTCCCAGTCCACCGTGTCGCCGAACGGCTGGTTGAAGCGCATGCCATTGACATAGACCGCCAGGCCCTGCGGCGTTCCCTGAAGCCCTGATGCCGCGAAGCCGTGATAGAACAGTGTCGGCTGGAATGGATTGCCGGAAGCGGAGTCCAGGCTGATGCCGCCGACCTGCTGGTTGAGCGAGCCCAACAGGTCGGACGTTCCCTGGCGCTGCAGGTCCTGGCTGTTCAGTACGTGGGTTTCCGCCGGGACCAGGTTGCGATCGATGCCCGAGCCGATCAGCGGCGACGCCCCGATCACATCGACCGGCGGCAGCTGGGTGACCGGCTGTTCCACCTGCTGCGTGGCGTCCGGAGTCTGCGCGGGCTGGGCCGCCGCCGCGCCGGTCAGCAAAATCGCCATCGCCGCAATGCCATGCCTAGCTCGCACGTCGATGTCCCCCCGGCCCCGTTGGAATCGGATGAGGCCGCATGACGCGCGGGATGGCTATGGCGCAACTTCCCGAATTTGGCGAGAATGTTTCCCGAACTCGCGGCCCGGCATGGAATGGGCGTGAGGTGTCGGAATAGGGAAACGGATCATGCCGCTGCGGGTGCGGCTCATTGCATTGATCGGTCTGATGCTGCTGGCCAGTCTGGCCTGCGGCAGTGTGCTGGTGGGCTGGCACGCCGCAAGCTCGGTGCGGACGGAACTGCGCGCCGCGCTCGATGTCGGTGCGAACACGATCCGCAACGGGCTTGGCGAATTGGTCCACCCAGATGATGGCGCGGATGAACTGCGCCATCTGGTCAGCACGTTCAACGGCAATCGTCATGTGCGGGCGACGCTGCTGGATGCGCGGGATCAGCCGCTCGCCGCGTCCGTGCTGTTCGTTCCGACGCAGCAGGTTCCCGGCTGGTTCCGTCGCCTGATCGGTCGCGAACCCGGCGCTATCCGGCTTGCAGTTTCACCGGCGGCCGAGGGCGGCGGCGCGATCGTGTTGCAGGCCGATCCGATCAACGAGATCGGCGAGGTCTGGGCGGCATCGCGTGATGCGGTACTGGTGCTCGCCGGTTTTGCGTTGCTGAGCGCGTTGCTGATCTGCGCGATCATCGGACGAGCTCTGCGTCCCTTGGAGAACCTGTCGAGCGCCTTTGAGCAGATCGGCAAGGGCGACTATCACGGCAGGCTACCGGAGCGTGGTCCGCCGGAGCTGACGCGCCTGGCGCGCGGCTTCAATCTCATGACCCAACGGCTCGCCACGGCGGCGGCGCAGAATCGCAGGCTGAACGAGCGGCTGCTGACATTGCAGGCGGAAGAACGCGCCGAACTCGCGCGGGACCTGCATGACGAGATCGGGCCGTTGCTGTTCGCGGTGGGCATGACCGCGGCCACGATCGAGCGGTGTGCCGGCAGTGATCGAGTGGGCGACATTCCGACCCATGTACGCTCAATTCATGACGCGGTCGGTCGCGTGCAGCGTCACGTGCGGGCTATCCTCGGACGCCTGCGGCCGATCCCGGCAATCGGGCTGGATGCCGCGATCGCCAGGCTGGCGGCATTCTGGCAAAGCCGCCGTCCCGACATCGCGTTCGCGGTCGATGTCTCGGTCGATGAGGATCGGATTGGCGACGATCTGAAGGACACGATCTATCGCGTTGTCCAGGAAGCGGTGAGCAATGCGATCCGGCACGGCAATCCGTCGTGCGTGGAAATTGCCATCGCGCATGGCGATGCTGACGGAATTCGCGTCGAAGTGGCTGATGACGGTATCGGGATGGCAACGGATGAAATGGCGGTGCGGGGACCCGCGCGGCTCGGTCTAATTGGCATGCGTGAGCGCGTGATGGCAGCGGCCGGTTCGCTCTCGATCCAGCATGGCCGAAACGGAAGGGGGCTCGCGCTCGTCGCTACCTTGCCGTGCCTGAATGTGCGGCAATCGCAGCATGCGGATGCGGCCGAATGAAAATCCTTTTGGTGGATGATCATGTGATTGTGCGCGCTGGCTTGCGCAATCTGTTCATGTCCGTGCCAGGCACGCATATTTCCGAGGCCGCGACCGGGCGCGATGCATTGCTGCGTTTGCGGCAGGACCGTCCGGACCTGGTGCTGCTCGATCTCAATCTGCCGGGCATCGGCGGCCTGGAACTGCTGCGCAGAATGCTGCAGGAGGACAAGGGGGCGCGGATTCTGGTGCTGAGCATGCACGCGGAGCCGCTGTACGCCGCGCGCGCGATGGAGTTGGGTGCGCGCGGCTACCTCAGCAAGAATGCATCGGCCGACGAACTGTTGACTGCCGTCCGGCGCGTCACCGAGGGCGGCCGGTACATCGAGAACGAGATCGCGCAGGAACTCGCGCTGCATACGGTTTCGCCCGGCCACGGTCTGCAGGATCTTACCGAGCGCGATCTGGAGATCATGCGGCTGATGGCCGAGGGCATGAGCCTTGCCGAGATCGCGGATGCGCTCGGCATCGGCTACAAGACGGTCGCCAACGCGTGCAGTCAAATCAAGGCCAGGCTCGGCGTGACACGGACGAACGAACTGGTTCGGCTCGCGATGACGCTAGGGATTGCGTGACGTATGTTGGTCAGTGGCTTTCCTGCCAGCTGGCCCGCACCTGGATCTCGCACTGGAACTGGAGTGGCCCCTGGCAATAGCCCCACAGACAAATCCGCGTATTGTCGTTGTCCACCCTGGTGCGGCCCTCGGCTTTCTCAACCTTCCAATCCGGATCGCCGCCCGGGTCCATCATCCGCGCGGTGACCACCTCCGTCTTCACGGACTCGGGCACGATCTTCCATCCAGCCTGCGCATTGGCACAGCTCTCGTTCGTCAGCATATGGGTCGGAGTTTCGGCGCGCAGGATCAGTGCCGTCTCGTGCACTTCCAGCCCGTTCGCGACTGTTCGGGTCTCGGCGGCCGCGTGCGTGACCGCGCCATGGGCGATGACGGCGGCCAAAGCCAAGGTCGATCCGAATTGGCTGTGTCGCACGTTATTTCCCTCTTCTTCGTTCCGCGCACGGTGTTTGCACAAGTGATTGCGCCGGTGATCCTAGCGCATTCCGGTGCATCCCAAAACACGATCGGGTGCCGGCGTGACAACGACGACGGCGGCTGGTAGCGTACTAATAACGAACGCCGGACGGGAGACGTTGGACCGTGACGAATGATTCCTACGAACGCGGGACCGGCAACCGGCAAATTCGCGAGACCTGGAATACCGATGACGCGGCTTCGGATGGAGCAGGCGCGCGGCGTCCCTGCGTGATCGCGACAGCAGGGCGGCGGGCGCTGCTTGTCGCGGGCGCCGGCCTCGGGGTCGGGCTGGTCGCGAAAGCAGCCGGTGCGCAAACCGATCCGACGCACGACCGGCCCCAGGAAGGCGATCTACTGATCAGAGTGGGCGATGCGACGCAAGCGCCGCTGACACCCGACGGCATTCCGCTCGGCGCGGGACAGGTCATGGCGTGGCCCGTCGATCCTGCCGGCAACGTCGTGCGTGACGGCTCGCGTCTCAACAAGGTGCTGCTGTTGAAGCTTGATCCGTCAGTACTCGATCCGCAGACGGCGGAACGCGCCGCGGACGGCGTGGTCGCCTATTCGGCGATCTGTCCGCACACCGGCTGCGAGGTGGTGAACTGGCTGCCCGACAAGCAGATTCTCGACTGCCCCTGCCATAACTCCGAATACGATCCTAAAGCCGGTGCGCGCGTTGTCAGCGGGCCATCGCCGCGTGGCCTTGCGGCGCTGCCGCTTCGCATCGCGGACGGCAAGCTGATGGTTGCGCGGCCGTTCATCGGTCGGCTGGGGATTCAGCAGATTTAGGTTTGGCCATGACGGGTTGACGTGTTGAACAATAACAAAGGAGGGAAACGGTGCTCGATAGAAACAGAATGTGGCGTGTCACAACAGGCGCTGCGCTGGCGCTAGGATTGCTCGGCTCGTCTGCGCTCGCCCAGCAGCCCGCGCCTAATCCGCCCCCGGCACCGCCGGCCGCGCCTGATCCCATGCCGTCGAATGGCGATCCGGTTGCCACGCCCATGCCACTAGCGCCGGTACTCACGTCGTACAAGTCTGTCACTGCCGATCGACTGAAGCAGCCGGATGACGGCGACTGGCTGATGTTCCGCCGCACCTACAATGGATGGGGCTACAGTCCGCTGAGCCAGATCACCACGGCAAACGCGTCGCATCTTCACCCGGTGTGGAGCATGGCAACCGGCCAGATCGAAGGCCACCAAGCGCCACCAATCGTCAACAACGGTGTGATGTTCGTCGCCACTCCGGGCAACCAAGTATTAGCGGTCAACGCCAAGACCGGTGATCTGCTGTGGCGCTTCAAGCGGCCGATCCCCGAAGACATGCTGCAACTGCACCCGACAAGCCGCGGCGTCGGGCTGTGGGGCGACAAGGTGTTCTTCGCGGCAACCGATGCGGTGCTTGTGGCACTCGACGCGCGAACCGGCAAGCAGGTGTGGAGCTCGAAGGTCGAGGACTACACGAAGGGCTACTACATGTCGCTGGCGCCGTTGGTCATCGACGGCAAGGTTCTGGTGGGCTCATCCGGCGGCGAACTCGGTGTGCGCAGCTTCGTCGTCGCATTCGATGCCGACAGCGGCAAGGAACTGTGGCGGACATACACCATTCCGGCGCCTGGCGAGCCCGGCAGCGAGACGTGGCCGAAGGGCGATCAATGGAAGACCGGCGGTGGTTCCGTGTGGGTCACCGGCGTGTTCGATCCGGAGACCAATTTGACGTTCTGGGGCACGGGTAATGGCGGCCCATGGATGGGCGACCAAAGGCCTGGCGACAATCTGTACACCAGTTCGGTCATGGCGCTCGACCAGGCGACCGGCCAGATCAAGGGATATCACCAGTACATTCAGAACGAGTCGTGGGATTGGGACGAGGTGTCGCCGCCCATCATCGTCGATTACATGCACGACGGGAAGACGGTGAAGGGTCTCGTCGATGTTGCGCGCGACGGCTATCTGTGGATGCTCGAGCGCACTGCCGACAAGATCAACTTCGTCGCCGGTCAGCCCTTCGTCTACCACAACACGTTCACGGGCCTCGATCCGCAGACCGGTCATCCGATCGTGGCACCGGAACACAAGCCGGGCACCGGCAAGCTTGCTGATTTCTGCCCAAGCCTGTGGGGCGGCAAGGACTGGCCGCCAGTCGCATACAGTCCAAAGACCAAGCTGCTCTACATTCCCGCCAACGACAACCTATGCGGCGCGATCCTCGGGCGGCAGGTCAGCTACACGCCAGGACAGCCTTATACCGGCGTGACGAGTTGGCTCTATCTGCGCAAGGGTGCCGATCACATCGGCGAGGTGCAGGCATGGAACCTCGACACCGGCAAGAAAGTCTGGACGCATAGCTATGGCATGAGCCAGAACTGGGGACCGCTGTTGGCGACCGCCGGCGATCTGTTGTTCGAGGGCGGTACCAACGACCGCAAGTTCCGTGCACTGGATGCGACGAATGGCAACGTGCTGTACGAGATCGGTCTGCCATCCGGTGTCAACGGTGTACCCATGTCATTCCAGGTGGATGGCAAGCAGTACGTCGCCGTGCAGAGTGGATGGGGCGTCGATGCGGCGCGCATGCAGCTGCGGTTGAATCTGGTGCGGCCCGGCGCTTATCCCGAGGTGCCGCAAGGCGGTTCGATCTGGGTGTTCGCTGTCGATTAGCCGGATGCGGAAGCTGCCCGGGTTGCTTCGGCCCGGGTTGCTTCGTCGCATCGCGGCGTGCTTGGTTGCGCGATGTGCTCCAGATTGCTGGCCGGTTGGGCGTTGTTGATCGTCGCTGTCGTCGCTGTTTGCGGAACAGCTGCGGCGCAGGATTTCCGCTCGGGCCTGTCGGCCTACAACGGTGGCGATTATGCGCGCGCCTTCCATGACTGGCTCGGCTTGGCGGAACAAGGCGACCCGGCGGCCGAGGCCGGGATCGGCTTCCTGTTTCACAAGGGGCTCGGCGTGACGCAGGACGACGCCGAGGCCGCGACGTGGTTTGTGAAGGCGGCGGAGCAGGGCCAGGCGGAAGCGCAGTTACTGCTGGGGACGCTATTCTTCTTCGGCCAGGGCGTGCCGCAAAGTTATGTCTCGGCATTTGCGTGGTGCGACATCGCCGAGACAAACGGCCAGTCGGATGCATCGGAATGTCGCGACGCTTCGCTGGAGCACATGACGCCGGCGGAGATGGCGCAATCTTACAAAATCGTCAGCGACTGGCTGGGCAGCCATTTGCACGCGGCCCCCTGACGGCGCCTTTGTGCGGTTGTTTGCTGTGTGCAGGATGCGCGGTGCGGCCGGAGAAATTGTGGATGCCGCGCTCGGTGTTCCGCGGCTAGATATCGCGCGAGGATTATCTGCGTCATCATGATCAGCAGCACTGGCGGAAGCCGGACGCAGGATTGAAGGAAAGCCGATGAGCGAGCCGGAAGCTGCAGCGCCGCAATCGCTGGCGGAGCGCATCGAGGTCATCCAGCAGGCGTATGAGCTGATGCTGGCCTATGCCGCGCAGGGGCGGCAGAACGACACCGACGACAGTGGCTCGATCCGGCGGTTTCTGCTGCGCGCCGATGCGGCGCTGGACGGGCTGGCGGCGTGCCTGTGCGAAGGCGTTGCCGATCGGACGGAGGCCTATGTGGCGTTCATCGATGTGCTTGAGCAGGATGCGCGGGGCACGCGCGCGGCGTTCCGCCTGGTGTTGGCGCAACGCGCGCTGAGTTCGCAGCTGATCGACAATTTGAATGCCTCGATCCACATCCGCGCGCTGCTCACCGAGTATCTTCCTGATCGACGAGACGCTGAAGGGTAGCGAAGGCAATGCGTGATGGGGAACAGGTCCGCGGGGTTCAATTTTCAAGATGAAACCGGATCGGTACGTCGGCGACCGCGGCCACGGACCTTCCGGCCTGCGTCGCCGGAATGAAGCGCCATTGGCGCACGGCCGATAGCGCGGCCGAGTCGAGGCTTGGGTGGCCGCTGGTCCCCGCCACCGATACATCAAGCGGCATTCCATCGGCTGATACATCGACGCGAAGCATGACGCGGCCTTCCTCGCCGCGTCGCCGCGCAATCTCCGGGTAGATCGGCGCTCGATTGGTCTCCATGCCCGCGACCGGTCGCGGAGGAACAATCGCAGCGGTTACGGAGGGAGTGGCAGAACCAGCTGTGGCGGACGGCTGTTCGGACGGTGCCGTTGGTTGGGTTGGTGTGTGGCTGGCGTTTGGCGGGCTCGGGGCATGGTGAGCGCGCGCAGTCGCGGGCCGCTTGGGTGGCGGCTTTTGCACTGGAGGCGGAGGCTCCGCGGGGACAGGCTGTGCCTCCTGCTCAGGCTCGGGCGTCGTCGGGAGCGGCGTTGGGGGAGGCGGCTCCGTCACAGCCGGCTCCGGCTGAACCGGCGGTGGCGTGGCCTCGGTTGTCGGCGTCTCGTGGGGCTCCTCAACGGGTGCGGGTGCAACATCGGCCGCCGAAGGAAGCGCCGCCGGCGCAGGCGCGAACACCAGTGCGATACTCGATTCCGGCGGCGTCGCGGGAGGTTCCGTGCGGCCTGGGAGGAACAGAATTGCAGTGAGCAGGACCGCGGCATGAGCCAGGACCGATAGAACCGCCGGAAAACTCAGGGTTCGCGCGTGATCATGCCGTCGTCGTATGTCGCGCCGTTCCGCCATTGCGAGATCGACGGCCTCGCCCGCAATCGGGCGCGCAATGAGACAGAGCGTGCCGCAGTCGTGTGCCGGCCACGATCGGGGATCAAACCGAGCCCGTTGCATGATCCGCGGCGGCGTAGGAAAGCAGTCTGCTCATCATTTGCCGCAGTGACCCAGCGCCTCCTTGCCGATGGAAAACACCGAACCCGCTTTGACTTCGACGCCTGTCACGATGCAGTTCCGTCCGGTCTTGTCGGTGAACTTCACATCGTAGCGTCCGGTCGAAACGCCCGTGATCCGCAGCCGCTCATCGAAATCCACCGTGCCGTCCGGATCGTTGCGGCACTGATCGGGACCCCAATTCGTGGTGCCTTCGGGCGCCAGGTTGAGATGGGTGATAGTCTCGCCGGTCAGGTTCCAGAATCGGGTGCGGCCACTGTCCGCTGCCTGTGCCGCACTCACCCCGGCGGAAATCATGCAAGCCGTTATGATTGGCCAGGATACAATGTTCATGGTCTGTCCGTCACCGAATTACTTGAAACGAATGGCTGCGTGATCAAGCGACCGCGGCAGCACATCGCGCGGCCTGATCCTATGCGGCCTGCTTGCAATGAGGCAAGCTGTCGCCACGACGTGCCCTGTCATGGCTCGCTTGCGAGGTTGCAATGGCGACTGTCCGCTGCCGGATCAGAGTGTTGTTGGCACTGTGCGGCCTGATCTTCGCGCAGCCGGGCCAGGCCGAGGACAGCGGTGGGTATGCCACGGCAACCCGCGCCGAATTCGTGTTTGCTTGCATGGCGACGAATGGCGGAACCCAGGAGGCGCTGCAGCGCTGCTCCTGTGCCATCGATGTGATCGCTTCTGTGCTGCCCTACGACAAGTACGAAAAGGCCGAGACCGTGCTGCGCATGCGCCGCTCCGCGGGTGGTTATCTCGGACAGGAATTTCGGAGTGCGCCCGCCAACGATATTGTGCGCGATCTCCAGGAGGCACAGGCCGAGGCGGAAGTCCGCTGCTTCTGACGCGGTCCGCGTGCCGTCAGACGCGGGTCGCGGGCCACTCCTGCTTGAACGCCTGGCCTTCGCTGTCCTCCATCTCGGCACGGAAGGTGCTCGCGCCGTTGGGGTGGTAGTCGAAGCGGAATTCCGGGTTTTCGGAGATCGAAATGCCGCTCTCGATGGCCAGCAGAAGATCATCACCCTGCCAGACGCGCACGGTTTTGACGAAGTGTGCGGGCACATAGAGACGGGTGATCTGGTCCATCTGCATCCCCGAGAAGTTCGGGTGCCGGATCAGAAGCTGTGCCTCCCGGACCTCGGCATCTGCACCGGACGCAGCGGGAAACTGGCGAAAGCGCATCGTGCCGAGCGGGATCGAATCAGCCTCCTGCTTCGCGGCGGGAGCCGAGCAACCGCCGGCGGCCTTGACGAACCGCTGCACCGCGTAGAGTTCCCCGTCACTCAGTTCTGCCACGGCGTGCAGGTTCGTATAGGAGTCGACGCGGACCCGCGTGGACAGCGACGGTAGTCCGCTTGTGTCGCCGGACGAAAAGACGGCGGCAAGCGGCGAGGGATTTTCGTCGATCACCAAGGTGACGCCGCGTACATGCCGGGTGTCGCCGGAGGCGAGCAGGCTGCGGATGCCGACTGGGACCAGTGCGGCATCCTCCGCGCGATAGGGGGCGTCGATGGCCAGGATCGCGCTACCGTTTCGGACAGCCCGACCGTCGAAAATCTGGGCGGCGAGTGACGGCCAGGAATCCTTCTGGGCCGGCGCCTGCGCGGTCGCGCGGCGGCCAATCGTGCCAAGCGCCGCCGCCGTGAGCAGCGTCCGCCGATGCAGCAGGAGATGCGTTGCTTGCGTCTTCATGGTCGCTCCCGTCCCGCAGGATAGCACCGTCTTCCCGGTCCGCACCGGTCCGCTTGCACTATATAGTCACGTACTCGCAGCCCTGCTTGCAAGATCGGCGACGGTCTGGACGCCATGCGATCGATCTGATAGCCTCCCACTGCTGACGGGATGAAACGATCAGCGTCGGCTGGCGCGCTTTCTGAAACCACAAGAAACGAGGAGTTACCACATGGCCTGGTCACGCCCGAAGCTCCGGGAAATCTGCATCGGCATGGAGATCAACGGCTACTTCGCCGGCAAGATCTAGCTGTAAGCGGCTTCGCCTTGACGAATGACTGACCGAGCGGCCGGACTCACGGGACTGGTGCTCGGTGCGGCGGCTGGTGGCGGATTCCCGCAGTGGAACTGCGGGTGCCGCCAGTGCGCACTTGTACGCGCGGGCGACCTAAGGGCGCGTCCGTCAACGCAGGCCAGTGTCGCCGTCAGCGGTAATGGCGCTGAGTGGGTCGTGGTCGGCGCGTCGCCGGACTTGCGCCAACAGATCCTCCAGACCCCTCGTTTGTGGCCGCGAACTCCGGGACGCGATTCACCAATTGCCGGTGTGGTGCTGATTGGCGGCGACGTCGATGCGATCGCGGGGCTGTTGGTGTTGCGGGAGCGGCAGAAGCTGACAGTTTATGCACCGCGCCCGCTGCTGGACCTGTTGGACGCGAACCGCATCTTTGATGTGCTGGATGCATCCATGGTGCGCCGGGTGGCGATCGCCCCGCAGGAGCCGGTGCCATGCGGCGGAGGGCTGACGCTGACGCTGCTGACCATGCCGGGAAAGGTTCCGTTGTACCTAGAGGAACGCGGCGCCATGCAGCCGGAACCCGGACCAAACTACGCCGCGCTTTTGCAGGCGAACGGCCGCAGCGTGATCGTCGCCCCTGCCTGCGCCGACATTACAGACGCGGTGCGCCGGCAACTTCGCCCGGCTGATCTGCTGTTTTTCGATGGCACGCTGTTCACAGACGATGAGATGGTCACGGCTGGGCTGGGGGAGAAGACCGGACGCCGGATGGGGCACGTGCCGGTGAGCGGACCGGGCGGAACGCTGGAAGGACTCTCCGATCTCCCGGGCCGTCGCATCCTACTGCACATCAACAATACCAACCCGATTCTGATCCTGGACTCGCCGGAACGGCGACAGGTCGAGGCGGCCGGTATCGAAATCGCCTACGACGGAATGGAGGTACAGGTTTGAACGACGCGCCAACCCCGGCTGACCTGGAAACCCGCCTGCGCGAACTGGGCGCGAAACGCTACCACAACCTGCATCCGTTCCATCGCATGCTACACGGTGGCCAGTGTACGAAGGCGCAGGTGCAGGCCTGGGCGCTCAACCGCTACTACTACCAGGCGATGATCCCGCTGAAGGACGCCTCATTGATCGGCCGCTGCGAGGACGCGGCGCTGCGGCGCGAATGGCGCAAGCGACTGGAAGATCATGACGGCGACGAAAACCGTCCAGGCGGCATCGAGCGCTGGCTCAAACTCACTGATGGCCTCGGCCTCGACCGCGAAGCGGTGACCTCGACCCGCCTGCTGCTGCCGGCGACGCGCTTCGCCGTGCAGGCCTATGTGCATCTGGTGCGCGAGCGCAGCCTGCTGGAGGCGGTTGCCTCCTGCCTGACCGAGCTGTTTTCCTCGCAGATCATCACCGAGCGGATGGCGGGCATGCTCGCCCATTACGACTTTATCACGCCGGAGATCATGCTGTATTTCGACAAGCGCCCGCCGCAGGCCGAGCGCGATGCGAGCTTCGCCCTGGACTGGGTGAAACGGCATGCACGCACGCCGGAGCAGCAGCAGGCGGTGGTGGACACGCTGGCGACCAAGTGCGACGTGCTGTGGTGCATGCTCGATGCACTGCATTACTCGTATGTATCGCCTGGGCTGATCCCGCCCGGCGCATTCGTGCCGGCGGCCCCCGATGCCTGAGAGCGACGCGCCGAAGCTGCCGGAACGCCCGCGTCTGGCGCCCGGCGTTCGCCTGCATTTCGACAAGACGCGCGACGCGTGGGTGCTGCTCGGCCCGGAGCGGGTGATCGAGGCCGAAGGACCCGCCAGCGAAATTCTCCGCCGCTGCGATGGCAGCCGGACGGTTGCACAGATCGTCGATGAACTCGCAGTGCTCTACACTGCGGATCGAGCGGAGATCGAAGGCGACGTGAACGACATGCTGGCCGACCTCGCGACGAAACGGATGCTGGCCATATGAGTGGGCCAGCACTTACGGCGCCGCTCGGCCTGCTTGCGGAGTTGACACATCGGTGTCCGCTCGCCTGCCCGTATTGCTCGAACCCGCTGACCTTGGACAACCGCGCCGATGAACTGGACGCCGCGACGTGGGCCCGCGTGTTTCGCGAGGCGGCCGCGATGGGCGTGCTGCAGGTCCATCTGTCCGGCGGCGAACCTGCGTCCCGCCGCGATCTTGTCGAGATAGTCGCGGCCGCTCGCGACGCCGGCCTCTACACCAACCTCATCACCTCGGCGATCGGACTCGAGCCGGCTCGCCTGGAACGACTGAAAGATGTGGGACTGGATCACGTCCAGCTTTCGATCCAGGACGTGGAGGCCGAATCCGCCGACCGCATCGCCGGCTATCCCGGAGCGCACGTGCGCAAGCTGGCCTTCGCGCAATCCGTGGCGCGGCTCGGGCTGGCGCTTACCGTCAATGCGGTGATCCACCGTGCCAACATCGATCGTGTCGCCGCGCTGGTGGAAACCGCCGCATCGCTTGGCGCGGGGCGCGTGGAAATCGCCCATGCGCAATATTACGGCTGGGCCTTTCGGAACCGGCAGGCACTGATGCCGACCCGCGATCAGGTCCACCGCGCGATGCGGGAGATGGAGGTCATCCGGCCGCAGTACCTCGGCCGCCTGGTGATCGATCTGGTCGTGCCGGACTATTACGCGCGACGGCCGAAGGCCTGTATGGGCGGTTGGGCGCGTCGCTCGTTGAACGTGACACCGTCGGGGCGCGTGCTGCCGTGCCACGCCGCCGAGACAATTCCCGGCCTGGAGTTCTGGTCGGTCCGCGACCGGCCGCTGGATGCGATATGGCGGGACTCCCCGGCGTTTCAGGCATTTCGCGGCACCGACTGGATGCCGGAACCGTGCCGGTCCTGCGATCAGCGCGAGATCGATTTTGGCGGCTGTCGCTGCCAGGCGCTCGCGATCACCGGCGATGCGGCGGCAACCGACCCGGCATGCGAGTTATCGCCGCATCACTCGCGCATGCTGGAACTTGCCGAGGCGGCTTCGTCGGGGACCGAGGAGCGCTATGCGTATCGCGGCCGGGTGGCGCGCGATGATCCGATGCCCATGGGAACTACTCCCATTCCAGCTCACTGAATGCCGTGGTCGCGTTGCGCGGATTGTAGTCGTCGAACAACTGCCATCGGTGCTGCTCCGAACGGCCGACCTCGGGTACCGCGCGCGCAAGGGGCGTGCCCGCGGCAATCAGGCGGCGTGCATCCTGTGCCAGCACATTCAAATAGCGACGTTCGTCGTCCAGCGCCTGCGGCCAGGGCGCGGCCTGCCCGCCATGTCCGGGTACCACGATCGTGGCAGGCAACTGCGCCAGACGCGGCAACACCGAGAGCCAGCCGGTCAGGCTGCCGTCCACGACCGGTACGTGCTGCAGGAAGACAAGGTCCCCGGCGAACAGCACGCCAGTCGCCTCATCCAAAACCGTGAGGTCGCAGTCCGTATGCGCGGCCGGTGTCCACGCCGTAAGTCGCAGCCGCCTGCCACCCAGATCCAGCGTGGTCTCGGTGTCCACCAGCAGAGTGGGCGGAACGATCCTGACCGCCTCGATGGCTTCCTCGCCAAGCTGTTCGCGGTAGGAGCGCAGGTAATAAGTGCCGCGCCGTGCCAGTTCGGCCGGCAGGTTGTGGTGCCCGACCAACGTTGCGCCGGACCCGAATGCCGCGTTGCCGAATATGTGATCCGGGTGATCGTGCGTATTGATCACGTAACGGATCGGCTTGTCGGTGATGCTGCGGACGGCCATCAGCAGACGCTGTCCGACGGCGACGCTGCCGCCGGTGTCTACGATGGCGACGGCGTCCTGTCCGACGATGATGCCGAGGTTGGCGATGTCGCCGGCATTTTCGGGCGTGGTCAGGGCGATCTGCCCGAAATGCGCGTAGTCGCCCGCGGCAACTTCCTGCACGGCGAGCGGTGCGGTCGGCGGCGGCGCAGCTCCGGCTGGGCTGGCGCATAGCACCAGCATCACACGGGCCAGAACTCGAATGGCCGGCATGGCGCGCACCCCGTTTCCTCGATTGCGTGCAGGCGGCATCGCGGCGGCATTCGTGTCAAGGCCGGCGGCGATCCTGGCCGTGGCGCCGGCATGTTGACGAATGCGTGTCCCGCATTGCATAAAGTTACCGACTTCCGGCTTCCACGGATGCCCGCAGTTGGGAGGGCGGCATTCGCCTGATCGATTCCGCCTACGTCGGTCGCAAAACAACGAACACGGACCGGCTCGCCCAGGCACGCTGTCGGATAGGCCTGCTTCCCAACCGAACTGGATATGACTGGTGGACTGATCGCCGGGTCGTCCACCGCGAGCGCGAACAAAACGGGAGGAAACCATGCGACGCGTTTCGGCGAGACTTTTGCTCACGGCAACCACCCTCATATCGTCCAGCCTGTTGATCGCAGCCACGACCGTGCCAGCCGCGGCGGCTGACGATCTTGTCAAGATGCAGGCGAATGCAAAAGACGTGGTGATGCCGACCATCACCTACGACAATCAGCGCTATTCCACGCTCAGCCAGATCACCCCGGCGAATGTCGGCAAGTTGCAGGTGGCGTGGACATTCTCGACCGGCGTATTGCGCGGCCACGAGGGCGCGCCGCTGGTCATCGGCGACGTGATGTACGTGCACGCACCGTTTCCCAACACGGTCTTCGCGCTCGATCTGAACCATGACGGAATGATCCTGTGGAAATACGAGCCGAAGCAGGATCCGAACGTCATTCCGGTGATGTGCTGCGACACCGTTAATCGTGGTGTCGCCTATTCCGACGGCAAGATATTCCTCCATCAGGCTGACACGACGCTGGTGGCGCTGGATGCGAAGACCGGCAAGGTGGTGTGGTCGGTGAAGACCGGTGATCCCGGCAAGGGCGAGACCGGCACCGGGGCGCCGATGGTGGTCAAGGACAAGGTCCTGGTCGGCGTTTCCGGCGGCGAATTCGGCGTGCGTGGCTGGGTCGCGGCCTTGTCGACGGCAGACGGCAAGCAGATCTGGCGCGCCTATTCCGAAGGTCCCGACAGCGACATTCTATTCGATCCGCAGAAGACCATGGCGCTCGGCAAGCCGGTCGGCGCGGATTCCAGCCCGAAGAGCTGGGAAGGCGACCAGTGGAAGATCGGCGGCGGCGCTACCTGGGGCTGGTATTCGTACGATCCGGCGCTGAACCTGATCTATTATGGGTCGGGCAACCCATCGACATGGAATCCGACGCAGCGGCCCGGTGACAACAGGTGGTCGATGACGATCTTCGCGCGCGATGTCGACACAGGCATGGCGAAGTGGGTCTATCAGATGACGCCGCATGACCAGTGGGACTATGACGGCGTCAACGAGATGATCCTGGCCGACCAGCAGATCGGCGGCCAGACGGTGCCGACACTGGTTCACTTCGATCGCAACGGGCTTGGCTACACGCTGAACCGCGCGACAGGTGAACTGCTGGTCGCGGCGAAGTTTGATCCGGCGGTGAACTGGACGACCGGGGTTGATATGAACAAGAGCAGCCCGACCTACGGGCGGCCGGCCGTGGTCAATCAATTCGCGCCGGGTGCCAACGGCGCCGACGTCAACTCGAAGGGCATCTGCCCGGCCGCATTGGGCAGCAAGGACGAGCAGCCGGCAGCCTACTCGCCTGACACCAAGCTGTTCTACGTGCCGACCAACCATGTCTGCATGGACTATGAACCGTTCCGCGTGTCGTACACCGCGGGACAGCCCTATGTCGGCGCGACGCTGGCGATGTATCCGCCGCAGGGTCAGACCAACATGGGCAACTTCATCGCGTGGGATGCGACCACTGGGAAGATCGTCTGGTCCGATCCGGAGCAGTTCTCGGTGTGGTCGGGCGCGCTTGCGACCAAGGGCGGCGTCATCTTCTACGGCACGCTCGAGGGCTATCTGAAGGCGGTCGATGGCAAGACCGGCAAGGAGCTTTACAAGTTCAAGACGCCGTCCGGCATCATCGGCAACGTGATGACGTATGAGCATGGCGGCCGGCAGTACGTCGCAGTGCTGTCCGGCATCGGCGGCTGGGCTGGCATCGGCCTCGCGGCAGGCCTGACCGATCCGCACGCAGGTCTGGGCGCGGTCGGCGGTTACGCCGCCCTCAACAACTACACGGCGCTTGGCGGAACGCTGACGGTGTTCGCTCTGCCGCCGACCTGATCGCAAGGCTTGGCTTTGGCGTGAATTCCGCGGCCGGCTTCGTGGCAACGCACCACGGGCCGGCCGCACCGTCATGGCAGACAAGGAGGCGCACCGTGCAACGAATTCTGCGGGCGGCGGCAGGCTTTGCCACGGTGCTGATGCTGTCGGTCGGCGCCTATGCGATCACCGACGGATCGGGCGATCCCACCGCCGTGAAGTCCGACGAGGGCAAGTGGGTCGACAAGGAGGACGTCCCAACCTTCAAGGTGGCTCCGGATGGAACGGTGGACTGGTACACCTATGTCGGCTTCACGCGTTACTCGTCGGAATGCCTGCGCTGTCACGGTCCGGACGGCATGGGTTCCAGCTATGCACCGGCGCTGTTGGAGTCGATGAGGCACCTCAGCTACACCGATTTCTATGGCATCGTCGCCGGCGGGAAGAAGGATGTGTCGGCCGCGCAGGAATTGGTGATGCCGGCCAACGGCGAGAACAAGAACGTCATGTGCTACATCGACGCGATCTACGTTTACCTGCGGGCGCGAGCCGACGATGCCATCGGGCGCGGTCGCCCGGACAAGCATGCGCCGAAGCCGCCGGAGTTCTCGAAGGCTGAGGACCAATGCATGGGCTGATCAGAAGCGCCAGATCATGATGATATCGCGTTCGTTGAAGGCAATCCGGCGCGCCTGGCCGGTTTTTGTTGCCGGGCTGGCGTTGACGATCGCCGGCCGGGCTGCCGCCCAGGCACCGGGGCTTGGTGCTTCCGGCGAACTGGTAGATCCCAAGGTGTTCCGTGTCTGCGCCGACCCGCGCAATCTGCCGTTTTCCAACGAGGCGGGCGAAGGCTTCGAGAACAAGCTCGCCGAACTGTTCGCGCGGAAGCTGGGCGTGCCGACCAGCTACACCTATCTTCCGCAGGTGATCGGTTTCGTGCGCAACACGCTCAACGCCTTGCGCTGTGACGTGATCATGGGCGTCGCGGTGGGCGACACGCTGGTCCAGACCACAAATCCGTACTACCACACGACCTATGCGCTCGTGTTCAAGCCGGGCAATGGACTGGACGGAATTGAATCGCTCGCGGATCCGCGGTTGAAGCCGAAACACATCGGAATCGTCGCCGGCACGCCGCCAGCCACCGTGCTGGCGGCGAATGGGCTGATGGCGCTGGCCAGGCCCTATGCGCTGACGGTGGATACGCGCATTGATGCGCCGACCCGGACAATGGTCAATGACATAACGTCCGGGCAGATCGATGCCGGCGTGCTCTGGGGCCCGATCGCCGGCTTTTACGCGCAGCGCGCGACACCGAAGCTGACGGTGTCACCGTTGCTGAAAGAACCGGAACGGATGGACTTCCGCATCGCGATGGGCGTGCGACAGAGCGATCAGGACTGGAAGCGCAAGCTCAATCGGCTGATCGCCGAAAACCAGCCGGAGATCGATCGGATATTGGAAGAGTACGGTGTGCCTTTGCTTGACGAGCAGGGCAACCTGATCGCGCGGTGAGTGCGATCGGCTATCGCGTCGCGGCGGCGCTCGCCACAGTGCTTCTGGCCGGCGCCGGATTAACCGAGGCGCCGCCTGCGCAGGAGCCGTCGGACTATCGCATGGATGACTATCGCTCGCCCGTGCCGGCCACATTGCGCGGCGCAACTGTTCTGTCGACAGCGGAGGCGCAGGCCTACTGGGAAAAGCACGACGCGGTGTTCATCGACGTGCTGCCGCAGCCGCCTCGTCCGGTCGGCCTGCCGGCTTCGATGATCTGGCGACCGAAGCCGCGGGATGATGTTCCGGGCAGTATCTGGCTGCCGGACACCGGATACGGAGCGTTGGCGCCAGTCATGGCGCAGTACTTCGAACATGGCCTGGAACAGGCCGCCGGCGGCAATCGGGACCGCACGCTGGTGTTCTACTGCCTGGCAAATTGCTGGATGTCATGGAACGCGGCGAAACGCGCGATCGCGCTGGGCTATACGCATGTTGCCTGGTATCCGGACGGTACCGACGGCTGGACAGTGCATCACCTGCCGCTGGAGGCACGCACACCGAAGCCGCGGCCGCAGGCGGTGGAATAAGCCTGCCTCACCATCTTCATTGCATCTCCTGCTGGACGATCTTCGCCAGCGCGAACAGCCGCTGTTCTATCTTGCCGGGTACGTCACAGGCGTAACTCAAAGCCTGGCGCCGGTCGCGAAAGACCTCTGCGTCCCATGTGACCTGCTGCACCATGTGGTTGACCTCGCTTGCGTCCGTCGCGGGGTTCGCCTGCAGCGTGCGCAGCTTTTCGTTATCCTCGCGGATCGCCGCGGCAAGTTCCTTCTGGCGGAGGCCAAACCTGTCCAGGCCGGCCATGACGGTGCCGCGTTCATCGTCGAGCACGCTGAACAGACCAGCCAGCAATTCCAGCAGTTTCGGCTGCCGCTTTTCCCCGGCCTGTTGTGCGAATGCGTGAATCCTGTCCTGTGCCTGCTCGATCGGCACGCGGCGCTGCGCCACGTCATGCACGAGGTCAACCACAAGCTGGTCCTGCCGCCAATCGGTCTGCTGCTGATCCAGCGGCGGCCCCGACCAGATCGCCGCGAGCGACATCCTCGGCACCTTGATCTGCTGGCACGGCCAGTCGAGATCGCGTGGCCCGGGCGGCGCGGTGTTGCCCGCCGCTGCTGCAAACAACGCGCCCAAAGCGAACGCCGTGCTACGGAGACGGAGGGAAATCATCCGCCGCCCGTGCGACGCGCGATCAATCCGCGCGCCGGGTCATAGGCGATGATCGCACCCGTCATGAACATGATCGTCATGATCGCGACCACTGCAAGCGACATCCAGTCGATCTCGGCGTACAGCGCGAAACGGATCAGTTCCACGGCATAGGTGAACGGGTTGAGCCGACAGATGGTGTAAACCACCGGGCTCGACTGCTGCACCAGCCATAGTGGGTACAGTGCGGACGATGCGAAGAACATCGGGAATATGACAAAGTTCATCACACCGGCAAAGTTCTCGAGCTGTCTGATGACCGAGGACAGTAGCATACCAAGCGCCCCGAGCATCATGCCGGACAACGCGAGCGCGGGCAGCACGGTGAGGTAGCCCCAAACCGGCGGTTGGATTCCCCAGAGCCAGGCGACGACCAGATAGGCGTAGACCTGCGAGATCGACACCACCGTGCTGGCCAGCAACTTGCCAGTCAGCAGGAACCAACGCGGAAAGGGGCTGACCAGCAGCATGCGCATGTTGCCCATCTCGCGGTCGTAAACCATCGAGAGCGAGGATTGCATGCCGTTGAACAACTGGATCATCGCCATCAGGCCGGGCGTGACATAGACCTCATACAGAACGTAGGTCTCGTAGGGCGGAATGATCGACACGCCGAGGATCTGGCGGAAGCCTGCGGCGAAGATGAACAGCCACACCAGCGGCCGCACCAGCGCCGAGACGAAGCGTTCGCGCTGATTGAGGAAGCGCAGCGCCTCGCGCCAGGCAATGCCACGCAGGCAGATCAGATACTGGCCGATCGTGAAGCCCGGGTTTTGGGCGCTGATCCCGCCGGCGCTCATTCCGCGCTTCCAGGCGTGGCGCCAGTCAACGCGACGAATGCGCTGCGCATGTCAACGGCGCCCGCCGATGCGATGACATCCTCGACATAGCCGGCTGCCAGGACTCGGCCGCGATGCAGCACGACAACCGAATCATCGTCCGCGACCTCATCGAGCAGATGGGTCGCCCACAGCACGGCGACGCCGCGCTCGCGGACGAGCGAGCGCACATGGGACAGGATGGCGGAGCGGGATGCGACGTCCAGCCCGACCGTCGGTTCGTCCAGCACCAGGACGCATGGCCGATGCAACAGCGCGCGTGCAATCTCGATCCGCCGCATCTGACCGCCCGACAAATTGCGCACGACATCGCGGGCGCGGTCGGCAAGTTCAATCTCCTGCAGTCCTGCAAGCGCACGTTGCCGCGCCTCGCGTCTGCCGATGCCGTGCAGTGCGGCATGATAGAGCAGATTGTCCATGACAGAGAGATCGAGATCCAGCGTGCGTGCCTGAAACACCACACCCAGCAGGCGCAGTGCCGCGCCGGGCTCGCGCGACACACGGTGGCCGAGCACGTCGATCGAGCCATGTCGCGTGTCGTAGAGCCGTGTGATCAGGGAGAACAGCGTTGTCTTCCCCGCGCCGTTGAGGCCGAGCAGAGCGGTGAAGCTCGATTGCGGCACTGTCAGGCTGACGTCCTGAAGGGCCTGGCGCGACCCGTAGGCGTGACTCACCCCCCGCACGGCGAGTGCCGCAACAGCCGCCGCGGGATCGGGCGCGGTACGAAGCGCCACGTCGGAGACGGCGCCATTGTTCATTTCGGCGACACGACCACGCCCCAGGGCAGCCGACCGACCGGGATCGATTTCACCACATCCAGCGAGGCGACGTCGATCACCGAGATGTCGTTGGAAAGTCCGTTGGTGGTCAACAGGTATTTCTGATCCGGCGTGAACGCCATCTGCCAGACGCGCTGTCCGACCAGCAGGTACTTTTTCACTTTGTACGTCTTCGTGTCGATCACCGCGACGCGGTTTGCCGGTCCCATGGCGACGAACGCGGTCGCGTCATCTCGGGTGAACTGAATGCCCACCGGTTGTATCGCCTCGGCGCGCAGGCCCTGCACGTCGAACGAGATCCTGTGCGTCACGGCGTGCTGCACCGGATCGATCACGCTGACGGTGCCGCCAAGTTCCGAGGACACCCAGACCTCGGATCCGTCGTGTTTGAACATGGCGGCCCGCGGCCGTGCATCGACCAGCACGCCGGCGACCATCTTGCGCGTCTTGTAGTCGAGGAAATGCGCCATGTTGGTGGTCTCGGACGTGTTGACGATGGTCTGACCGTCCGGGCTGACCGCCATGCCTTCGGGTTCGACGCCGGTCGGTATCTCCGCGATCATCTTGCGCGTGGGCACGTCGATCACGGTCACCATGTTGTCGTCCTCGTTCGACACATAGAGCGGATTGCCGGAGACGTGCAGGGCGAAGGTTTCGGGATCCGGGCCGGACGGCAGATCGCCGACGATGCGCAGCGTCTTGGCATCGATGATCTGGATCGTGTCGTCGTCGCTTGCACAGACCAGAATCAGGCTGCCGTCCGCGGTCATCGTTATGCCGCGCGGACGCTGCCCGACCGGCACCGTCTGCACGGTCTTCATCTGATCGAGATCGACCACGCTCATCGTGTTGTCGCGCTCGTTCGTCACATAGGCCATGAAGGCACGGGCCGGTCCGGGCACTGCCGCCAGGAGCAATCCGGCGAAGCACGAAGCCGGAAGCGTGTTGCAGCGTGTCATTGCAGTTTGCATTTGGTCTCCGGCCGGTCGATGCCGAGCGTGTCGAGTTCCGTCACCTGGTGCAGGAAGCCCGGCTGCGGCGACACCGACACGACATTGCGGCCATCGGACAGCAGGATCGGTTGGCGAAGTTGCCAGTCCCAGTTGCGCAAGGTGAGTTTTTGTCCCTTGTAGGCGGCAACGCCGAAATCGGCGCCTTTCATTTCCTGCATGATCTTCGCCGGATCGGCTGATGCTGTTCGACTGGCGGCCTCGCCGATCATTCGGCACGCGGTCCAGGCCTGCATGTCGAGTTCCGTCATCCGGCGATGCTCCACGCGGATGAAGCGGTCCTGAAGCTGCGCGCCGCCCCACGACTCGCTGCTCGGATCCCAGGTCACGGGCCGCAGTCCCGCCGATCCAACCACCGGCCGCGCGTCCCATGTGCGATACGGGAGGTAATCCGCGAACACGCTGCTCTCGTCTGCTGCAACGAGCACATCGTACTCCGGCAGCCCCTGTGTGAAGACCGGAATCTGCTGCTGCGTCTGCACCACGCCGGAATCGGTCTGACGCGCACCGCCGGTATCGGTGTATTCACGCTCCTTCACGACGCGGGCGCCGAAGCGCTTCGCGGATCGGCGATAGGCATCCGCCAGCAATGCGTCCTTGGGATGCGAGCCATAGACCAGCACCCAGCGGGACCACTTCTTCCATGCCAGATACTGCGCCACCGCGTCGGCGAGCATGCTGCGCGACGGTGCAACGTGGATCACGTTGTCGCGACAATCCTGCTGGCGCAGCGCATCGTCGGGCGCCCTGATATTGAACAGCACGACCCCATTCGCGCGTCCGGCAGCGGCAAGCTTCAGCAGACGGTCCGCCGGAACGTCGGTCAGGATCAGCTTGACGCCGCGATCGGTCAGTGTCGCGAGAATGGCCACGGGATCGTCATCGGCGCGGACCGGAGTATCCGAAAGCTCGAATTGCTGGTTCATGAAGCGGCCGGTCGTATCGTTGTCGCGCATGGCGAGCTGCGCGCCGGCCAGCCCGTCATCCGGCGGCATCTTGTCGAGCAGCGATATTGTCGGTTGCGGCTCGGTCCAGCGGAGGTAGCCGACCTGTACGGTCGCCGGGTCGGACCGGGCGGCGCGTGTCGTGGCCGCGAGGAACGTGCCTGCCGCGATTGCGATCAGGGCGCGCCGGCCAAACCGGTCGCGCCGCATCAGCGTTGGACGTTTCATTCAGATCAAGGATGGAGAACTCTTCGCGGCCATTCAAGCAGCGTCCTGGCGTCAGGATCATGAGATCGGCGCATTTGGCATGAAAATCTGGCAATCTTTATCCGACGGTTGTATCTGCGCAGCGACCCAGTCACAGGGAAGGCGATGCAACTGGTCGACCTTATTCTTCTGGCGTGTGCCCTGGCCGATCCCGGAGCATGCCGCGAATATCACATTCTGTTCCAGACCGCGGGCTCGCTGCAAAACTGCACGATGCAGGCGCAGCCCTACCTGGCCCAGTGGGTCGGCGAGCACCCGAACTTCCGCGTGGCGCGCTGGCATTGCGCCTGGCCCGACCAGGAGGACGAAAATGGCTGAGCGCCACGTTGACAGCCGGTCGCCGGTATCTGCAACTTCGGCCACGAAACGCAACGGCGAGGAGGTTACCGCGTGCTCCGCACTGCATTGGTTGCTACGACGCTGCTCATCGTGGGCGTGAGCCACACGCTTGCCCAGGATGCGGCGGCGGGCGAGAAGGACTTCGTCGTGTGCCGCGCCTGCCATCAGATCGGACCGAACGCCAAGATCGCGGTCGGGCCCGTGCTCAATGGCATCATCGGACGCAAGGCGGGCACCTACCCGGGTTACGTGTATTCCGAGGCGAACAAGGACTCCGGCATCACCTGGACGCCGGAAGAACTCGACAAGTACCTGACGTCTCCGCAGACGGTCGTGCCGCACACGAAGATGATTTTTCCCGGGCTGAAGGAAGAGCAAAAGCGGAAGGACGTGATTGCCTTTCTCGAGCAGTTCGGGCCGGACGGGGAAAAGAAGCAATAGTTTTGCCATAGGGGAGGTAAGGCGATGAAGGTCCGTGCTGCCGTGGCCCGCGAGGCGGGCAAGCCGCTCAGCCTGGAAACGGTGGACGTCGAAGGTCCACGTGCAGGCGAGGTACTGGTCGAGATCAAGGCCACCGGCATCTGCCATACCGACGAGTTCACCCTCTCCGGCGCCGATCCCGAAGGCATCTTCCCCGCCATCCTCGGCCATGAGGGCGCCGGCGTGGTAGCAGAGGTCGGCGCGGGCGTGACGAGCCTGAAGCCGGGCGACCATGTCATTCCGCTGTACACGCCGGAATGCCGGCAGTGCGAATACTGCCTCAGCCGCAAGACCAACCTGTGCGTGGCGATCCGCGCGACGCAGGGACGCGGCGTGATGCCCGACGGTACCAGCCGGTTTTCGAGCAACGGGACGTCGGTGATGCACTACATGGGCACCTCGACGTTCGCCAACTTTACCGTGCTGCCGGAGATCGCGCTGGCGAAGATCCGCGAGGACGCGCCGTTCGAGAAAGTCTGCTACATCGGCTGCGGCGTCACCACCGGCATTGGCGCCGTGATCAACACGGCCAAGGTCGAGTCCGGCGCGCGCTGCGTGGTATTCGGCCTGGGCGGCATCGGACTGAATGTCATCCAGGGCCTGCGCTTGGTCGGCGCCGAGATGATCGTCGGCGTCGATCTCAATCCCAACCGGCGTGCCACGGCGGAAAAATTCGGCATGACCCATTTCGTCAACCCGTCCGAGGTGCGGGGCGACCTCGTTCCCCATCTGGTCGAAGTGACGAAAGGAGGCGCCGACTACAGCTTCGAGTGCATTGGCAATGTGAAGGTGATGCGCCAGGCGCTGGAATGCGCCCATCGCGGCTGGGGCCAGTCGATCATCATCGGCGTCGCCGGGTCAGGGCAGGAGATCGCCACGCGGCCGTTCCAACTGGTGACCGGCCGCGTCTGGAAGGGCACCGCTTTCGGCGGCGCGCGCGGCCGCACCGATGTGCCGCGAATCGTCGATTGGTACATGGAAGGCCGGATCAACATCGACGATCTGATCACGCACGTGCTGCCGTTCGAACGCATCAACGAGGGATTCGACCTGATGCGGCGGGGCGAGAGCATCCGTACTGTCGTGACGTACTGACCGTTTCGCTATGCCTTCATCGTCATAGCCAGGCTTGGCCATGACGATGAAGGATCAAGTTGCGTCTCAGGCCGGCAACGCGCCGGAGGCTTTCGCGACATGAGTGGCGATCGCATCCATCAGCGGCGGCGACAGACAGTCGTACGGTTCGAGGCCAAGTTCCTTCAGGCGGCCACGGATTCCAGCCATCCGGTCAGGATTCACACCCGACTCGATGACGGACGATACAAAAGCGGCAAATTCCGGCGGCGCCCAGCCCGATTCCTGGAAGAGTTCGGGATGAACGAAATCGAAGCCATAGAAGGGGTGTTTGGTGTTTTCGATCCGGCCGTACATGTGGACGCCACACCCCTTGCAGGCGTAGCGCTGGATCGCCGCGCTCGGGTCCACGATGGCCAGCTTGTCGCCGTTCTCCGTCACACTCAAATTGGCGCGCGGCACGACGGCAACCACCGAGAAGTCCGCTCCGGCCGGTTTCCAGCACTTGGTGCAGCCGCAGGCATGGTCATAGGCCACGTTGCCCGTGATCGCGACCTTCACCGGTGCCTGCGCGCATTTGCACACCAGCGTGCCGCCGGCAAAATTCGCTGCGCCGGGCTTCACCCCCTGATCCACGGAAGGATGAATGGAAATCGATCCGGACATATTGCTCTCCCCACATTCGGTTGCATATTGCCCGGTCTCCGTCCCGTCGACCGACCCCGGGCCTCGTTGTGTCGCCGGTTGCCTGAACCCTGTGCGGCGAATTCGATGCTGCGTCAAAGCGACAGGCCCGGCAAAATCGCACGTTCGTGGGCATTTGGCCAGCCAGTGACCTGCGTGTGATGTCAGCCGCCATCCGGCCTAGCGTCGGTCGGGGACGATAGGTATCCTGCGCCGCCGGCAAATAGGAATCGACTGTTGCGACGCGATCTTGGTATGGCGCTTCAGTTGAGGAGGGAAGCCGTTTGATTCGCACCTGCGCCGCGCGGCTCTTTGCCGCCTGCCTTTTGGTTACCTGGTTGGCAGGACCAGCCGCTGCTCAGGACCTAGCCGCACCGCCGGCGTCCCAGCGCGCGGCCAGTCCGACGGGCGTTCCCGTCCGCCCGGCCGCGGTTCCTGTACGGCCGGCCGCAGTTCCTGCACGGCCGGCCGCCAGGTCTGCCGCTCCGGTGCGCGGCGGCGACACGATCCAGGCCATCAAGATCGAGGGCAACCAGCGCATCGAGAGCGGCACGATTCTCTCCTATATGCTGGTGCAGACCGGCGATGCGTTCGATCCGGACCGGCTGGACCGCAGCCTCAAGACACTTTATGCGACCGGACTGTTCCAGGACGTCCAACTCAGCCGGGACGGCGATACATTGGTCGTGCGGGTCGTCGAGAACCCGCTGGTGAACCGTGTGGCTTTCGAGGGCAATCATAAGCTGACCGACGATCAGCTGCGCCCGGAGATGCAGCTAAAGCCACGCGCGGTGTTCACACCATCGCTCGCCGAGACCGATCGACAGCACATCCTGGATATGTATGCCAAGCGCGGCTACTACGACGCGCGAGTCGAACCGCAGGTAATCCGGCTGGACCAGAATCGCGTTGATGTGGTGTTCCAGATCAACGATGGTTCCTCGACCCTGATCAGCAAGATCGCCTTTGTCGGCAACCACGCCTTCAGCGAAAGTCGCCTGGCGGAAGTGATCAACAGCCGTGAGGAACGCTGGTGGCGCTTCCTCTCCACGTCCGACCAGTACGACCCGGAGCGGCTGAACTTCGACAAGGAGCTGCTGCGACGCTTCTACCTGAAGAACGGCTACGCGGATTTCGAGGTGCGCGACGCCAAGTCGGAGCTGTCGCCTGATCGGCAGGCGTTCTTTCTCACATTCACCATCAGCGAGGGCGAACGCTATCGCGTCGGCAAGATCACCATCAACTCGCAGATACGGAACCTCAACGGCGACGACCTGCGTGGCGACCTGCAGATCGACGAAGGCGACTGGTATGATGGCGACGCGGTCGGCCGCAGCGCCGATGCCATGGAACAGGACGTTCACACCAGGGGCTATGCGTTCGTCGATGTGAAGCCCCGCATCACGCGTGACCGCGAGAAGCACATCGTGGATCTCACGTTCGACGTCGGCGAAGGGCCGCGCGTCTATGTCGAGCGGATCGATATCGTCGGGAATACCCGCACCGAGGACAAGGTCATCCGCCGCGAATTCCGTCTGCAGGAAGGCGACGCATTCAGTGCCGAGGCGGTTCGCCGCTCGCGCCAGCGGCTGCAGGACCTCAACTACTTCAACAGCGTCGACATGACCACCGCACCGGGTTCGGTGCCGGACAAGGCGGTGCTGACCACAACGATCAGCGAGAAGGCAACCGGCGAGCTTACCTTGGGCGGCGGCTACTCCACCGACGCCGGCGCCCTGCTCGATGTCGGCCTGAGCGAACGCAACCTCATCGGCACCGGCATCAGCGCAGGGATCAACGGGGTGCTGGCCCAGAGGCGCAGTTCGATCACGGCCTCGGTCACCGATCCCTATTTCCTCGACCGCAATCTGGTCGTCGGCGGCGATCTTTTCTTCATCCAGACCAACAATCTGGGCACGCAGCCGTATGACGAAAAACGTGTCGGTTTCGACGTGCGCGGGGGCTACGATTTCAACGAATATCTGCGCCAGGTCTGGACCTATTCGCTGGTCGGCCGAACCGTGTTCAACGTGCTTGCCGGGGCGAGCCCGTTCATCACGCAGCTGCAGGGCTACACGCTGCTGTCACAGGTCAGTCAGGCGATCACTCTGGACCACCGCGACAGCAAGATTGACCCGCACACCGGCTACCTTGCCACTGTGGGCACGGATTTTGCTGGCCTGGGCGGCAATGCCAACTTCGTGCGCACCAACGTCAACGGGCAGTACTTCATCCCGCTGGACCGGTTCACCGGCAACAGTGACTGGGGGGTCGCTATCACCGGCAGCGTCGGCTATCTGTTCAACCTGGGACAGCAGGAGCAGATCATCGATCGGTTCTTCCTTGGTGGCGACAATCTGCGCGGCTTCCAGATCGGTGGCGCCGGTCCTCACGATGCCATCACCGGCGACCCGCTAGGCGGGCGCTTTATCTGGACCCAATCGACTGAACTTCACTATCCGCTGCCGATTCCCCCCGATATCGGGCTCTCGGGTCGAGCGTTCGTCGATGTCGGAGACCTCACCCAGGCGAGCTTCATCAACGAGAGCTCATGCAAGGAGTCGAATGGTCAACCCTGCCAGGTGTTCGCCTCCGCTGTTCCGCGCGTCGGCGTCGGCGTCGGGATCTCGTGGCATACCCAGTTCGGTCTGCTGAATATTGACCTGACGCCATTTGTGTTGAAGCAGGATCACGACCAGACGCAGATCTTCCGGTTCGGATTCGGTACGAGGTTCTAGTGATTCAATTTCGCCTTCCAATATTCTCCGTTGCGGCTGCTTTCCTGTTGGCCGGCGCGGTCCCCGTCATGGCTCAGCAGAACCAGGAATGGTTCGTGCCCAATCAGGCGCAGCGGCCGGCCACTGCGCCCCGTCCTACGGCCCGCCCGGCCGTGCCCGCCGCGGGTGTACCACCGGGTACCGGCCTGCCGGGCCTGGCAGCCGAAGGTGCTCCACCGGGTGCCGAGGGGCAGCAGCCGCCACCGCAGGTACAGCTTCCGCCACCGCCTGAGGTGCCGCCGCTGCCGAAAGGAGCGACGCCGCCCGCCGCGATCGTCGGCGTGCTGTCGGTGCCGGACGTGATGCGCGCGTCGTCCGCCTTCCAACAGGCCGACAAGGAATTTCTCGCACGGCGGCAGAAGCTGAACGAGGACGCGCAGAAGGAACAGGTCACACTGCGCGATCTCGGCCAGCAACTCGCCAATGAGCGCAGCAAGCTCACGCCGGAGCAGATCCGTACGCGCGAGAAGGAGCTGCAGGACCGTATCACCGAATCGCGCCGCACCTTCGGCGAGCGCAACAGGATCATTCAGGAAGCCAGCCAGTATGTGATGGCGCAAATTGACCGCGCGGTGGAACTGGTGACCCAACAGGTGGCGATCAGCCATGGCATCAACATCGTGCTAAACCGGGCGCAGATTCTGGGAACAACCAATGATTTCGACCTGACGCCCCAGGTTGTGGATGACCTGAACAAGGTGCTGACAGCGGTGCTGATCCCGCCAGATGGCGTCTCGCCGGTAGCATTGCAGCCCCAGGCTGGCGCCGGCACGCCAGCGGCCGCGGCGCAGCCCGCCCCTGCGCAACCACAGGCGGCACAGGGTGCTCCGGCGCCGGCCGCTACCCCACCGCCTCAGACGGCGCAGGGTGCGCAGGCGCCGGCCGCGGCGGTGAAGCCGCCCGCGAAGTCGCCGCCGCCGGCGACGCAACAGCGCCGCTGAGCCGCGTGGGGCGGACGCTTGGACTGGCCGCCGATCGCGGGAGACCCCCGCTTCTTCCGCCGGACCGGTCCGCACAGCCTGGCCGCCGTGGCGGACGCCGCGCAAGCCGATGCGCCGCCGCGCAGGTTGATGCTGATCGGCGTCGCTCCGCTTCAGACGGCCGAACCAGGCGATGTCAGCTTCCTGGACAACCGGAAATACGCATCGGCCCTGGCCGAGACGCGTGCGGGGGCGGTTATCGTGCATCCGGACATGGCGGAGCGCGTTCCGGGGACCGCCGTGGCGATAATCACAACCGAGCCCTATGTCGCCTGGGCCAGGGTTGCGACGCTGTTCCATCCGGTTGCTCCGGCCCGGGCTGGCGTGCATCCATCCGCGGTCCTGGCCCACGACGCATCGGTCGATCCCACAACCGAGGTCGGGCCTCTGGCGGTGATCGGCAGCGCCGCAGAGATCGGCCCCCGCTGTCGAATCGGGCCATCGGCGGTAATTGGCGACGGCGTCGTGCTGGGCGCCGACTGCCGCATAGGCGCCAACGCCACGATCAGCCACGCACTGCTTGGCGCCAGAGTGGTGCTGTACCCAGGCGCCCGGATCGGGCAGGACGGGTTCGGGTTCGGCATCGCTGCGGATGGTTTCGTCAGCGTGCCGCAGCTTGGCCGCGTCGTGCTGGAGGATGACGTGGAGGTCGGAGCCAACACGACGATCGACCGCGGATCGCTGCATGACACGGTGATCGGCGCCGGCTCGCGTCTCGACAATTTGGTGCAGATCGGGCACAATGTTCGCCTCGGTCGTGGCTGTGTCATCGTGTCGCAGGCTGGCATTTCCGGTTCCACGGTCCTGGAAGACCACGTCATGGTCGCGGGCCAGGCGGGCCTGACAGGTCATCTCAGGATCGGACGCAGGGCCCGGATCGGGGCTCAGGCCGGGGTCATGTCGGACGTGCCGGCAGGGGCGGAGGTGGTGGGAAGCCCCGCCCAGCCGGTGCGCGAATTCTTCCGCCACGTTGCAGTCCTCCGGCGGCTGGTCCGCGAGGCAGGCAGCCGGCCGAAAGTCAAGGCTCCAGGGACGGAGGCGGACACGGACTGAAGGTCATGGACTCCACCGCCACAGAGACAGCTTACCCCGGCGCCACCATCGACGTCGTGGATATCGCACGCATCATGCATGCGATCCCGCATCGGTATCCGTTCCTGATGATCGACCGCGTCGTGGACGTGGTACGCAACCAGTCTGCCATCGGCATCAAGAACGTCTCGGTCAACGAGTCATTCTTCCAGGGCCACTTTCCAAATCACCCGGTGATGCCGGGCGTGCTGATCATCGAGAGCATGGCGCAAACCGCGGCAGTGCTTGTGGTGGAGACGCTCGGCCATGACGCGGCCGGCAGGGTCGTGTATTTCATGTCGATCGAGGGCGCGAAGTTCCGTCGCCCGGTGATGCCGGGCGATCAGCTTCGCATTCATGTCACCAAGGAGCGGAACCGCGGCAACGTGTGGAAGTTCAACGCGGTCGCCCGGGTGGAGGGGGTCTCGGTCGCGGAGGCCAAGTATGCGGCGATGATCATGGACCGGGCAGCACCAGCCTGAACCCTCGGATTATTGATCCGGGTGCCCAAATTCTTATATGAAACAGTTGGTTACGCGTCGTTGCGGAAACATCCGGCAATAATGATTGAGTTGGTCGATGCCGCAGGATGGCCGTAGCTTCACAGGCCGACTCCGAACTGCCGCACGAGAGAACTGTCAGAATGGATGCCATGCCCGACACAATCGTGCGATATGCGAGGACAGCCTTCGTCCACCCAAGCGCGATCGTCGCGCGTGGTGCCGAGATTGGCGACGGTGTGCGCATCGGCCCGTTCTGTTCGGTCGGCGCGAACGTGGTGATCGAGGACCGCGCCGAACTGATCTCGCATGTGGTGGTGGACGGCCATACGCGAATTGGCCCGGACGTCGTGCTCTATCCCTTCTGCACAGTGGGGCTCGCGCCGCAGGACCTGAAATACGCGGGCCAGCCGACACGCTGCGAGATCGGTGCGCGCACCCAGGTGCGTGAACATTGCACGATCCATCGCGGCACGGTCACCGGCAAGGGCGTCACTAGGGTCGGTGCCGACTGCCTGTTGATGGCGGTGGCGCATGTCGCGCACGACTGCACCATCGGCGACCACGTCATCATCGCCAACAACGCCGTAATGGGCGGCCATGTCGGCATCGGCGACCACTCGGTGATCGGCGGCGCTGCCGCGATCCACCAATTCGTCCGCATCGGTCGGGCCGCAATGATCGGCGGTGTCTCCGGCGTCGAGGCCGATGTCATCCCATTCGGCAGCGTCATCGGCAACCGCGCCCGGCTGGCCGGGCTTAATGTCATCGGCCTGAAGCGCCGCGGTTTCGACAAGTCGCAGATCCAGTTGCTGCACAACGCCTTCCGCGACCTGTTCCGCCGCGAAGGCGTGTTCGCGCAGCGCCTGGCTGCGGTGCGGACGGATTATGGCAGTGAGGCGTTGATCGCGGAGGTGCTCGCCTTCATCGATTCTCCCAGCCACCGGGGGCTGATCCGCGCAGAGTAGGCGCTGAGGTGCAGCGCCCGTTTCTCGATCCGCGCAACATTATGATCTGCTCAGGCCATACGGGGCCTATTGTCTGGAAGAGTAGGGGTGTTTGACGTGAGCGGCACGGGATTGGATCGCCCGGCGCTGGGCATCCTGGCGGGGAGCGGGCGGCTGCCAGGTCAGATCGCCGCCGCGGCGCGCGCAGCCGGGCGAGAGGTGTTCCTCGTCGGACTGGAGGGTTTCGCCGATCCGGCCGTATTGGCGCCCTGGCCTCATGAGGTGATTCGCATCCTTGCCGCCGGACGGATCATTGCAGCGTTGCGCGCTCACGGCTGTCGGGACCTCGTGCTCATTGGACCGGTGCGGCGGCCATCGTTTTTCGGTCTGCGGCCCGATGCGGAGGGCGCGCGCTTCCTGGCCCGCATCGGCAGGGCAGCGTTCGCCGGGGACGACGGATTGCTGGCTGCAGTAGTGAAGGTGTTCGGCGAGGAGGGCTTTCGTGTGCTTGGCGCGCACGAGATCCTGGGCGAGGCGCTCGGTCCGGCCGGGCTGTTGTCGCGCTCTGGTCCGGACGCGCTCGCGATGGCGGACATCCGGCGCTGCGTCGCGGTACTCAATGTCATGGGGAAGGTCGATGTTGGTCAGGGCTGCGTAGTGCAGCAGGGCATCGTCCTCGCGGTGGAGGCAGCCGAAGGTACCGACGCGATGTTGACCCGGTGTGGTGCTCTGGCATGCCCCGGGCCGGGCGGTGTCCTGGTCAAGCTGGTCAAGCCAGGGCAGGACCGGCGCACCGACCTGCCGACCATTGGCCCCGACACGATTCACGCCGCCGTAGCCGCAGGTTTGCGGGGGGTTGCCTTCGAAGCCGGAGGAACCATTGTTGCCGACCGTGACGCCGCCATCGCCGCGGCGGACGCAGCGGGACTTTTCCTGCTTGGCCTGGACCCGGATGCGCTGTCCGAGATGGGAGAGAAGACATGAGCCGTTATCTGCACACCATGCTGCGCGTCGGCGACCTGCAGCGCAGCGTCGATTTTTACTCGAAGGCCTTCGGCATGAGGGAGTTGCGCCGCCGTGACGTGCCCGATGGCAAGTACACACTGGCGTTCGTTGGCTACGGCGACGAGGACAGCAACACGGCGATCGAGCTGACCTACAACTACGGCGTGGAGAAATACGAGATGGGCGGCGCGTTTGGCCATTTGGCGATCGGCGTGCCGGATGTGGCGGCCGCATGTGATGTCGCGGCGAAGGCCGGCGGCACCGTGACCCGTCCGGCCGGTCCGGTGAAGTTCGGCACCACCATCATCGCATTCGTCAAGGACCCGGACGGCTACATGATCGAACTCGTGCAGCGCGGCTGAACGCTATCGACTGGCGTCGAGCGCCGCCTGGAGCATCCAGGCGGCCGCCATGCTGTCCACCGCTGCGCTGCGTTTTCGGCGACTAAGGTCTGCCTCGCCGATCAGGAACCGGTTCGCCGCCGCCGACGATAGCCGCTCATCCCAGAGCGCGACCGGCAATCCGGTGGCTTCCGATAGCGCGACTGCCCAGTCGCGAGCGGCTTGTGCGGCTGGTCCGACCGAGCCGTCCATCGACAGCGGCAGTCCTACCACGATGCCACCGACGCCTTCCTTGCGCGCAATCTCGGCGATCTGGGCGGCGTTGCCCCGCAGCTTGCCGCGTCTGACGCTGCCATAGGGGGATGCGAGCGTCAGGCGGACGTCGGACAGAGCCACACCGATCGTTTTGCTGCCGGAATCGAGCCCGATCAGACGCTGATCCCGGTCAAGCGCGCCGCGCAGCGCCTGCATGCTGAGCAATGCCATACGCGCATTATCGGCGGCCGGGACCGGTGGGAAAAGCTATGGAGGAATTCGCAAAAGACCCCAAGCTCGGTGAACCTTGTCCGCATCGCGGATGGATGGACAGAGCGACTGCGACGTTGCCGCTCTATGACAGGCTGCCCGATAGGCGGGGGTCTGTTGCAAGGTCATCGGCGTCAAGTCTGCCGATCACGGCGTGGTATCGCTCGACCGCCTCCTGCTGCACGGCGAGCCGCGTGTATCCCAAGGTAAGCTGCCGATATGCGTCCCGGAGCGCCGGCCTTGCGGTGTCGTTGGCGCGCTTGTCGTAACGCGCCGCCACCGCCCTGAACTCCTCGGCAGGAGCCAATTTGATCACCATCTCAGCCCCCGTTCGATAGGCGGCAGAAGCGCGTTTTATAACGGTCCTATCACGGTTCTGCTAAGGCAAAATGACGGCCTCACACGCGCGCGATCATTTGCATGGTTGAGCCGTCCTTTGGACGCCATATCGTTCCGTGACGCGAAGAAAGTCAAATTGGCCGATGGGACAGGCTGGGCAGGCGATGCTTCATCGGACGCCCCACTTCCCGTTTTGTAATGGCAATCAGATCCACTCTCGGCTTTGTGAAGTTATTTCGAGACGCCCTGGACATTGGCGCCGGCACCGACATTGGCGCGGCCGAAGGCTCTCGGGCAGCTCCACACGTCAACCCGAGGAATTGCCGGTGGCTGGACTGTCCCGACGGCCGTTGACTTATAGCAAGATCACGGGCAAGTTTTCTGCCTAACGGGAATAGTTACGCAGTCGAAGGCCGGCCTCCGTCACTCTCGCCGAAATGCGTGATGCGCGAGGAATGCTGCGTGCGACCAATCGCCACGTCACGCCTGACCGGGGGACCTTTTCGTGCCACGATACCGGTGCTTCTGCCTGGTCGCAGACGATCGCGTTGCGTGGGGCTTGCACCTGGACGCAAGGAACCTCGAAGCCGCGATCGAGGCGGCGCACCAAGCGTGTCAGGCGCATCTGAAGGCTTCGACGAGCAGAGTCGAGATCTGGCGCGGTGCCAATAAACTATATGTTGGCTCGAAAACGGAAGATTCACCTTGATTCATGCCCAGTGTTTACGGTTTTCTGACGAGAGCCGTGCAACACTGGGCCCCATGAACAGCAATTGGCAGTCCCCTATCGATCCAACGGTCCAGCAACTCCTGGAGCGGGAGCGATCTCTTCGCATGATGGCTTCGACCGCGTTGACGATCGAGGAGTCGACTGCCTTGCTTGCGCTGGTGGAGCATTACGAGGCACTGGTGGCGGAGCGCCAAACTCACGAAATGAAACAGCTTTGCTGACTCCAGTTCCATAATTGTCGACTCCATGAATGATTGAGACGGACGTTGGAACTCGCATGACCAAGGTGCGAGCCGATCATCAGGCTGCCGCTTCAGCCGCCTGCTCCGGTTGAACCGCGCCGGCGCCGCCGGTATGGTCCGGCCTGCTTTCCCGGAACAGGATCTCGCACGTCATGTCGCTCGATCTCGCGACCATCCGCCGCATCGCCACGCTGGCTCGCATCCGCGTCGAGGACGCCGAACTGCCCGTGCTGCAAGCGGAGCTGAATGGCATCCTGGGGTGGATCGAACAGCTCAATGAGGTGAATGTGGACGGCATCGAGCCGCTGGCCGGCGCCGCACAGATGGCCCTGAAGATGCGCGAGGACGTGGTGACGGACGGCGGCTATCCCGAGAAGGTGCTGGCCAATGCGCCGGAGCGGGCAGGGGAATTCTTCGTCGTTCCCAAGGTGGTCGAGTGAACCTGACCGACCTCACGATCGCCGCGGCGCGAGATGGGCTGCGGGTGAGACAGTTCACCGCGCGAGAACTTACCGAGGCGCATCTGGCGGCGATCGCCACACTTAATCCGCGGCTCAACGCCTACATCACCGTGACCGGCGAACGCGCGCTTGCCCAGGCCGATGCGGCGGACGCGGCACTCGCGCGCGGCGAGTTTGCGCCGCTCACCGGCATCCCGCTGGCGATCAAGGACCTGTTCTGCACCGAGGGCGTACGCACCACGGCGGGCAGCCGCATCCTCGATCCCTTCATTCCGCCTTATGAAAGCACGGTCAGCGCCAATCTCCTGCGTGACGGCGCGGTGTTTCTTGGCAAGTCGAACATGGACGAATTCGCCATGGGCTCGTCGAACATGACATCGGGCTACGGCGCGGTCACCAACCCCTGGCAGCGGCGGCAGGACACGACCGCGGTGCTGGTGCCAGGCGGCTCGTCGGGCGGTTCGGCGGCGGCGGTGTCTGCGCGGATGGCGATGGGGGCGACCGGGACCGATACCGGCGGCTCGATCCGCCAGCCCGCTTCGTTCTGCGGCGTCCCGGGCGTGAAACCGACCTATGGGCGGTGCTCGCGCTGGGGGGTGGTCGCGTTCGCTTCATCGCTCGACCATCCCGGCCCGTTCGCGCGCACGGTGCGCGATTGCGCGATCCTGCTCGGTTCGATGGCCGGGCATGATCCGAAGGATTCCACCAGCGCGGACGTCCCGGTGCCCGACTTCGAGGCCGCCTGCCGGCGGGATGTGAAGGGACTGCGCATCGGCGTGCCGCGCGAGTACCGCATGGACGGGATGCCGGACGACATCGAGCGCCTGTGGCAGCAGGGACTGGGCTGGCTGCGCGATGCGGGCGCGGAGATCATCGACGTTTCGCTGCCGCACACGAAATACGGGCTCACCACCTATTACATCGTGGCGCCGGCCGAGGCTTCGTCGAACCTGGCGCGCTACGACGGCGTGCGGTTCGGCCTGCGCGAGAACGGCGAGGACCTGCGCGACCTGTACGAGCGCACGCGCGCCTCGGGATTTGGCGCCGAGGTGCGGCGGCGTGTGCTGATCGGCACTTATGTGCTGTCGGCCGGATATTACGATGCGTATTACCTACGGGCGCAGAAGGTGCGTGCGCTGATCCTGCGCGACTTCACCGAGGTGTTCGCTCGAGTGGATGCCCTGGTCACGCCGACCGCGCCATCGGCGGCGTTCGCGCAGGGCGAGAACATGGACGATCCGATCAAAATGTATCTGAACGATGTGTTCACCGTGCCTGCGAATATGGCCGGTGTGCCCGGAATGTCGGTGCCGGGAGGTCTGGATGCCAACGGCTTGCCGCTGGGCCTGCAGGTGATCGGCAAGCCATTCGATGAGGAGACGGTGTTTGCCGTGGGTGCCGCACTGGAACGTGCCGCCGGGTTCGACGCGTTGCCGCAGATCAGGGCGGGGGGCTGAAATGGCGAACGGATTGTGCATCGCACAATATTTGATGGCAACTTCCCCTCGAATGGTGGATGCTTCGGCCGCATTGCCGGCATCGGCAACATAGCCCGCGCAGGGCGCGCTGACGCCGGGTGTCCGGGGTGGTTCCGCCGCCGGCGCTGGCGATCTTGATCGGCGCCGATGACTGGATCGCACCGGTTGGCACAACCAATGAACCGGGCGGGAGTCGCAACATGGCAATCTATCAGAGCATGCAGCGGGTAAGGTTCTCGAGCGCCGACGACTACCAGAAGTTCCAGATCGTGTTCAGCGACGTGCGCCATCATCTCAAGACGCTGCCAGGCTTCCTGCATCTGACCTGGTGGACGCACCCGCAGGATCCAACCTGGCACAACGAGGTCAGCTTCTGGACCAGTTTCGAGGCGCTGAAGGATTGGCACATGAACACGTACCACAAGCACGCCAAGGAATGGGCCGTGCGCTCCGGTGCGATCATGGAAGACATCATCACCAACTTCGAATTCAAGAACGCACGGCTGATCCGGGTCTGTCCGACATGCGCGCTGATTCAGGACAAGCCGTACGACCTGCACATGGAGCAGGCGGTACTCGCCGAACCTTGCCCCAAATGCGGCTATCATTTCCCGACGATGCCGGAGACAGCGGACAGCACGGCGGTCTTCAAGGACGTTGACCCGGTGACCATCAAAGCCACCTGAGCCGTCGCCCAGCCCGGCGTCCGGCCACGCTTGCACGCAGGTCGGCATGCGGGCAAATGTGCGCGGCGTTGGGAGCGGGCGGGCGATGGCATACCTGATCGAAGGCAGCACCGGAGCGTGGGAAGTGGTGGTCGGCCTGGAAGTGCATGCCCAGGTGATCAGCCGGGCAAAACTGTTCTCCGGGGCGGCCACCGATTTCGGTGCGTCACCAAATTCGCAGGTCAGCTTCGTGGATGCGGCGTTTCCCGGCATGCTGCCGGTGATCAACCGCGAATGCGTGGCCCAGGCGGTGCGCACCGGGCTGGGATTGAACGCGCATATCAATGTGGTGAGCCGGTTCGATCGCAAGAACTACTTCTATGCCGATCTGCCGGCCGGCTATCAGATCAGCCAGTATCAGCATGCGATCGTCGGCGAGGGCACCATCGAGATCGAGCTTGCCGATGGTTCGACGCGCGACATCGGCATCACGCGCCTGCATCTGGAGCAGGACGCCGGAAAGTCGCTGCACGATCAGCATCCGACCAAGACCTATATCGATCTCAATCGTTCGGGCGTGGCGCTGATGGAGATCGTGTCCGAGCCTGATTTACGTTCGCCCGAGGAGGCGGGCGCCTACCTGCGCAAGCTGCGCACCATCCTGCGCTATCTCGGCACCTGCGACGGCAACATGGAGGAGGGCTCCATGCGCGCCGACGTGAACGTGTCGGTGCGCAGGCACGGCGAGCCGTATCGCACGCGCTGCGAGGTGAAGAACGTCAACTCGGTGCGCTTCGTCATGCAGGCGGTCGAGGCGGAGGCGAAGCGCCAGGTCGAGGTGTGGGAGAGCGGCGGCACAGTCGAGCAGGAGACGCGTCTGTTCGACAGCGGACGCGGCATAACCCGGTCGATGCGGTCCAAGGAAGACGCGCACGACTACCGGTATTTTCCCGATCCGGACCTGCTTCCGCTGGTGCTGGACGAGGCGTGGGTGGCGACGCTGAAGTCAAGGCTGCCGGAACTGCCGGACGCCAAAAAGCGCCGGTTCATCGATGACTATGGTTTGACCACATACGATGCTGGCGTGCTGGTGGCCGAGCAGGAGACGGCGGACTTCTACGAGACGGTCGCGAACGGACGCGATGCGAAGATCGCTGCCAATTGGGTGATGGGCGATCTGTTTGCAGCATTGAACCGCGTCGGACGCACGATCGCCGAGAGCCCGGTGTCCGCGGAGGCATTTGGCGGGCTGCTCGATCTGCTGGCCGACAAGACGATCAACGGCCGCATCGCCAAGGAGGTGTTCGAAGCGATGGTGGAGACCGGGAAGGACCCTGCCGCCATCGTCGAGGAGAAGGGGCTGCGTCAGGTCACCGACGTAAACGCGATCGATGCGACAGTTGCGAAGGTGTTGGCGGCGAATGCCGACAAGGTGGCGGAATACAAAGGGGGACGCGACAAGCTGTTTGGTTTCTTTGTCGGCCAGGTGATGAAGGCAATGGCCGGCAAGGGCAATCCGGCGCTGGTCAACGAGACGCTGAAGCGCGCACTGTCATAGCGATTGCGCCCGCATTACGGCCGGCCTGCTGGCGCCGCCATGCGGACAGACAGGTTGCGGAAGTGGCCGTCGGTACCGCTGCCGACAAATAGACCGACTGCCCCGTGTGCATCCGGGCCGTGTTTCAGATCCTGCACGATGAGCACGGGCTGCGCGGCAGTGCCGACATAGAACCGCGCGGTCGCGCCCGAGACCTCGACCCGCAGATGGGTCCATTCGCCAGGCACGAGGTCCGTATAGGATTCGTATCGGTCCGGTGCCTCCCGCCGCAGGCGATCGAAATCGTAGCCCGGATACGAAAAATACTGCGTCGAATGGTTGCGGCGAACCTGGTCCTCGGCGCGGCCGTTGGTCGGGCGGATGTATAATCCCTCGCACGCAAAGGTGGCACCTGCCGTATCGATGCGGAAGGCAACCCCGATGAAACCGCGCGCGCCCGGCGGCGCGTTCGCGAGGGGAGTACCCGCGACGTCCAATTCGATTGTGCCATCATGGAAATCCAGCTCTGGAACAAATGCGAAGGTGTCAAGGTCGAAGCCGCGAGCTTCGCCGATCTGTCGGATCTCGAGGCCATCGCTGTCACGATAGCGTGCAGCCTTCACGGTCACGTTGTGTGGCTGGACCACGGCCGCATTGTCCAATAGCATTGTGACCATGCGTTCTTGCGCCGGTGCCGGCAACGCCGACACGGCGAGCAGTATCGTCGACACGGCGGGGCTGATACGCAGCATTGTCTGGACCTCATGTTCGAGAAAGGCCCTCCCCCTCCCCTTGCGGGAGGGGGTTGGGGGGAGGGGCAAGCTTGGTGTTGATGCCATCGCATGCCTTGTGACGATGCAACCCCTCCCCCAACCCCCTCCCGCAAGAGGAGAATCAAGGGCGGCCGCTGTTGATCGCGTCCTTCGGGTTTGCGGCTCCAAGCCGACAGCTACGCCAATGCTATAAGCGCGGGCCACGACGCCAATCGTTTCTATACGTCGTCGCGCCGATCTTCCGGCCCGCCATGACCTGCGACCATTCCGGTCCGAGCATTGCCAGGAGACGCCTCCCATGCTGACGCACGTTCGTGCGGCGGCTGCGCCTCGTCGCGCGCCGCCCAGCCTGCCGCTGAAACCGCCCGAACCGGGCTCCTCCCTGCTCGACAGCTTCGGCGCGGTCGAGCACGAGGACCACATAATTGTGCTCGGTGGCGACGGCCCAGACCTGATGTGCGCGCTGCTGCGAGCCGGTGCTGCACAAGTGACCCATCTCCGCTCGTTCGAGCGACCGGAAGCCGACAGCGCCAGCCTGGTGATTGTGCCGCATGTCCCCTCGATCGACTGGCTGGCGAGCGCGCTGCCACGCATCCGCCGCGCGCTGACGGTCAATGGCCGCTTGGCAGTCTGCGTCGACATCCTGCCCAGGCTGGAGAACGCTGTCCGCCGCATGCTGACGTTGCACGGCTTTATGGCGATCCGCGCCAATCACGCGGCGGGACGCCTGGTGCTGCGCGCCGAGGTGCCCGCATTCGGCGTTCGCCGGTGCGCCTGAAAGGAATCAGCACGATGCACAACACCATTTCCGGCGTCGGCGGTTCACTGACCGCGCTCGCAACCCCGTTCCGCGACACGCGTGTGGATTGGAACGCTTTGTCCCGCCTGTCAGAACGGCAGATCGAGCGTGGCACCGCCGCGCTGATCGTCTGCGGCAGCACGGGCGAGGCCGCTGCGCTGATACTGCCGGAATATGTGCACGCCGTGCGCACGGTGGCAGAGGCGGCGGCCGGACGCGTGCCGGTGATCGCCGGCTGCACCGCGTTGGCCACCACCGCGGCAGTCGCGCTGGGCATCGAGGCGGCATCCACGGGCGCCGATGCGCTGCTCTGCGCCGTGCCGCCCTATGTGAAGCCGACGCAGGAGGGCATCATCGCGCATATCCGCGCCATCGCGCATGCGACGGATCTTCCAGTCGTCCTCTACGATGTTCCGTCGCGGTCAGGCGTGGCAATCACCGACGACACCGTGGCGCGACTGCACGACGCCGAGCTTATCGTCGGACTGAAGGATGCGACGGCCGATCTGTCGCGCCCGCCCCGGCTGCACGCGCGCTGCGGCGACACCTTCCTGCAATGGAGCGGCGACGACGCGACGGCGCCAGCCCACCGAGCCATGGGTGGCATCGGCTGCATCTCGGTCACCGCCAACGTCGCTCCGGCGCTGTGCGCGCTGATGCACCGGGCCTGGGACAACAACGATCTCGGTCGTTTTGCCGCGCTGCGCGACCTGCTCGATCCGCTGCACGCGGCGCTTTTCCAGGAGAGCAATCCAATTCCGGTGAAGGCCGCACTGGCCAGCCTGGGATTGTGCGCGGACGAGGTGCGGCTGCCGCTGACGCGCGCCACGCCTTCTACGCAGGAACGGCTGCTGGCGGTGATGCCGCCGATCATGCTGGCCGAGGAGCATGCCGCACAACGGGCGGCGTTCGCGATGGCGGGTTAGCGTGCGGCGGCGCATCACGTGCGGGTGTTGAGCGCTCGTTCGTGCTGGCCTAACCGCATGTAGGCGGCGCGCAGCGGCTTCAGCACGGCGATCGCGAGCAGTGCGGTGATCAGGTCCGCGGCAATCGCCACGGCGAAGACGCTCGTCCAGGTGCCGGTCGCGTCTCGCAGTAACGATGCCATGGGACCGCCAAAGATCGCCCCGATGCCCTGTGCCATGTAGAGGCAGCCGTAATTGCGCGTGGCGTTGCGCGTCCCAAACGTGTCGGTGAGCGTTGCCGGGAACAGCGAGAAGATCTCGCCCCAGCCAAAGAACACCAGCCCGGACAGCAGCACGAACAGCAGCGGATCGCCGCGCGTGACCAGCCATAGTGTCATGGCGACGCCCTCCAGCGCGAAGGCCAGGCACATCGTGTTTTCACGCCCGATCCGGTCGGATACCCAGCCGAAGAATGGCCGTGTCAACCCGTTGGTGAAGCGGTCCACGGTGAGGGCCAGCGGCAGCGCGGCCATGCCGAACACCACGGCCTGCGTGATGCCGAAGTCGGCGCCAAAGCTTGCCATCTGCGACGTCACCATCAGTCCCGAGGTGGACATCAGGCTCATCATCACGAACATCAGCCAGAAGATCGGCGTTCTCAGCATGGCCCCGGTGGACGTGAATGCACCGTCGAGTGCGTCGCTGTGGGCCGCGGGCGGTGGCTTGAGGCCCAGCGCGGCGACGAAGCCGACCACGCCGAAAATCAGGCCGAACTGCTGCAATGTGGCCTGATAGCCCGCGCTGGCGAGCGAGCCGGCGATCGGAAAGGTCGTGACGATTGCGCCCATGCCGTATCCAGCGGCCACCACGCCCGCGGCGAGACCGCGCCGGTCTGGGAACCAGCCGACCATCTGCCCGACGACGCCGATATAGACGATGCCCGTGCCGAGCCCGCCGATCACGCCATAGGTGAGATAAAGCATAAGGAGCGAACCAGCCTGTGCAGCGAGGATCCAGGAAAGCCCGGTAAGTACGGCGCCCAGCGCGATGAGCCGGCGCGGGCCGAAGCGGTCCACCAGATACCCCTGGAACGGCGAGAAGAAGGTCTGCAGCACGATCAGCAGCGAGAACGTCACCTGCAATGCGGCCGGCGCCGCACCGAGTGCGCCGCCGAGCGGTTTGGTGAACAGCGTCCAGACGTATTGCGGGCTGGAGATCGCCATCATGCAGATGAGGCCGAGCGCCAGCTGAAACCAGCGCGTCGCCGGATGGGCGAGCGGGACGGGAATGCTGACCGCGGATTCGCTCACTGGCCTGGCCTCCTGGCGGGGTTGATCAGACACGGGGGTGCAAGCAACAGGCCACGCTGGCGGACCGATGCTGATGGCCCGTTGCTCACGAAGTGATCAGCTTCGCCGACGTATTGCCTGCATTGCAATCGGGTATCGTGGCGCCGGTTGCGGATGGGCTCCGGCTCGGTGACAATCCCGCCGAACGTCATGTCGCGGGAGGCTGCCATGCCCATCGAACTGCACACCTGGAACACGCCGAACGGCCGCAAGATCAGTGTGGCGCTCGAGGAGATGGGCCTTCCCTACAACGTCCACCCGGTGAACATCAGCAAGGGTGAGCAGTTCAATCCCGACTTCCTGAAGATCAGCCCGAACAACCGCATCCCGGCTATCATCGATCCGGAAGGCCCGGGCGGCGCGCCGATCAGCGTGTTCGAGTCGGGAGCGATCCTGATCTACCTCGGGGTGAAGACCGGGAAATTCTATCCGTCCGACCTGCGCGCGCAGGTCCCGGTGCTGGAATGGCTGATGTGGCAGATGGGCGGCTTCGGTCCGATGCCCGGGCAGGTGCACCATTTCCTCCAGGTTGAGGACGAGCGGGACCAGCGATACGGACTCGACCGTTACATGAAGGAGACGCTGCGGCTGTATGGCGTGCTCGACAAGCGCCTGTCGCAGGCGGAATTCGTCGGCGGCCCGGTATCGATCGCCGACTTCGCCATCCTCGGCTGGGCTTGGCGGCACGAGCGGCACAAGGTTGACTTGGCCGATTTCCCGAACGTGCAGCGCTGGTATGAAGCCATGATGGCTCGGCCTTGCACGAAGCGCGGCTTCGAGGTCGGGCTGAGCTGAACGTTTGACGCTTATCGGGCCAGGCCTTAGAAACCGAGGTGCAAACGCCGTGTCCGTGCGTTGCCCTCGGGGCCGACCCGAGGGAAATTCCGGCGGAGGGGTGGCCGAGCGGCTGAAGGCGGCGGTTTGCTAAACCGTTATACGGGGTCAACTCGTATCGTGAGTTCGAATCTCATCCCCTCCGCCAACACCATAGAATCTAGCCTTTTCAAACGCTTATTGCCCATATAAACCGGCATCCTGACCAACGACTTGACCAACGCCGTGGGCTGCCACTCAAGCAGCTGTGCGGGGGCGATGGTCAGATCGCGGTAGTCCTACCCAATCGGTCCATTAAGGACGCGCCCCCGATGGCATGGAGATCATTGGGGCGACGGGCGTGTTGACGGTGCAAGGAGGGTGCCGTGGATCGTTCGGCCGGATGACCCGCCGGAAGCGACCGGTGGTTTCCGATCGCCGACAACATCGCCAGACGTTCGGCAATCGTCATCCCCATCATGCTGAGATGGTCTCCCCAGGATTCTTGCACCCCGACGGTCTGGGAGAGGGTCGTTATGACGGTGGGGTGAACGGTGGCTGGATCGCCTACCTTGACAATATGCCGAACTGTTATCGCAGCGTGGTGGTCGATGCCGTGGTTCGCACCAGACGCCGAACCGCCATCGTTCTCCTCAACGGTCTTCCAGACGGTCTCCCCAATGGCGATCCGCCATAACGGAGGGAGTCTGGGAGCGTCGCATCATGCGTCAGTGCAGTCTTGTAGATTCGCTACGCAGTTTAATCGCTTGAACCAAGCTATCGTCGCCGATTCGACGCGAGCAAGCTATTAAATACACGCACTCGTTGCATCGCGATGCTTAGCGCGATTACAGCGCCAGCCATAAAACACCCAGCGACCACTCCATAAACGAGGAGAATGACATACCATTCCTTTAGGATTCCGCTTTTGGCGAGACTCAGGCTGACGTACACAGGATGCTCGGCTAGCATCGCATAGACGGTGATCCGATCGTCCCCGTCAGTCGATAGCGGTGCCCTGATGATACCCGCAGGGGACAGACCTATTTTGTCGATCAAGGCTCTGCCCACATCAGGGAGGCTCGGCGCAGCCTGCGATCGCGGACCAGATTGAGCGAGAACGGTGCCATCAGAGGTAAACATCGTAACAATATCGTCCTCGCTTGGCGCGGCGGATGCCCAAAGGTTGATAATATAATCCACCGAAATTGCGACTTGGACAATCCCGCTGAATGCGCCGCCTTGCTCTATACGCCGACTCAGCGAGAATAGCTTATCCCCTGATCGGGGATCGTCATGTGGTTGGCCAATGCAGCTTGCAGCCTCGTTCTTGCTCAACGCGAGAAAGCACTTTTGGTCCGGAGTAGGCGGTGGTTGGTTTGGCCGCAAATCAGCTGTCGATGCCAGTACGGCTCCCCCAGCGTCCACGAGCAAAATCTCTGATGCATCGTCGAGCCGCCTATCCATGACTTCGAGTTCGCGCAAGATGTTCGCAAATTGAGTCTTGTCCTTATTACGGTCTTGCATGCGGTTCACGACCATGTCCAGGATGAGTTCGTGGCCGGTGAACAGGTTTCCTGCTTGCTCGCGAAAAAGGTCCACAATCTTGGTGCCATCACGCTCCGCGCTTGTCAGAATGTTCGTGTGTTCGATCCAGGCAACGACGGTTAGAAGAAACACAGGCAGAAGCAGTCCAAAAACTGAAACCCACCGCAGCACTCGTACTGTGCCGCTAGGGTCTTTGTCGGTCGAGCGGCGACGCATCATCGTTGCATCAGTTGCCGTGGACGGGGTACTAGCCGACGGGTTGCTGCGCTGAGTCATATTCCTGTACCGTGATGAACCCCTGAAGTCATCATCGGGCAAATCCGCGAGAAACCGTCTCCGCCTGCTCGGTGCGTGGCCCCTCGCCCTTGAGGTGACGAA